>CALKYM010000328.1 GCA_938003525.1 uncultured Planctomycetales bacterium | reverse complement strand
CGAAGACGCGGGAGCGTGGCGTGGATAATCCAGTGCTCGTGGGTGGTGCGGCCGCTGCGGTCGGTTTCGTGTTGGCAGTGCTCTTGATCAAGGGCATCGACTATCTGCGGCAGCGCGACGCCGACAAGAAGGCCCAAGAGATCCTGGCGAACGCCGAGCGCGAGTGCGAAACGCGGCGGCGCGAGGCCGAACTGGAAATCAAGGAGATGTCGATCCAGCAGCGCGCCGAAGGCGAGCGCGAGCTGACGAAGGTCCGCGACGAGTTGCACGAAAGACAGCGCCTGCTCGACAAGCGAGAAGACACGCTCGAGCAGAACTACGACCAGCTTCGCAAGCAGGAGAAGATGGTCGAAACCAATCAGCGGCGCCTGGCCGAGAAAATCGAAGAGACCGGCCGACGCAACGACGAGCTGAGCGGGCTGCTCGACTCACAGCGGCAAAAGCTGCACGAGCTCAGCGGGCTCTCGCGCGAGGCGGCCACCGAACGGCTGTTGGCCATGCTGGACGACGAACTGCAGCGCGAGACGGGGGCCCGCATCATGGCCCACGAAAAGCGGCTGTCCGAAACGGCCGAAGAGAAGTCGCGCGAGATTCTGATCACGTCGCTGCAGCGCTACGCTGCGTCGCATACGGCCGAAACGACGACCAGCACGATCGACATCCCGAACGACGAAATGAAAGGGCGGATCATCGGCCGCGAGGGTCGCAACATCCGCGCCTTCGAGAAGGCGACCGGGATCGACGTGATCATCGACGACACTCCCGGCGTGGTGATCGTGAGTGGCTTTGACATGGTACGCCGCGAAATCGCGCGGCGCTCGCTGGAAAAACTCATCGCCGATGGCCGCATTCATCCGGCGCGCATCGAAGAGATTGTGACCGAGACGCAGGCCGAACAAGAAGCCTACCTGCGCCGCGCCGGCCAAGAAGCCGTGCAGGAAGTCGACACCGCCGCCGTACACGACAAGGTCGTCGACCTGCTCGGACGATTGAAGTTGCGAACCAGCTACAGCCAAAACGTGTTGCGGCATTCGATCGAGGTGGCCTTCATCGCCGGCATGATGGCCGAAGAACTGGGCCTCGACGGCGATATGGGGCGGCGTTGCGGTTTGCTCCACGATATTGGCAAGGCGGCCGACCACGAGGCTGAAGGCGGGCATCCCAAAATCGGCGCCGATCTGCTCAAACGCTACGGCGAGTGTCCCGAAGTCGTTCACGCCGCATTGGGACACCACGACGACATTCGCATTGACTATCCGTACACGGTACTTGTCGCCGCGGCCGACGCCTGCAGCGCCTCGCGCCCCGGAGCACGACGCGAGAACCTGGATCACTACGTCAAGCGCATGGAGGAGCTGGAATCGATTGCCAACGAGTTCTCGGGAATTGAACAGGCCTACGCGATTCGCGCCGGCCGCGAACTTCGCGTGATTGCCAGCGCCAAGGACACCAGCGACGAATCGGCGGCCCGAGTTTGTCGCGACATCGCCAAAGCGTGCGAAGAGCGACTCACGTATCCGGGAGAGATCAAGGTCACGGTCATGCGCGAAACGCGCATCACCGAGATCGCGCGGTAGGCAGTTGCGGGCCAGGCAGAGAAACCCCGCCAAACACTGGGGAACGCACCGTGCGGCTGATGCTCATCGGCGACATCGTCGGCAAGCCTGGACGTAATCTCGTGGTCCGCGCGGTGCCGCGGCTGATCGAGACCGAGCAGCTCGATCTCGTCGTGGCCAACGGAGAAAACGTCGCCGCTGGTTCGGGCATCACGCCGGCCAACTACCGAGAGCTCGTATCCTGTGGGATCGACGGCGTGACGCTGGGCGACCACATCTATCGCCGTCGCGAAATCACCTCGGTACTCGAAGCGGAAGCCAACATCGTCAAGCCGGCCAACTATCCCAGTTCGGCGCCCGGCAAAGATCACATGCTGCTTCGTGCCCGCGATGGCACGCAGGTGGCCGTCATCAGTCTGTTGGGGCGCGTGTTCATGCGGCCGGTCGACTGTCCCTGGGAAGCGGTCGATCGCGTTCTGGCCGAACTGCCGAGCGACGTGAAGGTGATCCTGGTCGACTTTCACGCCGAAGCGACGAGTGACATGCAGCTCATGGCGCGGCATCTCGATGGCCGCGTGTCGGCCGTGCTCGGCACGCACACACACGTGCCGACTGCCGACGAGCAGGTGCTTCCCGGCGGTACGGCCTTTCAATGTGACGTGGGCATGACCGGCCCGCACGAAAGCATCCTGGGTCGCCGCATCGACCGAGTGCTGGAGACGACGCGCACCTTCAATCCGACGAAGTTCGATGTGGCATCCGACGACGTTCGCCTGCATGGCACGATCGTCGACGTCGACGTGGTAACCGGCCGCGCCACGGCGATCCGCCGCAAAGTCGTCGACGAGGCCGAGGCTCAGCGGCTGACAGCGACCGCAGAGCCGCAGTCGCATACTCCGGAAACTGCCTGAACGGCGGCGGTGCGCGTACGATTGCCGCTCCCAAGCTCCAGCACGCGGTTTTCAGGCTGGCCCCTTCACCGGCGTCTGAGCGGGTACATTGAAGAGCAAGCACGGGCGCTGCGCCGCGAAGAATGGTGTAGTTCGCCGTTCGTCATGCTCAATTTGGAGACCTGCTGCCGATGCCACCGTCCCAGCGCCAGCAGATTCCCGCGCGCGACGATCGCGTGGCGAATCCGTCTTGTGAGTCGGGCCGCGCGTCGGTATTCTCCGCGTCCTCTCCCGCGTTATCTCATCTGAAACCTGGCGCTCGCTCACCGCGTCGGCACCTGACGGTGGCCGTGCGGCTGCAACTCGCCGTTGTCGGAATTGGACTGGCCAGCCTGCTCGCGTTGGCGGCCTGGCTGAAGCCAAATCCGGCCGGCTACGGCACACATCGCCAACTGGGACTACCTCCATGCACGTTCCGCACACTCGTTGGGCCGCAGTGCCCCTCGTGCGGCATGACCACCTCGTGGGCGCACGTCATGCGTTTGGAGTTGGGACCGGCTGTGCGCGCCAATGCGGCAGGCACGGCGTTGGCGCTGCTGGCGGTGGCCGGCGCGCCGTGGTTGTTGGCCAGTGCCGTGCGTGGGCGATGGCTGATCGGCTTTCCCAGCGACGGATGGATCGTCTTCGCCTCGGTGAGCATGGTGGCGCTGACGCTGCTCGACTGGGTGCGGCGGCTGACGTTCGGCTGAGCCGCACAGCGTAAGGAATCAAACCGCAGCCCCTGCGGAGGAATGGCGATGGAACGCAATACTGCTGGAACTCGCGGCCTGTGCTGGATGTGGCCGGCACTCTGTTTGGCCATCTTGCCGGCGGCGGGCTGCACCGCGGCACTGTCCACGGCGATGTACATCATCCGGGGACACACGATCCCCGCTGAGTTCGAAGGCCTGCGCGATCGGCGCGTGGCGGTGGTTTGTCGTCCGCCGGCGACCGATCAATTCCGCAACGCTCAAGCGGGCGAGCTGTTGGCACGTGAACTCGGCCGGCTTTTGAACGAGCGCGTGTCGAAGATCGAGGTCGTCGACTACCGCGACGTCGCCAACTGGCAGGACGAACACACGTGGCGCGATCCCACGGAACTGGCCCGCGGCGTCGAGGCCGACATGCTCGTCTTCGTGGATCTCAACGCATTCGACATCTATCAGGGGCAAACGCTTTACCAGGGCCGCGCGCGGGTTTCGCTGGCGGTCTACGACATGGAGCAGGACGGCGCGGTGGTGTTCGAGAAAGAACTCCCACCGTCGACGTACCCGCCGAACGTTGGTGTGCCGACGTCTGAGCGCCCCGACGACAGTGTCTTCCGCAACGAATATGTCCGCGTGTTGGCCGACGAAATCGGACGGCACTTCTACGCGCATGACGCCCTGGCGGATGTGGCGCGCGACAGCGATGCGCTGTAGCCACCCTCTGGGTGACTTTCGACGTCTTGCGACCTGCCGCACTTGGCCCATCGTGGGCCTGCTGCACGACATTGCGCAGCCGGCCGGGCGCCGCAATGTTGACCATCGCCTGCACCACACTTAGGCTGAGGGGTACGGGGGCTGTTCGCCCGAGGCCAGCAGCTACGCGTGTTGGTGGCTCTTCATGGAACCCTGTATTTGGGGCCATTCCAGTCGGGCGATCGGGAACAGGGACACGAAGACTCTTCAGAGCGCATTTCACGACCTCACCTGGGTGCCACTGCTGGCTTGCCCAGCAGTGCGAGCCACGTGACGGGCACTGCTGGAACGAAGAGGTTTGTGATACGAGCTCCAGTTAATCGCGGCGCCGCGTCTGCGTTACTCGACTCGCGCGCCATGGAGAACCCGCGATGAAACGCTCGATGTCGTCGTCTGATCATCCGTTCCACTTGCGACTGGCAGAACGCCTGCGCCGAGGGGCGCTGCTGCTCGTGGCCGCGTGGTGCTGTTTGCTGGCTGCGCCCGCTCTCGCGCAGTCCGACGACGAAGAACCGCCCGAACCGCGCGCGGTGAATTTGACCACCAAAGATGGACTGGCGCTGCGCGCCGAATACTACGAATCGCTGGAGGGCAAAGAGGCGGTGCCCGTCGTGATGATCCACATGCACGAAGGGCGCCGCAACGACTATCACGAACTGGCGCTGTTTCTACAGCGGGAACATGGCCACGCCGTGATGGTCCCCGACCTGCGCGGCCACGGTGACAGTACGAAGTTCGCAGATCGCGACCGGCCGCTGGCCGCCAAATCGCTCAGGCCGGCCGACTTTGCTGCCATGATTCAGCAGGATTTGGAGGCCTGCAAATCGTTCTTG
The DNA here is from genome assembly GCA_938003525.1 of uncultured Planctomycetales bacterium. Lineage (GTDB taxonomy): Bacteria > Planctomycetota > Planctomycetia > Pirellulales > JAEUIK01 > CALKYM01. The sequence goes on along the minus strand of CALKYM010000328.1, from coordinate 36,263 downwards.
CTAGCCGAACACAACGAAGGGCGGCTGAATATCGAAAAACTGTGCGTCGTGGGAGCCGAGATGGGGTGCGTGCTGGCCCTCAATTGGGCGTTGCTCGACTGGAGTTGGCCGCCGCTGGCCACAGGCAAGCAGGGGCAGGACGTGATGGCCGTGGTCCTGCTGTCGCCCGAATGGAGTTTTCGAAACCTGAATCTGACCCGTGTGATGGGCCATCCCGATGTTCGTTCCAAGATTTCGATCTACATGATGGTCGGCAAGGGCGACACTCGCGCTGTGCGACAGGCCAGCCGTGTGTACAAAGCGTTCCAGACGCACCACGCCGATCAATCCGAGCTGGAACTCGCCGATCGTGATCTGCTCGGCAAGAGCTTCGACACGAGCCTGCAGGGCACCAAGCTGTTGGGCGAAGGCTTTGGTGTGGCCGAAGAAATCGCCGCCTTCATCGATCGCCGGCTGGTGCAGCAGGACATCCCCTGGCGTAGCCGCACGATTCCGCTGGCGCAGTAAGAATCACGAGCGACGCCTGTTGCCTGCTAGGGAATGGCGAGCAGGATGCCCTCGGGCAGATGGTCGGGGCTGTCAAGCCGATCGCGATTGGCCGTATAGATTTCGTTGTAGCGGCTTGGATCGCCGTAAATTCGCCGCGCGATCGAGAGTAGCGTGTCGCCTCTTTGCACCCGGTACGGCGCGTGGCCGGAACCGCTTGCGGGCGAAAGTGGACGCAGCGTCCCCGGCGGGATGTCGACCATCGCCGCCGGTTCGTCACTGGGACGGCGGACGACGGCCGGATGCAGGATCGAGCGGTTGCGCGGCTGCTCAGCCACAGATGGGGCTGGAGGCCGCTGCGCGGGGTCGGGAATCCGCAGCTCAACGCCGATGGGCAAAACCTCGGCTGAACGCAGCAATTCGCGGTTGGCTGCGTAGATTTCCAAGTAACGGCCGGAATCGCCCAGGTAGCGCGCGGCCAACAGATGCAGGGTATCTCCATCGGCGACGACGTGTGTTTTCGGCCGTTCATCCTCGTGCTGTCCTGCCTGGCGCTCACGACGCAGGCGGTCGTATTCTTCGGGACTCAGCGCCGCAGCGCCGGTCGGCGAAGTGGAGGGGTAGTCAACATCCAGAGTTGGTGGCGCGTGGATTTCATCGAGTGGCCAGTTCTCGATCATCTCTGCTCCGCGCGTCGTTGCAGTCGTGGCCGCCTCGTCGGCGCCCATTCGCACGGCCTCACGATCCGCCGTGGAGCCGCCGGCGCCAGTTTCTCTCGCGCGGCGGACGAGAGAGTCCTGGTCCGTGGTTTCAGGCGTGGGGAGCGGCACATCGCGGCGCCAGACAAGGGCGCCGACAACTCCGGCGCCGATGAGCGCCAGCGCGATCCAATTACGAGACGAACGCCACATGCGACGGGGATCCTGTCGGTCGTGCGGTGCCAGGTTCAGCACCGCGTCGCGAGACCATCTCTCATCGTCATTCTTCGGCGCAGCGTCTGAGAGGCCATGACCGGCGGGCCAACTTGCCGCCCCTATCATCGCGCTAGCAGGCCCTACTAAGTCAACTGAAACGACGGCGCAAACCTTGCGGGCGCGGACATCGGCGTCCGCTCGGTGCACACGCCTAGGAAGCTCTGCCAGACCAGATGGCGGTGCGGGCAGGCAATCGCTACAGCGCGGCTTTCATGGACGAGCTGGTCGCCGGTTTTTCGGCCGTGGCGGGCGATCGCGAAAGCCACAAGAGGACCGGCGAGGCGATGAAGATCGAGCTGTACGTTCCGACCACCACGCCGACGAACATCACGAAGGTAAACGCGTGAATGCCGGTGCCGCCGCGAACGTAGAGCACCGCGAGCACGACCAACGTCGTGAGCGCCGTCATGATCGTACGCGAAAGGGTCTCGTTGACGCTGCGGTTGACGATCTGCGGCGTCAGGTGCGGGCTCTTGCCTTTGACTTCTCGAATACGATCGAAGACGACGATCGTGTCGTTGAGCGAATAACCGATCAGCGTCAGGAATGCGGCCACCGTGGCCAGGCTGATCTTGAATGCGTCGACCATCAAAAAGCCCAGCGGACCGGCCAGCCAAAGCGAGAGGGCAACGATGCCCAGAGTGATCAGCACGTCGTGTACAACGGCGATCACCGCCGCCAGACCGTAGACAACCTTTTGGAAGCGAATCCAGATGTAGATGATGATGAACAACTGACTGGCCACTAGTGCGGCGATGGCCTGTTCGCGCATACCGCCGGCCACACGGCTGCCAATCTCGCTCGATGAGGGAAAGAACGGCTCGGAGGCGAATTCGAGTCGGATGCGTTCGAGCTGTTCGGTGGCAGCATCCGGCGACAGATCGAGAAACACGACCCAGTTGCTGAAGGGCATCTCGCTGGTCTGATCGAGACCGGGTTCTTCTGGAGCGAGGAACTTGTACTCGATCTCGTCGCCCAGCACGCCGGAAAGCACGCCGTCGAGCGTGCTGAAGCTGACCCTCCGCGACAGCTCAATCGTGGCCTGCGTTCCGCCGGGGAACAGCGAGCGGTAGGCCTCGATCGTCTCTTGCGCCAACTGCGCCTTCGCTTCCGCTGCGGCTTGTTCGATCGCCTCCGTATCGCTCACTTCGCCCGCATCGTCGGCCGCGGGCGTGCCGCCGGTTTCCGAAGTCTCAGCGTCGTCGGCGATGGCATCGTGCGCCTGTTCATCGGTGGTCTCGTCCACACTCGCATCGGCGTCAGACTCCGGCTGCTCGTCGGCGTCTGCGGATGGCGCGTCGTCGGCCGCTGCGGCATCGGCTTGGGCGAGCAGATCCTGGTCGCCGTCGGCGGGCAGCGCAGATGTCTCGTCGGAGGCGTCATCGGTTGCCTCGGTCGAGGCGATGGATTCTGAATCGAGGATTTGCAAGTCGTTGGTGACGAGCTTTTCGCCGAACAGATCGTACAACGTCGTCTCGACCTGTCCGACGTCCTTCTGCGAGGTGTTGATCACGAACTGTAACCCGGCTGGTTCGTCTTCGAGCTGCAAGTCGGCGACAACCACGTCGGGCAATTCTTCCGGTCGCGACTCGACCGCCAAACGCACATCTTCGATGCGTTGCGGTTCGTGGAATCGCGCTTGCACCGATACGCCGCCAGTGAAGTCGATATCGAGAATCCCTTGGCCGCGGCTGGCGACACCGGCGATGCCAATGCCGATGGCAATGACCGACGCGAACGCCGCCAGGCGCGTCATGCTGACAAAGTTGATGTCGGTCTTGTCCAACAGTCGCATCATCGAGAGCTTCTTCAGCCAGCCCCGGCGTTCGGCGATGTCGAACACGATCCGCGCGCAGAACACGGCGGTGAACAGGTTCATCAGCAGCCCGAGGATCAGGGTGACCGCGAAGCCTTTGACGGTGTCCGTGCCGATCACGTAGAGCACCAGCGCCGTGATCAGCGTCGTGAGGTTGGCGTCGATAATCGTTCGGGTGGCGCGCTGGAAGCCGTTGACGATCGCCATCCGCAGCGCCGTACCGCGGTCGCGTTCTTCTCGGATGCGCTCGTAAATGAGGACATTGGCGTCGACCGCCATACCGACGCCCAGCACCAGCCCGGCAATACCTGCCAGGGTGAGCGCGGCCTTGATGGCGATCATGCAGGCCAGAATCAGCACGATGTTGAGCATCAGCATCAGGCAGGCGACCACGCCCGCGAAGCGGTAGTAAACGAGCATCACGACCATCACCAACGCCACGGAAAACGCCATGGCGATGGCGCCCTTGCGAATCTGGTCGCGGCCCAGCGTGGGGCCGGTGATGTTGCTGCTGATGGGCTCCTTGCGCAGAGCGGCGGGCAGCGCACCGGCGTTGAGCACAGCGCACAGGTCGCCGACTTCCTGCTCGGTGAAATCGCCTTCGATCTCGCCCTGGTCGGAGATCACCGAGCGGATGTAGGGCGCGGAGTGCAGTTCGCCGTCGAGGATGATGGCCAGTTCGCGGCGCAGGTCGCCGACGTCGTCGGGCAGGTTGTCGCTGGTGAGCTGCGAGAACTTGCGCGCGCCGATGGCGTCGAACGCGAAGTGTACGGCAGGCCGCCCCTGCTGATCGTAACCCGGCCGCGCACGCAGCAGGTATTCTCCCGTGACGCTATAAGGGTCCATCACCACGAGGACTTCGGTCTGGCCGTTGAGCCCTTCACGCGTGAGGTACTGCAACTCGTTGCCGGCAAACCGCGACGCCTCATCGACAGCTTGCACCGGCACAAACCGCGCCGTGACGTTGCCGTCGGAGTTGGTCACATCGGACAGTGTCCGCGGCAGCTTTTCGGCCTGTGCAATGAGCGTCTCGTGCCGCGCATCGCGACGATTGGCCACGATGCGAAACTCGAGCGAGCCGATATCGGTGATGATCTTGCGAATCCGCTCGGCTTCTTCCTGCGCGAGCTCTTCATCGTCGGTCGCCACGCGGGGTACGATGATTTCGATCTGATCCTGCCCGAAAGGACGGATCGTGATTTCTTTCACGCCGCCCGGGTTGAGGCGCATGGCGATGGCGTTGATCAACTGATCCATGTCGACCGATTCGCCCTGGTCGAGTTTCTCTTCGTCGACCTCGTAGACCATGTTGACGCCGCCGCTGAGGTCGTAGCCCAACAGCGGCGGCCAACCGAGCACGGAGATGGCCAGCCCGCCCGCAAAGGCGCCCAGCGCCACGGCGATCTTCCATCCGTAGTCGTTCATCCGCAGCCGCCGCGCCAGCCAGTTGCCTAGCAGCGTGGGCACGACGAAGATCGCTACGACGATCAGCAGCACGACTGACCAGTGCAGATTCATCGCTCAATGTTCCTCGGTCTCATGGCACGCCGGATAGATCCGGCCGCGATTTTATCTCGTTGTGGGTCCGCACGGCCTGCCGTCGCGGGACTTCACTTGCTATCCGCCTTGCTGGGTTGATCGTCGGGCAGGATGACGCGCGAGATCGAAGCGATTGTCACCCGCAACTTGGCGTTGGTTCCTTCGTCGACCTTGAGCGTGACTTCGTCGCTGTCGCGGCGGACATTGGTCACCACACCGTAAATGCCGCCGACGGTCACCACGTGGTCGTTCTTCTTCAGATTGTCGATCATCTGCTTCCGCGCGTCCTGTTCGCGGCGCTGGGGGCGCAGAATCATGAAGTAGAAGAACACGAAGATGAGCACGAACGCGGGCATCATGTAGGCGAGCCCGCCACCTTGGCCACCTGGCGGCGGGGCATCCTGCGCCCACAGCGATTGCCACGCGAATAAGACTGCCGCCACTTCGGCCTCACTTATGAACGACGGCGACCGGCGGCCGCGCTTCGATTGCTACGCTTGGACAAAGACGTACAGCGGCCAGCGGACGAGGCTGCCGACCGCCTGAAGGTGAACAACACGGCCGCTCGGCGTCGAAACGGACGCAGGCCGCCCGGGTGTTCAGAGCACGGCGGCGAGAGCACCAGCGCCTGAGCGAAGCATGGCTCGAACGCACTCCCCGAGGGCGCTTGCGACGCCCTTAATCCAGGCCGGATGCGTAAGCATAAGACTATGCGCCACAACGGGCAAGGGGGACTCAGGAGCCCTCGGAGGCCGGCTCGCCCGGCTGCCATTTTGCAGCCTGCTCGGCAAAGAATTCGGCGTAGCGATTCGCCAGGATGGCCCCGCGCGCGTCGCGTAACAACCTCTGATAGAACGTCAGATTGTGGGCCGATAGCAGCACCGGTCCCAGCATCTCGTCGGTCATGAATAGGTGGCGCAGATAGGCCCGGCTGTGGCAACAGGCCGGGCAAGGGCATTCTTCGTCGAGCGGGCGGGCGTCGCGCTCGAAGCGTTTGTTGCGTAGGCGCAGCGGCCCGGAATCGGTAAAGGCCATCGCGTTGCGGCCATTGCGCGTCGGCAAGACGCAGTCGAACAGATCGACGCCGCGGGCAATCGATTCCAGCAGATCGATCGGCCGCCCCACGCCCATCAGATAGCGAGGGCGATGAGCGGGCAGGGCAGGGCACGTGGCGTCGAGCGTGAGGTACATCTCTTCTGGCGACTCGCCGACGCTCAAGCCGCCGATGGCGTAGCCGTCGAAGTCCATCGATACGAGCTGCTCGGCGCAGCGGGCTCGCAACCCGGCATCGAGCCCGCCCTGCACGATGCAGAACAGCACCTGGTCGGCTCGTCGCGACGCCTCGCGTGAGCGTGCCGCCCACAACACCGTGCGGCGAACGGCATCCGCGAGCTGTTCGTGTGTGGCCGGCAGGGCAATTACGTGATCGAGCACCATGGCGATGTCGCTGCCCAGTTCCTCTTGAATGGCAACGGCGCGCTCCGGCGACAGCTCGAGTGCCTGCCCATCGATGTGGGAACGAAAGACCGCGCCGGCATCCGTCACACGCGTCCTCTTGGCCAGGCTGTAAAGCTGGAAACCGCCGCTGTCGGTGAGAATGGGCCCGTTCCATCCCATGAAGCTGTGTAGGCCGCCCAGCTCTTGGATGAGCGCCGATCCGGGGCGGAGCGCCAGGTGATAGGTGTTGCCCAGCACCATCTCCGCGCCGGTAGCGCGGACCTGGTCGATGGTCAGTCCCTTGACCGTGGCACACGTGCCCACTGGCATGAAGGCCGGTGTATGCACTTCGCCGCGCGGAGTGGAAAGGACCCCCAAGCGCGCACCGCTACCCGCATCAATGTGCCGCAATCGAAAACCGAAGCCTGATCGCCGCATGCGAGTCGAGCCTGTTGTGCCGCGGGCGCGTCGGACCGGTCGAAAACACGGTCAGCGGTAGACACGGGGCGAAGCGTATCGAGCCGCTCACTGCACCCAGCCGAGCGTCGTTGTTGGGTAATAGTAGTCGAGAATCTCGCGCCAATCGCGGCCCCCCTCCGCTTGCGCCTTCGCGCCGCACTGGCACATGCCGACCGTGTGGCCCCAGCCGCGCCCCTCGATGACGAGCGAGTCGCCGTCGATTTCGGCGGAGAAGAAGGCGCTGGGGAGCGAACAATGCTCGGCGATCAGCGTGCGAAACTGCGGGGTCGACATCTCGATCGAGGTATCACCTTCGCCAAGTGTCACCAGCGGCAGGCGCCCACGACCGGCGTCGGCAACGGTAAGCTGCGCGCAATCGATAGCATCCAATCCCCGATTGAGGCAGTACGGTCGCAGCACTGTATTGACCGCGGCCATATCAACGCGCCGCTGCCAGCGGTGATTCGGCGCGCCGGCGCAATACTCACAGGGCACGCCCACCAGCGGCGGAACACTGGAGCGGAACACGCTCGCCGCCGATCCGGTATGTCCCCCGCAGGCCGCACCATAGTAGGCGCAGAACAACCGGCCCTGGTACAGCAGGACGATGCCGCGCGTCTCTGCGGCCAGCGCGCGCGACTCGGCGGTCGTGGCAGCGCGGTGCTGGCCTGCATCGTCCACATATTCCAGGCCCAGGTAGTTCTGGCTTTGCGGGCTGTCGACCACGTCGTAGTCGTGCCCAGCGCCGAACGTCCGCATGTGAAACAAGACATAGGTGCGGGCCGCAACGATTTGCGCCCGCCGCGCCGCAACAGGAAAATCCGGCGGCATCTCGCCGGTAGTGACCGATGCCAGATAGTCCTCCAAGCCGACGCGATTGATGGCGGCGACCTGGCGATCCTCTCGGACCAGTTGCAGTCGGCCCGCATAGCGCGTGCGGTCAACCCACAGGGTTTCTGGTTCGATCGGTTCGACGATCAATTCATCGAGCGCGAACTCGCGTTCTCCGATCCGCAGGCCTGCGTCGAGCGCAGCAACTTCCGTGGCTGGAAGTTCTTCACCTTGTGCCAGCACGCGCCAGTCGCCCGGCGCCACGACGCGGTAAGGACCTTCGACGCGGATCGTCCACTGCCCGCGCGGCGCAGCGCCAAGCAGCACACGGACTTCGGGAATCTCGCCAGACGCGGGCGAGTGCAGCGCTGCGACCTGCGAGCCCCGCGCGGTTGCCGATCGCGGGCGCGAGAGGTGCAGGGCCAAGAGCCCCATGGCCAGAGCCAACAATAAAGCGCCCGTAGCCGCTCGACCCACGGCATGCATCCTATCGGCGCGGTTCCGCGACTTGGCGATCAGTCGCCGCGGAGTTTCAATCCGTGCTGGGTGAGCTTTTCGCGAACCTCGTTGAGGCTGGTGACCCCGAAGTTCTTGCACTCCAGCAACTCGTCGCCGGTGTGCCGGAGTAGCTCACCAATCGTCGTGATGCCCAGCCGCGTCATGCACTTGCGCGCACGGACCGAGAGGTTGAGATCCGTGATGGGCTTGGCCAGCATCGCTTGTTCGTCCGGCGAGAGCGACTCGGCCTCGTAGCCGAAGTCGCGGGTTTGCCGTTGATCGGCGAATTGGCCGAGTTCCAGTCCCTTGGACGTCAGCATCTCGCGGATTTCTTGCAGCGAGGTCTCGCCGAAGTTCTTGCTGCCGAGCAAATCTTGCTCAGTGTGCTCGGTAAGGTCACCGAGCGTCATGATGCCCATCTTCTGCAGACAGTTTCGGCTCCGCACCGAGAGTTCGAAGTCGGTGACGGGAACGCTCAACACTTGCGTCAGGCGATCGCGCTTCCGCTGGGCGTCTTCGTCATAGAACATGTCGCGCGCTGCGCGCGTGTCGCGGAAGAAGAGCCGCGCCCGGTCGTGCATCGGAAAGACGTCGAGTATCCGCTGGAAGCAAGACCGCGCCTTCTCGTATTGCTGGTGGTCTTCATACAGGATGCCGAGATTCAACAGCGACCCGACGTGCGCCGGATACCGCTGAACTGAGCGGGAGTAAAGTGAGATGGCCTCTTCGTCGTTGCCGCGTCGATCGTTCTCCAGCGCCAAGCCGAACAGCGCACCGGGATGCGAACCGTCGGCCTGCACCGCACGCTCGTAGAGCGCGACCACTTCTTCGGGATTTCCGCCGAGTGCGGCGACTGTAGCTCCACGCTGATAGAGGTACTCGGCCGTCTGCTCTACCGCACCGGAAAGCCCGTCGAGCATCGCCAGAGACTCGTCGGCGCGGTTCTCATTGCGGAGCGTCTCGACCTGGGCGAGCTTGCAAAGATCAGCGTCGTAGCCGGCTGCTGCTGCCGCAGTAAAACTCTCGCGCGCCTCGGCGTGGTGGCCCTTGGCCATTTGCGCGCGCCCCAGATAGAAATGTGCCAGGGCACCGCCATCGGCTGATTGAAGGTATTCGGCCGCACGGGTGAAGCGGCCTAAAAGGAAGTGGCAGACTCCCATTCGCACGCGGGTGGCGGGCGAGAGGTCGTCCTGCTGTTCGAGCGTGTGGACCGCGTCGCGAAGCACGCCGTAGTTGGCGAAGTTCTCCGAGATCGACGCTGTTATCCGCGCGACCTCGCTGGGACCGAAAGTCGTGTTCGAAAGCACGATGTCACGAATGTCCGTATCGACCGCTTGGGCCATGTTCTCTTCACTCCGGCTGGCGTCGAGAGGTAGTTCGCGTTGGCGTGAACCCCATCACCGACAATGCACTGATAAGGCGATTACCTGGGATCGATCGGGCCGAATCCTGTTCCATCCGGGTGGGCTCACCCGGCGCGATGCGGCCAAGAGGAAAGCCAGCGGTGGGAGTCGAACCCACAACCCCCGCATTACGAATGCGGTGCTCTGCCGATTGAAGCTACGCTGGCGACCGACAGCCACCCCGTCCGCTGCGACGACTTTGCTCCCAACGCGGTCGCCCACAACAAGATGGAGCGAATAGGTAACGGTAGAACATCACCCCTAGAGTCGTCAATAGCGTGGCCATTCAGCGAGGGAAGAGTGCCGTGGGCCACACGGTGCCCAGCAGGTGGCCGACCAGCGTCCAGCCCGCTCAGCTCGATGAGTTGTCGGGAGTCGACTCGGACGTGGCAGTCTCGATGGCCGGTTGTTCGCGACGCTCAATGGCCAAATCGGTGACGATGACATCCTCGACAGCGCGGAAACCCAGCACGCGATTGATGCGCTCTTGCAGGGCACGCTTCAATTCAGGCAGCCCGGCATCCTCGAAATCGGCGCCGTGAGCCTCACGCAGCAATTGCTCGACGCTTTCTTGAACCCGAAACCGCCGCTGGTCGATCGCCGTGCGGCCCCGGTCTTCGATGGCCTCCAACAGCCCGACATGCAGGCGAAAACTGGCCGCCGCAATGGCTGTGGCCGGTGACCCTCGGTCGTGGAATTCGAACTTGCCGATCGTTACCTCTCCAGAGGGCGGAGCTTCGGTGGATTGATCGCGAAAGTACCAAACGCCCAACACGTGAAGCCCAATCGAGATGCCGAGCAAGACGCCCAGACTTAAGCGACCCGTCAGCCGGGCGAGCCACTTGCGCGCGGCGCCGGGAGTCGAAGGCTCGGCGTTCTCTTCGGGCTGCTTTTCTTCGTCGTCAGCCATGGCGCGGCCTCGCCCGTCTGGAAATGGGGTGCGAGCAGAAAGTCCGAAGATTCCCTGCCAATTCGGGGCCGACAGGGCCCACGAAACCATAGCATGGGGCCAGAGGAGCGGTTGCCGACCGGGAAGGCAGATGTCAGGAACGCAGAGCTAATCGCTAACTGTTGCTAGACAACCGGTTGCGCGCGAAAAAAAGGAGCCTCCGACGTGCCATTACGCAATGGCGGAACGGGATGGCCAGGGGCAAGTTAACCATCCCGCCAACTAGCGCCGGAGGCCCCGCGGGCCAGTCCAAGTTGACGATCAGTATGTCGGCTTACGAGAAAACCGACGCCTCGGAACATCCGCATTCGGTGTGCCAACTGGCGCGACATCCAGAATCCACCACAGGCCGAACAGCGCAAATGACTGCTGCCATCGCATGTTACAAACGGCATTCCCGATATAAGACGCATCGCACCCCGGTCACTCACCGCGTAACGCCATGTTGCACGATGCAACATCCGCAGCGAATCAGCACGGTCAAGAGCATACATACCCCCCGTAATGACCAATGACCAGCAAAGCTAGAGCTTCTTATCTCAAACTGAGACATCTGAAATCGCTCATTGTCTGTAACCATTCATGAATGAATGCTTTACGATCCGTTGCAGCCTACTCGTCCGGTGCGCAATAACCTGACGGGTGATCAGCGGGCGCCGCACCACGGTGCGAGGCATCCTATTCTGAGACGCAGCCGCTGTGCCGGACCGAGTGTCTGTTTGCGGGCGTCCTTCCAACAAACTGTGGCTGATTCTCAGGCGACGCCGACTTGCTCCCGCAACTGTCTGCTTCGGACCAAGCGGTGTTTCGATAGACTACGCCCTTGCAGGATAGACTGCCGGTCAGGCAACCAAACGGCAACCGACGCGAGACTTGATGGACGCATTTCGGGCAGCCCGGCGCGTGGTCATCGCCACGAACCCCACCGCGGGCAGCGGACGCGCTGAAGCGCGTGTGAAGCGCCTTTGCAGTGAGCTGGCGCAGCATGGGTTGCGGGCCAGCATCTCCACTGATCTGGGACACGTTGCTGGACTCGTCGAGCAGCACGCCGCCAGCCGGCAGCTTCGGGCGGTGATCGCGGCCGGCGGCGATGGCACGGTCGCCGAATTGCTGAATCGCTTGCCAGAGGGGGTGCCGCTGGCGGTATTGTCGGCGGGTACCGAGAATCTGCTGGCGCGCTACCTGCGAGTTTCCGCCGATCCGCGCCGCGTGGCGAAGATGGTCGCCGAGGGCGAGCATGTGCGGCTCGACGCGGGTCGAGCGAACGGACGGCTGTTCGTCCTGATGGCAAGCTGCGGGTTCGATGCGGAAGTGGTCGAGCGGGTGCACGCACGCCGCCAGGGTCCCATCAGTCGTTGGAGCTACGCCAAACCGATACTCGAATCGATTCGTAACTATGAGTATCCGCAGCTTCGTATTCACTGCGGTGGCCCTGTGCTTTCGGAGAGCGACGCCGATTGTATCGACGCCCGCTGGGCATTCGTGTTCAACATGCCGTGCTACGGAGGCGGCCTGCGGTTGGCTCCCCAGGCTCGCGCCGACGATGGGCAGCTCGACCTGTGCGCGTTTCGCGAGGGAGGCTTGTGGCGAGGTCTACAATACGCGAGCCAAGTGGCGCTTCGTCGCCACGCGCGCTCAAACGAGTGTTATGTGCGTCGCGCCGGCAGTATTCGCATCGAGTCAGAGGGGCGCGTGCCCTACCAGCTCGATGGCGACCCGGCCGGCGAACTGCCGCTGGAGTTGGAGGTTGTTCCCGGGCGAATGACGTTGATTGCACCGGGCTCGACTGCCGCGCGTCTAGCTTCGGCTCGCGCCCAACTGGCCACCACTGCCTAGGCAGCTCGATGGCGCGACCGTTCGAGGCGATAATGCGGCGACTTCTTCACCACAGCCAAGGAATCGGCTGATGCCCAATAATCCAGCACGCATTGGGACGCTGGCCTGTGGTCACGGTCAGCCTCTGTTGTTCATTGCCGGTCCGTGCGTGCTGGAAACAGTCGACCTGGCGATGCAGATCGCGACCCGACTGCGTCAGGTGGCCGACGAGTTGCGCATCCCGCTAGTCTTCAAGGCATCTTTCGATAAAGCCAATCGCACGAGCGTCTCCGCGTCACGCGGGCCGGGGCTCGACGAAGGGCTGAAGATTCTCGAGCAAGTTGCCCGCGAGACTGAGCTGCCGGTGACGACTGATATCCACGAGGTACGACATGCGGCGGCCGCCGGAGAGGTTTGCGAGTTGTTGCAAATACCGGCCTTTCTCGCCAGACAGACCGACTTGCTCATCGCCGCCGCGCACACGGGACGCGCGGTGAACGTCAAGAAAGGGCAGTTCATGGCCCCCGGCGACATGCAGCATGTGGTCGGCAAGCTCTCTGCCGGCGGCTGCGACAACGTGCTGCTGTGCGAGCGGGGCACGTTCTTCGGATACGGACGCCTGGTCAACGACATGCGAAGCATCTCGCAGATGCAAGCGCTAGGGGCTCCGGTGATCTTCGACGCTACGCACAGCGTGCAAGAGCCGGGCGGGCTGGGTGATGCGACCGGCGGCCGGCGCGAGATGGTGGAGCCGTTGGCCCGCGCTGCGACTGCGGCTGGCGCCGACGGTCTGTTCTTCGAGACGCATCCCGATCCCGACTCGTCGCCCAGCGACGGACCGAACATGGTGCCACTCGACACGTTTGCTGGCCTGCTGCGACGACTGCTGCACATTCGCCGCGCCGTGGAGGAAGCCGATGAACTGGCTTAGTCTGCGGCGGCGAAGCGACGCCCGTTGGATTTCGTTGACTGCGCGAAGTGTCGTCCTGACGCTCGTCGGATTGGCGTGCTGGTCGCTGGCCGGTGGATGTCGGCAAGACAGGCCTGACGTTGGCGATTACGAAGCTTCGCCGACGAACGACGCCGCGTGGCGCGAGGAGTTGTTTGCGTTTGCGCTGGACAATCTCCACCGTCTGGAGCAGTTCGACGCCGAGACGATGTTGCCAGACATCACGGCGCGACTCAATGAATGGATCGAGCTCGTCGAGGTCCCGCCCCAGCAGCCGCTGGAACCGGTGCTGGATGAGATGCTGGCTTCGTACAGTGGCTTACAGCAGGTTCAACAACTCCGCGCGACACAGTTGACCCGCGAAGACGTACGCTTTCTGCGTGAAGCGATTTGGATGCGCGATGCGGCGGCCAGTGCGGCCACGGATCCGGCTCTGGCTGCTCGTCTCCCCGATTTGTCGATTGCCGATCGGCAACTGGCGGCCGAACGATCGCAGGTGGCTCGCGCATGGCGGCTGTTCGATTGGACGGTGCGCAACATCGCGTTGGACGAAGCCGCCGGGGACGACGCGCCGGACACCGCGGCCATGTTGCCGTGGCAGATCATGCTGCGCGGCCGTGGCACAGCGCAACAGCGCGGCTGGGTGTTTGCCTTGCTGGCGCGGCAGCAAGGGCTCGATGTGGTGTTGCTTACCGGGGATGCGGCGGGTTCTAAGTCGCCAAGTGGCCCTTGCCTGATGGGCGTGGTGGTTGGCTCGTCGAACAGTGATTCAGCTCCCAAGTTGTTTGTGTTCGATGCGTGGCTGGGACTCCCCATCCCGGGAGTCAACGATGAACCGGTCGCTACGCTCCACGCATTGCGGGCAGACGACGCACTGTTTCGATCACTCGACATCGACGATGAGCACCTGTATCCGCTTTCGGCGTCCGCCATGCAAAGCGTGACGGCACACATCGAAGCGTCGCCCGGTTATCTCGCCCGCCGGCTGCGTGTGGTGGAAGGGCATTTGGCGGGCGAGCAGAAGATGGTGTTGCACGCCAACGTGGCCCAACTGGCCGAGCGACTGGACGCTGTTGAAGGCATCGACGAAGTTCGCCTGTGGGAAATGCCGTTGCGGACCTACGAGCGGCAAGCCGATGACGCCGTGACGTCGGACATCGCGACTGGATTGCCAGGCGCCGGGGCAGACGAACTGCCGGAGGCCTATCGACCATGGCTCCTCGCTTTGAGCCGCGCGCGGGCATTGCACCTGCGCGGCAGGTTCAGCGGCCCGGGCAGTGCACTGGAGCGCTATCAGCGGGCCCGGCCGTCTGACAAACAGATTGAAGCTGCCGTCGCGGGCGAGGCCCCACCGCGGGACGTCGTCGCTCGCGATACCAACGCGGCACCAACGCCGCCACGAGCTCTGACTGAAGGGGAGGCCGCGCGGATCCGGCGAGCCAAGCAAGACGCCAGCTACTGGCTTGGCTTACTGGCGTTTGAACGCGGAGACTACGACACGGCCGTTGACTACTTCGCACAGCGTACGCTGGCCGCGACTCCCGACGGACCTTGGACGGCCGCAGCGCAGTACAATCTCGGCCGCGCGTTGGAAGCCAGCGGCGATCCGACATCGGCCATCGAGCACTACGAGTTCGCAGACTCTCCGCAACGGCACGGCAATCTCCTGCGGGCTCGATCGTTGCAGACGGTCGCCGAGAGTGACGAGTCGGAGTCGTAGCGGTTCGTACAACCTCTGTTGTACGCCGGTTCGCACGCCGATATCGCGCACGCTTCCGCCATCGGATGACGGGCAATCCGAGCGGACCTCGCTTGGTCGCGTTCACTCACCTACCATGCAGCCCGCTGTGGCGCGCGGGGTTTCGCGCCGAACTCGTTCCACCACCGCCCTCATCGTTCGCCGCCGCCGATGCTGCAGTTCTTGCAGAACCGCTGGTTTCTAATGGCGCTGCTCGCGACACTTGTGGTGGGCTTCGGTTTTCCGGAGACGCTCGCGCCGGTGGCCGATCGATTGCCGCGGCGGGCCATCGTGGCCGGCGTGTTGTTCCTGATGGCGTGGCCCTTGGACGCCAGCAGCATGTGGCGCGCACTGCGTCGTCCCGTGGCCGTGCTGTTGGCCGTGGGCGTGAATGTGCTACTGGTGCCGCTGTGCGCCTGGCCGGTGTCTTCGATGTTGCGGGCCGATCTTTCAGCGGGCCTGTTGATCGCCGCCAGCGTTCCCTCGACCCTGGCCTCCGCAGCCGTGTGGACGCGTCGGGCCGGCGGCAACGATGCGGTCGCCATCCTGTGCACGATGATCACCAATATGTCGTGCTTCTTCTTCACACCACTGTGGCTGGTGGCGACGACGGGGCAGAGCGTCGAGCTCGATCCGCCGCTGGAGATGATGGCCCGACTGGGCCTGCTGGTGGTCACGCCGATGGTCGCCGGGCAGCTTTTGCGGGTTTGGACGGCCAGCGGCACCTGGGCGACCAAGCACAAGGTTCCACTGGGCGTCGTTGCGCAGTGCGGCATATTGGCGATGGTTTTCATTGGAGCGGTCAGCGCCGGGGGTGAACTCGCCTCGGGTGAGGAGAGCGTCGCAGCGATTGATTGGGCGACGATGATCGCCGCCGTCGTCGGTGTGCACATCGCCACGCTGGCCGCCGGCTATGCACTGGGCGGGGCATGTGGCGTTGTGCGCGAGGACCGAATTGCGATCGGTTTCGGCGGCAGCCAGAAGACGCTGATGATCGGCCTGCACATCGCGACGACCTACTACAGCGGCCTGGCGATGCTGCCGATGATCGCCTACCACATCGGGCAGCTCGTGCTCGACACACTGATCGCCGATCGCCTGAGAGTCGCTGGACGCGGCGGTCGCCAATCGGAAGCCAACGACTCGACTGGGTAGTGACGCTCCCTGGCGAAGAAGGCCGCTGCTGCTGCACATGCAGCGCGCTACTGCGTGCCATAGACCGTCGCGGCAGTCGGCGAGTAAACTGGCCGACCGGAATACGTCGGCGCGAAACGCTCGGCCGACAACGCCCAGCCTGACGGGGACAGCGATGGAGATGGAACAACTGGTCGCGCTCTGCAAGCGGCGCGGCTTCCTCTTTCAATCCAGCGAAATCTACGGCGGCATCAACGGCTTCTGGGACTACGGTCCACTGGGTGTCGAACTGAAGCGCAACGTCCGCGAGGCCTGGTGGCACGAGATGGTCACGGGCCACAACGAGCTCGTCGCGCCGCCTGGCGCTCCGTCGGCCTATCAGATGACGGGGCTCGAATGCACGATCATCATGCACCCGCAGGTGTGGAAGTGCTCGGGCCACTACGATCTGTTCCACGACTACATGGTCGATTGTCGGGCGTCGAAGCGCCGCTACCGCCACGACCAGGTGCAAGGCCGCTGGGTGAAGTATGGCGATCAGCAGGTGTTCGTCGCTACGGAACTGCTGGGAGACGAAGCCGTCGCGGAAACCGAAGCTCGCGCGCTCAAGTTCTTCAAGCTCCGCAACAAGGACGCCGGTAAGTTGAGCTGGGAGGGAGATGTCGTCTCGCTCACCACGATCGACGACTTCTCGCAGGTGCTGGGGCCTGACGTCAAGGATCTCGGCACGCTGACGGCGCCCCGCGAATTTAATCTGATGTTCAAGACGTACATCGGCGCGCTGGCCGGAGAAGAGGGGGCTGCCTTTTTGCGGCCTGAGACGGCGCAGGGCATGTTCGTCAACTTCAAGAACGTGTGCGACAGCAGTCGCGTGAAGATCCCCTTCGGCATCGCGCAGATCGGCAAGAGCTTTCGCAACGAGATCACGCCCCGCAACTTCACGTTTCGCTCGCGCGAGTTCGAGCAGATGGAGATGGAGTTCTTCTGCCATCCCGATCAATCGCGCGCGTGGTACCAGTACTGGCGCGACCGCCGGTATCAGTGGTACCTCGATCTGGGTTTGACGAGCGAGCGTTTGCAGATGCGCGATCATGACGCCAACGAATTGAGTCACTACTCGTGCGGCACGGCCGACATTGAGTACGGTTTCCCGTTCCTGCCGCCGGGTGAGTTTGGTGAGTTGGAGGGGGTCGCGCATCGCGGCGATTTCGACCTTCGCAGCCACATGGAAGGCAAGCTCGTGCGGCAAGGCGACGAGTTGGTGGTCCAAAAAGATGAGCACGACAAGCCAAAGTATCGCGGCAGCGGCAAGGACCTCACGTTCTTCGACGATCAGACGCGCGAGCGCTACGTGCCGCATGTGATCGAGCCGGCCGCGGGCGCGGACCGGGCCACGCTGGCCTTCCTCTGCGAAGCGTATCAGGTGGATCAGGTGCCCGACGCGAAGGGCGTGCCGCGCGAGAGGCTTTATCTCCGGCTGCATCCACGATTGGCCCCGATGAAAGCCGCCGTCCTGCCGCTGGTCAGCAAAGAGGGCATGCCCGAGGTGGCGCAGCGGGTCTACTCGGACCTGAAGCGCGAGTTCAACATCTTCTACGACGAGAAGGGAGCCATCGGACGCCGTTACGCACGCCAGGACGAGGCGGGCACCCCGCTGTGCATCACGGTCGATGGTCAGACGCTGGCCGACGACACGGTCACATTTCGCGATCGCGATACACTTAGACAGTGGCGGGTGAAAATCGATGACTGTGCAGTGGAGCTTTCCGCGCGAATACGCGCGGGCCTCGAACAGCCCGCCGAGTCGTAGCCATGCAACGCAACCAGTACACGACGCGGTAGACGATGAAACCCGCGCTCAGCCAAGTCTGCACGCTGCACGCATCCTTTGAAGCGGACATCGAAGACTACGCCGCAGGGCACTGCGAAGCGATCGAGCTGTGGCTGGGCAAGCTGGAGACGTTTCTTGACAGCCACTCGGTCGACGACGTGCGCCGCTTGCTGGACGAGCATGGGATTCGCGCACCGGTGGCCAGCTTTCAGGGTGGCTTGCTGAGCAGTCAGGGTCCGGCGCGGGAAGAGCATTGGAAGCATTTTGCGCGTCGGCTGGAGATCTGCCGCGATCTCGGTATCGAAACGCTGGTCGTGGCGTGCGATATCCAGGATCCGCTCGAACAGGAACTGTTGGATCGAGTGAGTCTCTCACTCGGCCAGGCTGCCGTGCAAGCCGGCGATCATGGCGTGCGGCTGGCGCTGGAGTTCCGGCACGATGCGACGTTCGGCAACAACCTACAAACGGCCGCCGCGATGGTGGCCGAGTGTGGGGAAGAGGCGCTGGGCGTCTGCTTCGACGTGTTCCACTACTATCTCGGTCCCAGCAAGCCCGACGATCTCGGTTACCTGACGCCGGAGAATCTGTTTCACGTGCAGCTTTCCGACTTGGCCGGCCAGCCGCGAGAGTTGGCCAGCGACGCCGACCGCGTCTTGCCCGGCGACGGTGATTTCCTGCTTGAGCAAATCCTCGATACGCTGCGCGCGATTGGTTACGACGGCTACGTCTCGGTTGAACTCCTCAACCCGCAACTCTGGCAGGTGCCCCCACGCCAGTTCGGCGAGATCGCCACCACTGCCATCCGCAAACTGCTCGGTCAGGCGAGCATGGATTAGCGACCACGCCCGCGCAAAATAACGAGGCGCCGCGGACGGGTTCCGCCCAGGGCGCCTCGCGTGCAATCATTGCACTTCGAAGGACTCGGTTTGGCACACGAGTCAGTCCATAAGGATCAACATGTCTTCACCGTCGGCGTGGATCTCGTCTTCGATGTCATAGAAGATCCAATCGACCGGGCCGCCAGGGCCATCGTTGGCGAAGATCTTGTCGGCGCCGGCATCGCCGATGAACACATCGGCGCCGCTGCCTTCGCTATTCAGATCGTCGTGCAACTCGTCGTCGCCGATGCCGCCGTGCAGGATGTCGTTGCCGGCGCGGCCAAAGAGCAGATCGGCGCCGGCACCGGCGAACAGCCAGTCGAATCCGGCACCGCCGTCCAAGACGTCGTCGCCGGTGCCGAGCATGCTGTTGACCCACACGGTCCACAGCCAGGTCCAATTGTCACCGCGCACGTCGGCATCGGGCATCGGCAGGATGGCGTCGTCGAACGAAGTCGGTCCGTCGCCCAGCACGACGTCATCTCCCGCGCCGCTGCTGATGGTGTCGTTCCCGTCCCCGCCAGCGATGGCGTCGTGGCCCGCTCCGGCGCGAATGGCATCGTCGCCCATGCCACCGAACACGAGCTCGTGTCCGCCGAAGGCAAACACGCGATCGTCACCGCGACCGGCTTCGACGTAGTCGTTGCTCTGGTCGCCGGTCAGCGAGGCGTCGTTGGCGAGCGCCTCGGCGAGATCGCTGGCTGGAACTGGCGAGGGCCTTGCATTGGGGCCGCCGGTGACGATCACATCGTCACCACCGCCACCAATCAGCGTGTCCGCACCCGTGCCGCCAACCAGTAGATCGGCGCCGGGACCGCCGTGCGCGAAGTCATCGCCGGCGCCGGCGAACACCGTGTCCGCGCCGCGGCCGGCCCAAACCATGTCCGCACCGGCACCCGACTCGATGAAGTCGTTGCCGCTACCCAGCTCGCTGTTGGCCAGATAGACGTCCTCGACATCGGTGATGGCCTGATTGATCGTGCCGGGACCATCGCCCAGGACTTTGTCGGCTCCGCCGCCTGTGCGAATCACGTCATCGCCGTTGCCGCCGGCCACACTGTCGTTGCCAGCGCCACTGGTGAGCGTGTCGTGGCCGCCACCGCCCAACACGATGTTGTTGCCGTAGCCGGCGTCGACCACATCGTCACCGAGGCCGGATTCGATGTAGTCGTCGCCCGGCGGCTGAACGATCGGAGCGGGCGTCGCCAGACCGTTGGCCGCAACCGCAAGTGCGGCCGTGCCCAGCGTGGGCGTCGCGTAAACGTTCGCGCCGTCGCCTTCGACTCTGTCGGCCTCGTCGCCCGAGAACACGAGGTCGTTGCCGGTTCCGGCGACGATCGTGTCGCTACCGGAGTTGATTCCGGCCACGCGCGACAGATAGCGATAGATCGCGAGCGGGTCCGGTGGATCGATCGGCGCGATGTCGGCAATCAACGGCACCGGTGCAGCCAGATCGACCACCGGTGGTTCACCCGGCACCGGCACGGGCATTTCGGCCAGCGAGTTGGCGCTATCGCCCAACACGGTATCGGCCGATGCGCCGCTGGCGATCATGTCGTCGCCATCGCCGCCGACGATCGCATCGTGCCCTGCGCCGCCGTAGAGGTTGTCATTTCCGGCTCCACCAAAGACCAGGTTGACGCCGGCATCGCTGGTATGACCGGCGTAGACCGTATCGTCGCCGTCGCCGGCTTCGATGTAGTCATCGCCGAAGCCCAGCGCGCTGTTGGCCTTGTAGATGTCGTCCGCATCCAGGATGGCCTGATTTACGGTGTTCGGTCCGTCGCCCAGCACGACGTCTTTTCCACCATCGGTGTTGATCGTGTCGTCGCCGTTGCCGCCTCCCACGATGTCCGCGCCGGGGCCGGTATTGAGGACGTCATTCCCACCACCACCCAGGACGAGATCTTTGCCGGCACCGGAGTTCACCGTGTCGTCTCCGGCACCACCTTCGATGTAGTCGTCGAGGTTGAGGGGAATCTCGGTGGGATTGGCGATTGCCACGGCAACTGATCCGACTTCGACCGGCTGGAAGTCCGGCATCAGGTCGGCGCCGTCGCCGGTTATCGAGTCGGCATCCTGACCGGCAAAGATCATGTCGTTGCCGCCGCCGCCGACGATGGTGTCGGCGCCCGTGTTGATGCCGCTGATCCGCGAGAGGTACTTGTGCAGCGCCAGCGGATCGGGATCCGGGTTCGTCGGATCGATCGGCACCAAGTCGACGACGGTCGTGGCGGTGACATCGACCGCCAGTTCCGGCTCGCCGGGTTCGGGCACCGGGACTTCGTCGAAGGAGTTCGGCCCATCGCCGAGCAGGATATCGCCCGACGTACGGCCATAGATGATGTCGTTATCCGAACCGCCAAGAATCGCGTCCTGACCCGACCCTCCTTGCATCCGGTCGTTGCCAGCGCCACCAAAGATCAACGTTGGCTGCAAAACCGTGGCATCGATGCGGACGGTGTCGTCGCCCGCTTTGGCCTCGACGTAAAGGCCGTCGACGTCTTCGTTGTTGACACTCCACGAAGCGCCGTTGACTTCCACAACGAACTGCCCGTCCTCGACATAGGCTTCGATGAGGTCCGAGTCTTCGGTGCCTTCAACTTCGACGATGCCGTCGCCGTTGAGCCCGATGGCCGACAGCAGATGCCGCGCCTCGATCGATTCGAAACGCGGTCGGCGGCCGCGCCGCGATCGCTGTCGCCTGGGTGCCAAAAACTTTCGTGTCCGACGTTTCTCGTTTGCCATAGCTCTCTTCCCTTTCAAGGGGGCCACGGGCGAAACGCGCGCACTCCAAGCGAAAGATCGGGCGAAAGTTTTTGCGCGCGGCTGCGCGCACAAAGCGAACCCGGTCTCAGTTGCGATCGGACCGGTCGGACGCGCAACTAGCCGAGCTGAGAAGGAGTCGCAAACAGCGCAGAACCTAGCAGCGTGCCGTCAACCGGCGGAGATAAGATCGTGGAGTCGTCTGTCCCGAGAGTGGTCCCCGTTCATCGTGCACCGCCCCTGCACTTCTAACTCCCGACATGGGGAAAAGTTCCGCTGCTAGCGGAAGAAATAGAACGACCGTTGCCCTACGATCGTCGGGCGCTCCGCGCTCGGCGAAGCCTGGACACCCCAAGAACGTGTCCTCTAGAGAAACGCCCCGGTGCTATCGTAACTCGACCCTGCGAGCGTGTCACCATATTCTCGCGTCGTTTCGGCCCTCGTCGCACGGGCGCCTTTTTGACCGGAGATCGGTGGACAGGCCGCATACCCAGCCGGTGAACAAATCAACAGATCGCCCCTCCGGCAGCAGCGGGCCACTGGAGGGGCGAGAAAAGGTCGAAGTCGACCGCTGTGACGCTCGGCCGCTACACGGCGCGCCGCCGAGCTCGTTAGTCTTGCGACAACTGCTCTCGGTAATGCTCAAGCTCTTGACGTCGCTCGGGCGTAACTTCGGGATAGCTCATCTTGAGTGACTGGAGTTGCTCGAGAACGACTTGGGCGACAATCAGCCGCATGTTCCTTTTGTCGTCGGCAGGGACCACAAACCAGGGTGAATCGGGCGTCGCTGTGGCGTTGATGGCGTCTTCGTACGCCTGCTGATAGTCGCCCCAATACTGCCGCTCTTGGACGTCGCCCTCTGAGAACTTCCAGTTCTTGTCGGGCTCGTCGATCCGTGCGAGAAACCGCTCGCGCTGCTCGTCGCGTCCCAGGTGCAGGAAGAATTTGAGTACCCGTGTCCCGTTGTGCCAAAGGTGCTCTTCGAAACTGCGGATCGATTTGTAGCGCTGCTTCCAGACCTGGTCCAGGTCGCGCGTGAGCTCAAGGGGCAGCTTTTGCGACGTATGCAAAATCTCAGGGTGTACGCGGACTACGAGCACTTCTTCATAGTACGAACGATTGAAGATGCCGATCCTTCCGCGCTGCGGCAAGAGCCTTGTGGTGCGCCAAAGAAAGTCGTGATCAAGTTCTTCGGCGCTCGGCTGCTTGAAGGCGTGTACGGCGATGCCGTGAGCGTTCACGCCGGACATGATCGCCCGGATCGTGCCATCCTTGCCGGCGGCGTCCATCGCTTGAAAGACCAGCAGCATGCTGTACCGATCGTGCGCGTACATCATCTCCTGCAGGTCGTTGATCTCCTCCTGAAACTCCTCGATCAGCTCGCGATACTCGGACTTGTTGCGATAGACGTCGGCGATCTTTGTGCGACGCGTTTCAAGTTTGAGCTTGTCCTCGCCTGTCACGATGAATTCGCCGGTGTTGATCGAGCAGTGCATGGCCTTATACCTCAAGGGTGCCTGTCGTCGCACTTCGTGCCGTAGAGTCGCTCATGTCACAAGTCCCTCGGCAGTCGAGTCTTCCGAACGTCGTGCTGATGGATTCCACAGCAGATCGTTGCTGGGCCGGGCAGGCCGATCGATGGTGGCTCGATCGATCTCGCGCGATTGGCACGAAACTCGATGACGTCTTGATGGTTGCGCAGATTTGAAAGGGGTAGTCCCCGCCTGGTAGAAGTTTTGTGTTGCCAAAAACCGTACCAGGACGAGGAGACTACCCGATGGCGAGTGTAGCAGGACGCGAGGAGCAAGGAACCCTTTTGCAGATCGACCAGGCGCAGGTGCGAGGTCACGTGGACGAAGTGGCTCGGGCCAGCGTAAAAGACACGCTCAACGTGCTGCTCGATGCCGAGGCTGACCGCTTGTGCCAGGCGAAGCGCTACGAGCAGACTCTTGATCGGATCGACACCCGAGCGGGCAGTTACCAACGGAAGCTGCAGAAGGAGCTTCGCCGAGCCGGAGACCTGATCGTCGGAGGACGAACGATATCGGGACGGGCCCGGTCGGTTCGTCATTTGCGGGTAGGTGTCAACTTGCAGTTCATGCCATTGGGAGCGTGGAGATCGGTTCGAGCTCGCTACGAAAGTCTTCGTACTTGCCATTTGGGTTTCGAGGGATCTCATCTAGGTACGTAAAACGGACGTCGAACGCATGCCCGAGTGACCGTGTGAGGTACGCGCGCATCTGGTGTTCTTCCTCGGGTGTGAAAGGGCTCGGCCGTACGACACGGGCTTCAAGTTCTCGGAGCGTCTTTTGCACGATTTGAAACTGGAATAAGGGCGGGAGATTCTCTGGCCGTTCGCCTTCGGCAAAAGTCGGCCACCGCCGTTCTCCCGATGGCAACGTTAGGATATTGCGCTGCCGCCCCAGGATTCGTTTGAGGACCGGTAGGCCGCGTCCGCAGGGGCATGGAGGACCGATTTCCGCGAAGTCCAGGATTTCGTACCGAATTAGGGGCATTGCGAAGTTGTTGAGCGAGGTCAGAACAACGCGCCCGATCTCGCCTGGTTCACATGAAGACCCGTCTTCGCGGAGAACCTCAACCAGTACGTTCTCAGCCTGGACGTGGTAGTGCCCGTATTCTGGGCACTGAAGGGCGATGTAGCCCACCTCTTCACAGGAATAGATGTCCGAGACCGGCACGTTCCAACGCTCGTTGAAGCGCCGACGCTTGGCGCCATCGAGAAGCTCACCAAAACACCTGACCTCTCGCAGGCGTGGAAGCGCCGAATCATCTGTATCTAATTCTTCGGCGACGGCGGCCAGTAAAGACGGATAGGCAAGTACGTATCCAGGATCGATGCGCTGGAGCCACTCAGCCTGTTCCGCAATCGAGCTCGTCAGACCAAGCATGTAACCTGGCCCGGTTGGTATCACATCGAACGCCCAATTCGCGACCGTTTTTCCGTGCGGTGGCCTCGCGGTAGGATCCCGCGTATCTCGGATGACGGCCAGGGTTTCCCTAAAGTCGCGTTGGTGCCAAAGGTGGTCACGCAGCGTAAACGCCCGCCAGAGCATGTCGCACAATCGCGTCTTTGTAACTACGACCGGCTGGCCAGTAGAGCCACTGGTAATCGTCTGATACGTCGATCCGTGCTCAGGCGGTGGGTCTGTGCTACATAGTGACCTTCCCGCAAGCTGAACGTCCCGACGCGTCAGGATCGGGATCTCGCGCCATCGATCGATATTTGCGACATCGGCGGGACGAATGACGTCTGCGTCGAAGCGTTCTCGGTAGAACGGAACCGTTCGAATCGCGTGTGCCAGCAGTTGGGCCGACTGGTCGAACTGACGCTGTGAGAGTTCGTCAGCGCTCCACCACTGCGTCTGGTCGAGTTGAAACAGGACCGCCAGCAGGCGGCCGTCTGCCGGAGCGACAATCGCCGGCCAGGCGATGTGTGGTACCGTGCTCGTCGGCAGGAATCGTTGTTGATTCTTGATGCATTTAGTCAGCTCGAGGGCCTTTCGGCAGAGAAACCATGAACTGAGTCAAAGGCAAGCATGTTATTCAGCGGTCTAGAGCTGTGATAATCCCGCAAGTGAGGTGTATCTGTATTGCACCATGTCGTGTCGGCAGTGTGCGACCACAAGGCCGCCATTGCAGCTAGGTCGACTTTCGCAGCCTGTCCTCGGTCATCCGATGTCGACCGTCTCCTCGAGGTCTGCGTCGAGATCGCTGAGTGTGTCCTCGCCGGCGTCGTAGAAGAACCAATCGGTGTCGCCGCTGCCCGCGAGGGTATCGGCGTCAGAGTCCCCCACGAGGGTTGAATCGTCGAGCAAGCTGTTTCCATTCTCGCGATCCCGCGTGTACCACAAGAGAATCCCACTCAAGGTATCGATGCGCTCCTCGTAGTGATCTTCGGTATCCGTCGAACTCCATTCCTTCATGATGTCAAAAAGATCGTCGATATCGAGTGCGTTGGCGGCCAGGCCGCCGGCCATAAGTAGGTCCTCGTCGTCCCCTCCCGTGAGCGAGTCCGCCCCCGTTCCACCGAACAGCCAATCGCGACCGGCGTTTCCGGCGATGATATCGTTGCCTCCCCGACCGTAGAGGAAGTTATCTCGGCCGTTTCCGGTGATGTTGTCGGCAAAGTCGCTGCCAATCACGCCTTCGAAGGCATCTGCGCTGCTCAACGTGACGCCCAGCTTGCCGGACACGTTGTAGGGAGTCGTGCTGCTCAGGTCGACGGTGACCCCTTCGCCGAAGTCGCTGAAATCGAGCACGTCGATGTCGCTCCCGCCGGTGCTCTCGGTGAGGGTGTCCGAACCGAGGTCTTCGTCGCCGGGACGCGCGAAGACGTACGTGTCGCTGCCGGCTCCACCGTCCAAGTCGTCGTCGCCCTCTCCGCCTTCGAGCACATTGTCGCGGGCATTGCCGGTGAGGGTGTCGTTGCCGCTGGTGCCGACGATCTCCTCGAGGCCCAGCTTCTCGGTCAACGTCACGGTAAGTTCGGCATGAGAGACGGCCGGGACGGTGTCGTCGCCTGTGAGATCGACGGTCAGGGCTTCGTCGAAGCCGCTGAAGTCGAGACGGTCGCCGTCGTCATTGCTGGCGCCGGTCGCTTCGGTGATCGTGTCGCTGCCGAGGTTGTCCGTCACCAAGTCACGATCGAAGACATAGACGTCGTCGCCGCTGCCGCCGTCCAGATCATCGTCACCCAGACCACCTTCCAGCGTGTCGTTGCCCGCGCCGCCAACAAGAAGATTGGCCGCATCGTTGCCGATCAGCGTGTCGTCAAGCGCCGTTCCCGTGGCGGCCTCGACGTGTGTGTTGTCGCTGAGATTAACCGTCACATCGGCGTGCGAGACGGCCGTGCTCTGTGACAGGTCGATCGTCACGGCTTCCAGGAAGCCGGCGAAGTTCAGCATGTCTTCGTCGCCACCTGAGCTTGCTTCAGTAACGGTATCAGTGCCGAGATCCTCCGTGTCACTCTCACGACTGAACACGTAGGTGTCATCGTTGCCAAGCCCGACGAGCGTGTCGTTCCCGCCGTTGCCGGCGAGGACGTTTGCACGCGAGTTTCCTGTCAGGCTATCTGCCCCAGATGAACCAGAGATGCCTTCTATTCCTGCGCGGCTCGTCAAAGTGATGGTCAAGTCGGGGTGGGATATCACCGGCGTCGTATCAAGAAGGCCGTCATCAATGTTGACCGTCACCGCCTCACCAAAGCCGCTGAAGTCGAGTATGTCGAGCACGTCGTTGCTGCCCGTGCTTTCGGTCACTGTGTCGCTGCCGAAGTCCGTATCTGTGTCAAAGCCTTCTGAGCGGTCGAATACGTAGTAGTCATTTCCAGTACCGCCGATGAGGTCATCATCACCTTGTTGGCCGGCCAGGAAGTCGTCTCCAGCTCCGCCCGTTATCGTGTCGTTCCCGCCGCCGCCAATGAGGATGTTGGTCTCGTCGTTGCCCGTCAGCGTATCGCCGAAGTCGTCGCTGCCGATCACGATCTCGAAGACCGTCTTGTCATCGACCGTCAGCGTGAGGTCGCCGGACTGATTCACGAACGTGGCGGTTGTCAGATCGACGGTGACCGCCTCTTGGAACAGCCCGAACCACAGGATGTCCTCGACATCATTGGCGGTTCCGGTGCCCTCGATGAGGTGTTCGCCCGCCAAATCCTGGCTGTCAGTACTACGGGTAAACGCATACAGATCGTTGCCGGCTCCACCGTCGAGCGTATCGCTTCCTTCGCTGCCCATCAGCGTATCCGCTCCGGCGCCACCCTCACTGGTATCATTGCCCCCTTTGGCGTCGATGCCGTCGGCGCCGCCGAGTCCTTTGATCGAGTTGGCCTGGGAATTGCCGAATAGAGTATCGTCAAACGCGGAGCCGGTGATGTCTTCGATCGCCGTCGTGCTGTTAAGCGTAAGCACGAGCTTTCCGGTCTCATCGACGGCGTTGGTGTCACCAATGTCGACCAGCAGTCCTGCGCCGAATGCGCTGAAATCGAGCTTGTCGGCAGTGCCCGAGGAGTCGGTCACGTCGTCCGACCCAAGATTTTCACCACCCGACCGATCGAACACATACGTGTCGTCACCCGAGCCGCCGATAAGTGTGTCGTTACCTTCGCCGCCTTCGAGCACGTTGTTGCGCGAATTGCCGGTGATCGAGTCATCTTGGTCGGTTCCGATCACGTTCTCAAAATTGCCGCCAACCCACAGCGTGAGATCGAGGTCTGGATGATCGAGTGCCTTGGTCGGGAGTACAACGGACAGATCAAGCGTGATGGCTTCGAGAAAGCTACTGAAGTCGAGCGTGTCCGCGGCATCGTTCGGGCTGCTGGGCTCGACAAGTACGTCTGAACCTAGATCGGTCACGGTGTCAGCGCGCGCGAAACGATAAGTATCGTCGCCGCCTTGACCGCCCAGGGTATCGTCGCCTTTGCCGCCTTCGAGCGTGTCGTCGCCTTCGCCGCCAACGAGCAGATTGTCTGCATCGTTGCCGATCAGCGTATCATCGAACGCCGTTCCGCCAGCCGACTCAATCAGCGTATGGTCCGTCAACACGACGGTCACCTCGGCGTGCGATACGGCTGTCGAGGAAGAGAGATCGATAGTGATCGCTTCCAGGAAACCGGCAAAGTCCAGCCCGTCGGCTTCGCCCGTGTTGGTTTCGGTGACCGTGTCGGTTCCGAGCAGAATGCCCGCGTTCTCGCGAGAGAACAAATAGGTGTCGACGCCCGTTCCACCGATCAGCGTGTCGTCGCCTTGGCCGCCGGTGAGCTGGTTATCTCGGCCGTTTCCGGTGATGTTGTCGGCAAAGTCGCTGCCAATCACGCCTTCGAAGGCATCTGCGCTGCTCAACGTGACGCCCAGCTTGCCGGACACGTTGTAGGGAGTCGTGCTGCTCAGGTCGACGGTGACCCCTTCGCCGAAGTCGCTGAAATCGAGCACGTCGATGTCGCTCCCGCCGGTGCTCTCGGTGAGGGTGTCCGAACCGAGGTCTTCGTCGCCGGGACGCGCGAAGACGTACGTGTCGCTGCCGGCTCCACCGTCCAAGTCGTCGTCGCCCTCTCCGCCTTCGAGCACATTGTCGCGGGCATTGCCGGTGAGGGTGTCGTTGCCGCTGGTGCCGACGATCTCCTCGAGGCCCAGCTTCTCGGTCAACGTCACGGTAAGTTCGGCATGAGAGACGGCCGGGACGGTGTCGTCGCCTGTGAGATCGACGGTCAGGGCTTCGTCGAAGCCGCTGAAGTCGAGACGGTCGCCGTCGTCATTGCTGGCGCCGGTCGCTTCGGTGATCGTGTCGCTGCCGAGGTTGTCCGTCACCAAGTCACGATCGAAGACATAGACGTCGTCGCCGCTGCCGCCGTCCAGATCATCGTCACCCAGACCACCTTCCAGCGTGTCGTTGCCCGCGCCACCAACAATCGTGTCGTCGTCGTCTCCGCCGTCGATCAGGTTGTCCAAGGAGTTGCCCGTGATCGTGTCGTTCTTGGTTGTGCCGATGACTTGTTCGAAGGAGCTGGTGGGAATCGTCAGCTTGAGATCAGCATGGTTGACGGCACTGGCGGTCGAGATGTCGATGGTGAGCGCTTCCAGGAAGCCGCTGAAGTCGAGGCGGTCCGCCAGGCCGTCTGTAGAACTCTCGTCGGTGATCGAGTCCGTACCGAGGTTGAACGCCTCCGAGGGACGGCCGAACAGGTAAACGTCATCCCCTTCTTCGCCCCGGAGCGAGTCGTTGCCGGTGCCACCATCAAGCGTGTCGTTTCCTGCATGGCCGCGGACTGTATCATTGCCGTCGCCGCCGATGACGTAGTCGTCGCCGCCGTTTCCGTGCAGATCGTCGTTCCCCTCACCGCCGTCGATGTAGTCGTTGCCGCTAGCACCCCTGAGGTCATCATTACCTTTGCCACCCAACAACGTGCTGCGCGAGCTGGCACCGCGTACGTAATCGTCATGGTCACTGCCCACGAATTTCTCGAATCCTGGAAAGTTTCCGTTGTTGCGGGCCTCGAAGTTGGGATGCGCGAGACGGATACGAAGCTCAATGTGCGAGTTGCCAGAATCGGCGTCGTGGACCTTTTGGTAGAGCGAGCCCGAAGCCTTGTAAAGGCCGAGCTGGAAGCCGTTGGCATGTCCATTGCCAACAGCACCCGTGTAGCCACTAAAGTCGAGGGTATCGACGTCCGTGAATAGTCCGAACTCGTTCGCCGCGCCGAAGTCGGGTTCTACGGCCGTGTCGGCCCCCAAGTCGAGACCGACCCACTTGTACGTGTCGCTGCCCAGTTCACCTTCCAGCGCGTCGTAGCCATCGGCGCCCGTTCCGCCATCTAACGTGTCGTCTCCATGGCCGCCGACGAGCTTGTCCGAGAAGGTGCCTCCGAGCAGGCTATCGTCGCCGTCGAGGCCGTAGGCGAGGACGGAGTACTCGGGGCGAAGCGAAAGACTTGTAGTTTCTGAGGCTGCACTGCCGATTGTGTCGTCAACTTGATCGTCGATCGCCGTGAAGTCGCTGTCGACGCCGCTGAGGTCGATCGTGTCGTCGCCTTCGAAACCGACGACATGGACGTGTTTCACATCGCCGACCAGCAGCGGGCTGGTGGAGTTCTCGTTGAGCACCTCGGTGCTGTCGATTTCGACGACGACATACTCGCTGCCACCCACATCGCGGCTGAAGACTTTGATCGTGTTGTCATCCGTGTCGCCGGAGACGTAAAGGATGTCGTTGGTGGCGTCGTAGTCGGTCCCCGCCTTGCGCACGGTGACGGTCGTCCAGGCCTCGGCCACGATGGTCGATCCGTCCATCAACCGCACGCCGATCGGATAGACGCCCGGATTTGTGGAGTCACGTGCCGGCCAATACGTATCGACGTTGGCCGCGCTGATCAACGGACTGATGTCGTTCGTTGCTTCCTTGGTATCGAAGATATGATCGCCTGAGCCGAGGTCCCAACCGGGATTGAGATCCCAATCGTACGTATAGCTGCCCGCCTGCGTGAAGGTGCCCGTCGCGTCGAGTTCGAAGGACTCACCCGCGTTGACAGCGAATGGTCCAAGTGCGATCTCCTGGATCGCAAAACCGCCGTCAATCTCGAGATCGCTGATCGTCAGTCCTGGGACGTAGTGGTTCTGCAAATCATTTTCTGGAGTGCCGCTGCTGTCGCGAACGAGCGGGACGACTTCGCCACCGATGGCAAAGCCGTATTTGACCCACAGTTCTTCATTGTCCAGTCCGAGCTTCGTCAATTCCTTCGGATAGATGTCATCCGTGCTCGAAACGGTGTGGTCGTGCTCTTGTTCTTCGTAGTAAACACGGAAGTTTTGGTCCGCTACGTTGTCATAGTCGGTGATTCGCAACGTGTCGGGACGGAGAATGTTCTGGGCGTCGGATGAGAAGGCCATGCGAAAGTCGTTGTCGCCAAAGCTGGGCCCCGTCACGCCGGTCACATTGTCGAACGTGGTGCCGTCGACGGTCATCGCCTGTCCCGTCAAGTCGCCGAGGTGGCTGTTCGACACGAGCTCCAAGTTGCTGAAGTTCTTGAGCGTGCCGCCAGTGATCTCCACGGGCACAGCGGCGCCCGACCAACCATCGTCCCCCTCGTAGCCCACCACGCCATGGATGAACCCCTCGATGTGCGGATTGACCAACGTGAGCTTCTCTGAGCGAAAACCCGTGAATCCGATCGATTCGTGGTCGGTCGTGGTGATGGCATCCTTGTCGCCAACGATCGTGAAGTCTTCAAAGACCGTGCTGTACGTGCGCGAGGCGTTGACGCCTCGACCGTGGACGTTCCAGATCGTGAAGTCCTCGAACGTCATCGTGCCGTCGTCGGGGTGATGTACGGAGGCCGTAGGAAAGAACAGCGACAACCCACGTTGCGTATAGCCGTAGACCTCGTTGCCCTTGTGCGTTCCGAAAGGGCCAACGTCGAAGGTTGTCGATTCTTCCGCCACGTTTCGATTGGCACCCGGGAAATCGGGCGCATCGATGCTGTTCACGTACGCACTGATGTAGCGGTAGCCTTCGAGACTCGCGTTGGCCACGACATTGTCTTCAACGATGTTACCCGGACGCGCAAACCAGAAGCCGGTGCCGCCCAAACCGTAGTTCTGGGCATCCGGATTGGTCTGATTGGGTTGCGTGCTGCCGTCAACCCCGGTGCCTTGGATGCGCATGGCGAAATTGTGCCGAAAGACGTTGTCGGTCTCGTTGCCGTCCTCGGTGAGGAATGCCGCGCCATCGTGGTCATAGGCGACGTTGTCCTCGATCAGCGTGTAGCTTGTTCCGTGGACCGTGACGCCCCACTTCAAGCCACCATCGATCGTGTTGCCGATGAGCCGAGCTTGGAACAGATCGCCATTGGGATCAAAAGGCGTGGGATTCTCGGGCGTCGGGTTTTCTGGCCCGATGAGGTGGTGGAAGTGGACCGAATACCGGCCGATCTGATTCTCGCCGATGTGTTCCGCCGGACTCGATTCGTCTCCTTCAGTCTCGAACTCACTGCGATCCAAGTCGCGAAAGACATCCGTGCGGCCGAGATCCTTAAACCGCGAGTAACGCATGTCAACGTCCGCGCGGAAGTTGAACAACATGTGGCCGCGCGTGCCGTGAGGATTCTCCGAGCGGAATGTGACGTTGCGATCCAGGACAGCGACGTGGGGATAGAGCGTTCCACCTTCGTAGGTCAGACCATCGTGGTCGTAGACCAGATCGTCTACGGTGATTGTTGTTCCGGAGATGTTTGTGATCTCGACTTCTTCCCACTGAGGCTCCCATCCCGACAACCCGGGCAGATCGTCGGTGTCGTTGTGGTTCGTGATGTCGAGATCAAAGTCGCGCGCGTCGTCTGAAGCTATCTGCCGCGTATCGGGAATGATCAATGTGTCACCAACGTTCCAGCCCGTAACGGTCTGCGACAGTTCCAGCGTGTTGGCCGTCTTGTTGGGATTGGCCGCCAGCGGGACGAAGGTTTCGCTCATCGACGCGCCGTGCGTATGGACTTTTCCGAATCCCAGCAGGCCGATGCCGTATTGGGCGGGGTCAAAGCCCGTTTGCGCCACGGTGCCGTCGGGATTAACGATGCCGACGTCAATGTCCAAGTCTCGGAAGACGATTTCGGCCGTGTAGCTGCTTTGCACTGGATCACTGACGGTTCCCACTTCCAGCGTGCCGCTCTCAAAGACGAAGATCGTTCCCACGTTCATGTGCGTGTTCTGATCGGTCTTGAAGCTGAGCGAACCGTTAATGATGCCCAGCGATTCGAGATCGACCGCCGCAGCGGAGGCAACGTCGTAGGTTACGACGTTGTCGACCAGTACGATGTCATCGTCTCCCGGGACAACGCCTGTGCTCCAGATTGTGGAGTCACTCCAATCGCCGTCCTTCACCGTCTCAATCGTGTAGTCTTTGACGTAGTTGGGTACCTTTTCTCCGTTGCCCAGTTCCAGGAAGCCGACCGTGACGTCATTCAGCACGGCCAAGAGCTGCCGTGACTCAAGAGGTTGGATTTGCAATTGAGCGTTGCGTGATCTGCGCAGGCGAGACTTCGTGCTTGTCGAACGATTTCGAAGAAACATGCACAATCTCCCCGGTATTGATGGCACTTGTGATCTTCTCGGCTGCTAACTAGATCCGCGGAGTAAAAAGTGCTTGCCAGTGCTGCATCCCGCGTCAGAAAACACAGCCACAAATCAACCGAGCCTGAAAATCTGTGAGAGCATTTCGATGGAAGAATCGCTTTCGATGGCGAAGCGAATGGGCATGGCAAGATGATGTCGCGAACATGCGACACCTATTCGTCGCAGTCGCGTCTTGCCGGCGCCAACTCGCGTATGGCTCCTATGCTCTTTGTTTCAAAGGTGTTGGGGCGCCACGCTGTTCTGGGGCAGTCTTCCCGCGACCTGCGATTAACGACAGGAGTTGATGTCGGGATCCCTTCACACGACGCAACGCGAAGCGCCGTGCGTCAAAAGCGTGAGCCCACATAACATCTATCACCAACACTCCGGCAACCCGGACACATCGGCGAGATTTTTTTCAGATCGCCAAGCCACGTTGGTGTGCGAAGTCGGCGCGCATTGAATGCTGTACTGATTATTGAGCCACTCGTTGATAACGGTTCATAGGCAGAGCTATAATCCGTGCCGTTCTGCAATTCCTCCAGCGAACCCGACTGATGCAGGCCGCTGTCTTCTGATCGGAGCCCATGATGGCGGTTGGTGGATCAGTCACGCTCTGGTTCACAGATCTTCAAAGCGGCAACTGCGACGCCGCCGAAAAGATTTGGAAACGCTTTCGGCCGCATCTTGTGCGTCTAGCGCGCAACAAGCTGCACGGTACGTCGCGATCAGTGAGCGACGAAGAAGATGTCGTGCAATGCGCGTTCTTCGATTTTTTTCGAGACGTCGAACAAGGTCGCTTTCGGGACGTGGAAGACCGTGACGACCTGTGGCGCCTGTTGGTGACGATTACGGCCCGCAAGGCGTCGAACAAGCGACGTCATGATCGCCGTGCCAAGCGTGGCAGTGGTCGGATTCTAGCTCGACTCGGGCTGCAGCGATGGGCTAGTAGATACGTCGACGAACAGATCATTTCCACCGGGCCGACGCCGGAAGTTGCGGCCGTGATTCGAGAGACGTGCAGACGGCTGCTCGACCAGCTCGACGACCCAGACTTGCGGCAAATCGCGATGTGGAAGTTGGACGGGTACACGAACGATGAGATTGCACTTTGGAAGGACTGCGTCCCTCGCACCGTTCGCAGGAAGGTCAATCTCATTCGCAGCAAGTGGTCCGAGGCGGTCATCCCATGAGTGCCGAAGACAGCATCGGAGACAATGCGCCGTCGTTGCATCGCGCAGAGTGGGTCGACGCCGTCTGCGATCGTTTTGAAGCCGCACTACGTGCCGGGGAGCATCCGGCTGTCGAAGAGTATCTAGCGGATACCACCGAGCCGGCACGATCGTCGCTCAAACGAGAGCTGCAGGCTATCGAGCGTGATTATGCTCTCCGCGTGCGCTGTCCGCACTGCCAGCATCCGATCGACGGAGAATCGGAGAGGTCGACGCAGGACATAGTTTGTCCGTCCTGCAAATGTCGCTTTCGATTCGTTGGTGATGATTCACCGTCCCGGAGTTTCTTTGGCGAACAGAGAAGGATCGCTCACTACGAAATGATCCGTCTGCTGGGAAGTGGGCGGTTTGGCGATGTGTGGCTTGCGCGCGACACGCGGCTCGAACGTCAGGTCGCGATAAAGATTCCTCGCAAAGGAGAGCTGTCTCAAGAGGAGGCGAGGCGATTTGAGCGCGAAGCGCAGGCGGCCTCTCAGCTAGAGCATCCCAACATCGTCCGGGTGTACGAAGTCGGCCGCGAGCAGGGCTTGTTCTACTTGGTCTGTGAATACATTGCCGGACGGACGCTGTCGGACTGGCTGGAAGTTGAGCACCTCTCGCCTCGTGAGGCAGCAGAGCTGTGCGCGAAGATTGCCGAAGCGCTTCACGTCGCTCATCAGCAGGGAATCGTGCATCGCGACATCAAGCCGTCGAACATTCTCCTGGACGACAACGGCGAGCCCCACATTGCGGATTTTGGCCTCGCCCGCAGAGATGCGACGGACGTCACGGTGACGCTGGAAGGGCAGGTCTTCGGAACTCCTGCTTATATGTCGCCTGAACAAGCGCGCGGCGAAGGATTACGGGCGGACCCGCGCTCGGACATCTATTCGATTGGTGCGATGCTGTACCACTTGTTGACGGGCACGCTGCCCTTTCAGGGCAGTATTCGGATGACGGTTCGTCAGGTTCTGCAGGAAGACCCGCGCAGACCAAGGAGCCTCAACGATCACATCCCTCGCGACTTAGAAACCATCTGCCTCAAGGCCATGGAGAAAGAGCCTTCGTGGCGCTATCACTCGGCGCATGAATTGGCCCAGGACCTGCGCCGATTTCTCCATGACCAGCCGGTCGTGGCTCGGCCTAAGAGCAGATTGCAACGTGTTTGGCTCTGGGCGCGCCGCCCCGCGCGAATTCGCGAGGCCGGTATGGTGCTTCAAGCTATGACCGCGCTGAAGATGGCTTTCGGCGTAATCGGCGTCGTTGTGTTCTCGGTCGGCACGGCTGTTCGTCCACCCGACTACGTCGTGGCCACGAAGCTGCTGATATTTGTTGGGGCAGTCTACGTTCCCCTCTACTTAGTTGGCTACTGGACGACAGTGCGGCGTAGCATCTTTGCCATCTGGATTGGATTCTTGCTCCAAGTGCTTGACCTCTCCCTTTCTCTACGTCCTCTAATCACTGGTCAGTACGCAGAATATGAAGGCCTCACCGGAATACCCAATCCCGAAGCTCGTCTCCGGCACTGTATTGCATTCGCGGCAATGGCTGGGATTACGTGCGTCTACTACATGTTCGCCGTCATCGCGTACTACTCAAATAGGATGACCCTGCGGGCTGACGCGGCGCTTCGATGAGATCACCAGGTAGCCGAAAAGAAGCTGTTGGCAAGCGCTTCAGTGACTTGCTTGTCGACTGCACCGCACTATCGGGCGCCAGCGATACGACTCCCGGCCAGCTCAAAACCGACTAGATCTCGACTTGGGCTCAGCCAGAAGGGGCGCCGATGGCATCGACATGATGACGCTGGCTCTTCTGACCAGCGCCCACTGACGATACCACGCTCTAACTTCGGGCCTTGATACTTTGACCTGCTACCGTTTTCTGTACCGGCGGTAGGTTGAGATTTTGGGTTTCAACTGGCCAGGCTA
>CALKYM010000327.1 GCA_938003525.1 uncultured Planctomycetales bacterium | reverse complement strand
GTGCCGTAGATGTCGAACAACACGGCGCGAATGCCCGTCAGCGATGGCAAGCGCGGTGCGATCTGCGTCGGCTGCGGCGCGAGTGGACGGCTGTGTTGCTGGATGATTTCGGCGACGGTCGGCATCACTCAAACCGCACGGGGCACATGCGGGCTGAATTGAGAAAGCTGAACAGAACCCCGCCCGGCTTTGCCGGAGCAGCAACTTGGGCGGCGCGCGGACTTGCGAGGACCTTCCCATACAGCGCATGCAGCCGCTCGGCGCAACGCGCCAGCGAGTATTTGTCGCGCACGACGTTGGCGTTGTGTTCGATCAACGGCTGCTGCGACTCGGAGTTGGCAGTTAGGGCATCGCGAAGCCCCGGGTTGAGATCGTGCATTTGCTGCCGCACGACCGCCGAGGTATGAGCAGCCCGGATGGCCCGCTCTTGCAACGCGACCGGGCAGGCGGCGAAGTCGACGGCGTCGTCGGTCAGCAAGGGTTCGAGACTCGCACGGCACGCATTGTCTGGTGCAGCGGGGAACTGATAGGCCGAGTAGAGGCCCTCGTACAGTTCTTGGAGCGCGGCGAACAGCGGGTCGCGGCCGCCAATGACTTCCAGTGGGATTCGTAGCTCTTCGTACAGCCGCTCGAAACGCACGCCCGCACCGGTGAAGTCGGCCGTGATCTCGAGCAGATCGCGTCCTACCAGAGAGCGACCATTAAGCCAGGTTTCGAGAAAGACCATGCCGAAACCCTCGGCGACGCTGGTCGTGAGCAACTGGTCGGCGGCGGCCAGGTTGTCGAGGTAGGGGAGTCCCGTATCGCTGCCCACGTCGAAGCGGCAGGACAAGGCCAACTCGTCGGCCAGCCGATGCCAGGCGTCGTAGGACGCTCGTTCTGTCGGGTTGAGCGGTGCCAGAGTGACGGCCAACGTAGCCTGCTGGCCGGTCATTGTAGAAAGCAGCAACATCTCGCCCAGGTTCTTGCGGCGGATGCCGCGCACCGGATACACCAGCAGCGGTCGATCAGGGTCCACATCGAACCGTCCGGCAAACTGCTGCTTGGCTTCTTCGTGCGCGGGCAGCGTTCCCGATGCCACGACCGGATTGGGCAGGTCGTGCAGGCAGTCGTCGGGTACACCCAGATTCGCGAGCACGCCGCGGTCGCGACCATTGAGCACGGCGTAATGAACGTGGGGCGCCTGCGGGTACAACACCGCGTCGAGTTCGGCAGGCGTCGGGCCGTGCGCCGAGAGCAAGAGCCGATAGTTGTCGGGTCGAAAGTCCTCCGCGAAATCGTGAATCTGCAGGAGCAAGCCATAGCCACGCGCGGCGAGCTCGCAGATTGCCGGCGCAAGCGAAGCGCTCTTGCCCAGGCTGTGGTTGTGGATGTGGAGAACGGTTTCGTCGGGCGACCAACCGAGTGCGGTGAGCGTGTCGGCGATTTTGGCCGTCAGTCTGGGACCGTCGGCACGCGGGGAGGCATCGTATTCGAGCTCGGGCACGATGTGCCGGGTGATTTCCAGGCCCGGCAGGCCGTCCAGCAGTTCGCTCGGCGCCCCGTCGTGTCGTCCTCCGTAGAGTAAGGCGA
The DNA here is from genome assembly GCA_938003525.1 of uncultured Planctomycetales bacterium. GTDB lineage: Bacteria > Planctomycetota > Planctomycetia > Pirellulales > JAEUIK01 > CALKYM01. Next base: position 55,955 of record CALKYM010000327.1, on the reverse strand, counting down.
TCTGCGGTGGCGAGCGCGTGTCGGCGGTAGCCGCGAGCGCCCGGAGATGGTTGGCGACGACCTGTGTGACGCCGCCTCGATTGAAATGATGGTGAAGGATCGCGACGCGCATGGCCGACGAATCCGCACGCCGCTCGCCCCGCCCCGCAGGCGGCGTTGAGGAACAGTGGTGAATGCCGCAGCGGGCACGTTACCTATCCGCCCGCTATTCGCCAAGTGGCTTACGCGCTCATCGCGTGTGATGGGCGACGAGCGAGCTCGTCTCAGTAGTAGTAGTACATCATGAACACGGCCAGCCCACAGAGCAGTCCGGCCCAAAAGCGGTCGTCGCCGATCAGGGCCAGCGGCGAGGCACTAGCTTGTGCTCCATCCGTCGCCGTCGCCTGCGCGAGCCATGCCCGACGGGCGAACAGCAGCCACGTCCACGCGGCGCCGATGGAAGCGGCCAAAAGCGGTGCGATTAACCCGGCGACCATCAGCCCGGCCAACGTCACATAGAGAGCCAGGCTGAGCGCGATCTGTGCCAGCAGACCGCCCACGCCCGAGCTACCGGCGCCGTTCGTCCCGCTCCAGACGAGCTGGGCTTTCTGGGGATCGTGGCGGGTCACCAGACTCACCCCCGCGTGCAGCAGCCCGCCGAGCAGGACAGTCACCACCACCCGATGAAACGTGTTGAGCGCCGCGCCAAAGGTCTCCTCGACGCCGGGAAGCGTGTGCAGCCAGTTGTTGTATGACCAGCCGAGGCCCACCGAGATGGCGGGGCAGACCAGCAGCGTGACGAACGCGCCGGTGCCGGTTGCGCGCCGCCAGAACATGCCCAGCGCGAACGTGACCACCAGCCCCGGCGCGATATGACTCTGTTGATTGACGATCACCAGGAAAAAGCTCTCCTTGGATTCCGGGTCGATGACGAAGATCGCGATCAGCGCGGCGATGACTATGAATACGACAACCGAAATACGCCCCACCAGCACAAGCTCGCGCTCCTCGGCGTCGCGCTTCAGGTAGCGGCGATAGATGTCCATCGTGACGATAGTGGCCGCCGAGTTCATCATCGAGTCGACCGAGGAGAGGATCGCGCCGATGACGCCGGCGGCGATGAGACCCACGATGCCGTAGCCGACCGGCACGACGAGCCTGGCCAATTCAGGAAAGGCCGCATCCGAGTCGGGCTTCTCGATGCCCAACTCGTTGAACAGGTAGTACGAGGCGACGCCCGTGCCGATGGCGAAGAACGGAATGAGCAGCTTGAAGAACCCTGCGGCGACGATGCCCAGCTGCGCTTCGGCATCGCTACGCGCTGCAAGTGCGCGCTGGGCGATGAACTGGTTGGTGGACCAGTAGAAGAAGTGCAGGCACATCAGTCCGGTGAGCACGCCGGTCCAGGGTAGATCGGGGTGGTCAGAGGGGAGATAGAGGTGCATCTTCTGCTCATCGGCCGCCGCCGCGGCGTCGAGCGCGCGCATGCCGCTCCAACCACCGATTTCGCTCTGGCTGAACGTGAGCGCGGCGACGATGAGCCCTGCGGCGAGCAGCAGGATCGACTGCAAAACGTCGGTCCAGATCACCGCTTTCAGGCCGCCCAGCACGGTGTAAACGGTGGCCACCACGGCCAGCGCGATAACGCCCCAGGTGTAACCCAGCTCCAAGGGGCTATCGCGGACGATGAGGTTCATCGAGCGCGAGCCGATGTAGAAGCCTTGCACCATGTGTACCAGCACCATGATCACCAGCATCGCCAGCGCGTAGAGCACGCGGCTCCGCTCGTCGTAGCGCTGCGCCAGATACTCGCTGAGCGTGTACACATTCAGCCGGCGATAGACCGGCAGGAACCCGTAGCAGAGCAGCATCAACCCGGCGATGGCGCCCAGCTCGAAGTGGCTCTGGGCGAAGCCAACCGTGTAGCCGATGCCCAACATGCCGACGACATGATTGGCGCTGACGTTGGTGCCATAGATCGAAGCGGCAACCCCCCACCAACGCACGCTGCGCCCCGCGAGGAAGTAGTCTTCGCTCGTCCGCTCGCGGCGCGCGGCCCACAGGCCGAAGGCCATCACCAGCACCAGGGCGCCAAGGAATACAGCGATATCGAGCGACGTGAAGACCATGCGGTGCGGCGCGCGATGAGACGACGGGCGGGCGGCGACGAGGGGGACTATAGGGGCCCACCCGGGGCGCGGCAAGCGCCCGCAGGGGTTGAACGTCGGCCTCGCGCGCGACGTGAGGTTGTCGTCGCGGGGCTTGACGGCAGCGTAGTCGGCTCGTCATCCTGCCGCGTAGGATTCTGCCTGTGGCAGGGATCGCCCGAAGGTCGACGCCGCAATCGCTCAGGCTGATTGCCGGACGTGCCGACAGCACCGGAGTGCATCGCGAGCAACCATGAAAGTCGTGGTTTTGGGCGGAGGGACCGTCGGCGCCTCGATCGCCGATTTGCTCTGCCAGCGCCGTCATAGCGTGACGGTCGTCGATTCCGATTCCCAGCGGTGTAAACACCTCGATGAACAACTCGACGTGCGGGTGCTCGTCGGGTCGGCGTCGCAGTCGAGCGTGCTGTTCCAGGCTGGCGTGATGGACGCCGATCTTTGCCTGACGGTCACGGGCGACGACGAAGTCAACATCGTGGGCGCCAGTCTGGCGAAGGCAATGGGCGCACGCCGCGCACTGGCGCGGGTGTATGCCGCCGTGTTGCGCGACCTGAGTACCTTCGACTATCAGCGGCATTTCCATGTCGACCGGCTGCTGAGCGTCGAGCATCTCTCGGCGGTCGCACTGGCGCGCGGGATTGGTCGCTCGGGTTCGATGATCATCGAGCACCTGGCGCGCGGCGGCGTCGAGGTGCAGGAGCTCGTGGTGGAGCGGCAATCGTCGGCCGTGGGAGTCCCCTTACGGTCGTTGCGGTTGCCGGCCGGCGTGCGGATCGGATCGATCTTGCGCGACGGACGACTATGGATCGCCGGCGCCGACGACACGCTGGAAATGGCCGACCGCGTCACGCTGATTGGCACGCAGGAAAACATCGCCGAGGTCGAAGAGTGGTTTCAAGCGACGCCCGCGGTGCAAACGGTCGTGATCGCCGGCGGCGGCGAGACGGGCTATCACCTGGCACAAGCCCTGGCGGGCCCGGCGTACCACGTGGTGATCATGGATTCCGATCCCCAGCGCTGTGAACATTTAGCCGAACGGTTACCGCGGGCCACTGTGGTCAACAGCGACTGCACGCGGCGGGTCGACATGGAAGAGGAGCGCGTTGGTGCGGCCGACGTGTTCGTCGGCTGCACGGGCGAGGATGAAGACAACATCATGGCGGGCGTCGAGGCGCGAGAACTGGGGGCCAAGCGAATCTTGGCGGTAGTGACCCGGCCCGACTACGCGAACGTCGTGAGCAAACTGGGCATCGATGTGGCCGTGAGTCCGCGGGACGTGATGGCACGGCAAGTGCTGAGCTATCTCCAGACGGGGCCGGTCATTTCCCGATCTCCGCTGTTGGGCGGCGGCGTCGACATCCTCGAACTCAATGTGCTGGAGGGGGCTCCCGTCACGCGCGGGCCGCTGCACGAGTTGTCGCTGCCGCAACAGTGTCTGATCGCGGCACGAATCCGGGAGGGATTCGTCACCGTGCCCGGCGCCGACGATGAGCTGGCCGCCGGCGATACGGTCGTGGCGCTCATCGATTACCACTCGGTCGACACCGCGTTGCGGTTTTTCGACGCCAATGGGCAGGCGTCGTAGGAAGTGACGCCGCGTCTGAGACCGCGATGAATATCCGCCAGCTTGCCAACCTGCTCGGGCTGATCGCGCTGCTGCTGGGCGCGTCGATGACCTTCAGTCTGCCGTGGGCCGTACCCGCGCTGGGCGGAAGCGAGCACTTCGAAACCAAGGCGTTCTGGGGACTCGTGTGGTCGATCGTGATCTGCGTTGCGGTCGGGGTCGCGTTTCGTCTGGCGAGCGGACGCCCCGACGCGACCCGTTTGCACCGCCGAGAGGCGATGGCCGTGGTAGGCCTGAGTTGGGTGCTCGCCACATTGTTGGGAGCGCTACCGTTCGTGCTGGGCGGTGTTCGCCGCGATGCCGAGACGCCGATGACGTTTGTCGACGCCGTGTTCGAAGCCCAGTCGGGCTTTAGCACCACCGGTGCTACCGTGCTCACGGAGCTCGACGATCCGGAACTGGTGCCGCACTGCATCTTGTTCTGGCGGTCGACGACGCACTTTCTCGGCGGCTTGGGAATCGTCGTGCTGTTCGTCGCGATCCTGGGACAAGGATCGGCCGGCAAGCAACTCATGCGGGCAGAAGTGCCGGGACCGAGCTTCGAATCGCACGCCGCGCGCGTGCAGCACACGGCCTGGGTGTTGTGCGTGATCTATATCGTGCTGAACGTCGTGCTGACAATTGTGTTGCTGCTGGAAGGCTTGACGCTGTTCGACGCCTCGTGTCACGCCTTCGGCACGATGGCCACCGGTGGCTTCAGCACGCACAACGCCAGCGTCGCCTGGTTCGCCCAAAGCGGGCTCAACGGACCGCTCATCGAGATGACGATCACAGTCTTCATGGTGCTGGCCGGCACCAACTTCATGCTGCTTTACTTCGTGGCGCTGCGCCAGCCGGGGCGGTTGTTGGCCGACATCGAGTGGCGGGCCTACGTGGGGTTCATGCTGGCCGTGACGCTGCTGGTGGTTGCCTTCGGACTGTATCGCGGCGATTTCTCGCCAGACGGCCAGCAAGACCGGGCGTCGACCGAGATGCGTGACGTCGGCGCGGGCGTGCGGTTCGGTCTGTTTCAAGTCGTCTCGATCATGACGACGACCGGTTACGGCACGCACGACTTCGATCAGTGGAACAGTTTTGGCCGCGGCGTGTTGTTTCTGCTGATGTTCGTCGGCGGCTGCGCCGGCAGCACGGCCGGGGGATTGAAGGTGATTCGGCACCTGCTCTTGTATCGCATTCTGGCGCTGCACGTTGAGCAGGCGTTTCGGCCCAGCGTGGTGCGACCGTTGCGGCTGGGCGGCAACGTGGTGCCGGCCGAACTGCGGGTCAACATCCCGATCTATTTTTGCGCGATCCTGGTGTTGTTCATGGCCAGTTGGATGCTGGTCGTCACCTGTGAGCCCGACCAGACCTGGACCGACCACGGCCGGCCGATTGGCGACAAACTGATCGACAGTGCCAGCGGCGTGGCGGCGACGCTGAACAACATCGGGCCGGGGCTGGGGACGGTGGGCGCGACGCAGAACTACGCGCCGTTCAGCGCGGCGACGAAACTGTTGTTTGCCACGCTGATGATGATCGGGCGGCTGGAGGTGTTCGTCGTCCTGGTGCTGTTCTCGCCGTCCTTCTGGCGCAGCCGCTGATGTGTGCGCTGAACGGTGTGCCCGCGACGAGACAGACGCTCGCGCTAGCCGGCGTGGGCCAACGTTTGCGGGTTCTCTTCGAACACCTGAATCAGTGCGCCGCAGGTGTCCTTGGGGTGTAGATAACAGTGTTTCCACTGCGGGTTGTCGAAGTTGGCGGCCAGCACCCGGAGGCCCTTTGAGCGAAAGTATTCAATCGCTTCGGCCAGATTGGCGACGCTGATCGAGAGATGGTGAAAGCCCTCGCCGTTTTTGGCGATGTAGCGTCCGACGCCGCCTTCACCGTTGGTGGTCGGCGCGACGAGCTCGAGTTTCGAGCCGCCGATTTTGAACGTCGTCCATTCAAAGCCCTCTTCGTCGCTGGTGCCGGCGTCTTCAAGCGGCTCGCCACCCAAGACGTCGAGAAACAGTTGGCGCGCTCGATCGAGATTCTCGACCCCGATGGAAACGTGGTCGAGGCGCTGAAAGATACCCATGCTTGCTGCTGCCCTCGCCGGCCGCGTCGATGCGCTGGCCGTTAGAAATCCCCACCGCCCCACTTCCAGGCAAGATACCCTCGGCCGACGACGATTGCGAGGGGTTGGCGCGAATTGATCCCGAATCTGATGGCGGCTTGCTGCTCGATGGCTGTCGCGAGTGCTGCTTGCTATCGCCGGCGCAGCTACCGTGCCGCTCTCAAGAAGCCAGCGGCAGCATTACGGTTGACGTAGCGTGCGACGAATGCGAGGTCGCAGCAGCGGACGCCTCTGACGATGCTTGAGGGTTCGCGTCGTGGCGCCCGCGAGCGCGTAAGAACCACCGTGGAATGCCGGCTCCTGCTTCGGGGGCGACCCGGCTGGCTCACTCGCCGCGGCGACGGCGAGCAATTGGAACGCGCTCTGCAGGCGGCGGAATAGCGTGACCGGCATCGAACCTCTGGTGGAGTTCTCGACAGCCATCGATCTCGGCTTGGATTCCTCAAGGCTAGCCAGATGGCGAGGGGTTCGTCAAAGTTTTTCTTCGCCGCAGGTGCTTCTGTGACCGATCGCCCCTGCGGCCAATAGCCCCGGAGGCTCCTTGCCGGCCAACAAAAAACGCCCGGCGTCTCGATCGGGGGCAGCGACCGAAAGGCACCGGGCGCGTCGGGCTCGATCCATGCCCAAACAGGCGCTCGCGTGTTGAGTGCGCACAACGGGCAGCAGCGACACGCGCACTGCATGCCTATCAATCAACACGGCAAGTTGCCCGAAGTTTCGGCCGCTCCGTCGAGATCGGCCGCGTCAGGGAACATCCTGGGGCACGAGCGGAGGCCGCTGCCAGATCGACCGCGTGAAGCGGTTCGCGGCGGGATTCTCGAACGACTCTGGCCGCTGGCCGTCGGGCTCGCCGTGGCAGCGAATCCACTGTTGACCCTCGAAGCGATAGATACCGCGAGTGATGCGGCCATCGGCCCAGTGCACGTCGAAGGCTTTGGGCACTCGATGAGGGAAGAGGCGAAACGAGTACTCGTTTCGATAGGGGTCGCTGCCGGGAAACTCGACTTCGATCTTGGCCGACTCGCCCGTGATGGTCAGCGTGCCGTCGACGTCATTGCCCTGCATCACGCCGCCAGCCGTTTCGAGTTCGACGAGTGACCACGTGCCCTGAATCAAATCGATGTCCTCGCGCGCGCCGTCAGCCCAAGCTACGGCGAGGCTGGCCGCCGCGATCAGGATCGCCGGCAGACTGCGACGTGAGCGAAGTAGGTTCACAAGTGGAACTCGATGATGGGCCTTGGCGTAGTTGCCGCGAGGCGCTGCTGGAACGGTCATCCTACCGCTCGCACCTGCGCCGGCCTACCCAGGGTTGCAGGTGCGGCCGCCATTGCGCGATGAACTACTCGTGCCGCAGGGCCTCGATGGGATCCATCGCCGCGGCGCGCCGTGCAGGATAGAGGCCGAAGATCAGCCCCACGCCCACAGAAATGCTAAAGGCCACCGGAATCGATACCGGCACGATCACCGGCCGCACGGTGCTGATCACCTCCGGCAAATCGGCCATCATATCGGGAATCGCGGCCTGCAAGCCTTCGCGCAGGAGATCGGTGACCGGTCCGCAGGTGAGCCCGCCGAGGATACCCGTCAAGCCGCCCACGACCGAGAGGGCGATGGTCTCGACGAGGAACTGGCGGGTAATGTCTTTGCGTTTCGCTCCCAGTGCGCGGCGAATGCCGATCTCGCGGGTACGCTCGGTGACGGTGGCCAGCATGATGTTCATGATGCCGATGCCGCCTACCAAAAGCGAGATGGCCGCGATGAGGCCCATGAAGACGATGAACATCAGCCGCGTGGTGCGGGCCTGTTCGAGCAGTTCGAGCGGGACGGTGATCAGATAGTCTTCCTGTTCGTGCTTCTCCTCGAGCGTGGCGCGGACCACGTCGGCGGTTTGCAGGACGTTCTCGACGTCGTCAATGCGAAGCGTGATCTGCGTGATCTCGACGGTCTCGCCTTCGAACGATCCACTGCGGCGGGTGACGACCTGGTCGCCAATCCGCGTCCACAGCGTCGAGATGGGAATGTAGACGTCGTTGGTGAAATCCTGTGCGGCGAATGAGCCGCCGATGCCCGCGGTCGGCATCCGCGGCTTCATCACGCCCACCACGACGTAGACATCGTCTTCGACATGAATCTGTTGGCCCAGCGGGTTCTCGTAGGGGAACAGCCGCTCGGCGGCGCCCGAGGCGAGTACGCAATGGTTGTAGAGCCCTGCGACGTCGGCATCGGTGATGAAGTGACCGGTTTCTACATTCAACTGCGTGACTTCAGCGTATTCCGGCGTGCAGCCCACCAGCCGGCCGTCGAGCGAGCGCGTCGAGAAGCGAAACTGCCGGCGGATCTCACGGATGGGGAGCGCCTCGCGGACGGTCGGCAGCGTGTCGACCAGCCGCCGATAGTCCAGTCGCGTCAGACCGTAGGGCACCGGGCCGCGGCTGGGAGTAGCGGCTTCGTTGGAAGGCTTGTTCGAGCGGACGATGATGTTGTCGGCGCCGAGCCCTTCGATCTGCTCTTGGGCTTTGCGGCTGATGCCTTCGCCGATGGCCAACAGCCAAATGACGCTGGCCACGCCGATGAAGATGCCCAGCACCGTGAGCAGCGAGCGGAGCGGGTGCAAGAGCAGGCTCTTGATACCGAGTTTCCAGATTCGCAGCATGGGGTTGGGTTGTTGTTGGCGTCAAATCGCTCAGTTCTTGCGCGAGTATTGCGCTAATGTCGTTCGTCCGATTGCAGATAGCCGTCGCGCAGCCGCACGGTGCGTTTGGCGCGGGCGGCCACCTCATCTTCGTGGGTGACCATGATGATGGTCCGCCCCTCGCCATTGAACTTGTCGAGTAGTTCGAGGATTTCGTTGGTGGTCGCGGTGTCGAGATTGCCGGTCGGCTCATCGGCCAACAGGAAGAAGGGATCGTTGGCCAGCGCGCGGGCGATTGCCGCGCGCTGCTGCTGGCCGCCCGAGAGTTGCGCGGGACGGTGCTGCAGGCGATCGCCGAGCCCCACGGTTTGCGCCAGTTCGCGGCAACGATCTTTGTCCTTGCCAGAAAGCCGGCCCTGGTAGTAGAGCGGCACCTGGATGTTCTCGAGCACGGTGAGCTGAGGAATCAGGTTGAACGATTGGAAGACGAAACCAATCCGCGAGGCGCGGACTTCCGAGAGCGCGTCGTCGCTCATGCGGGCTACGTCATCGTCGCCCAAGAAGTAACGGCCTGCCGTGGGACGGTCGAGGCAGCCCAGCAGATTCAAGAGCGTCGACTTGCCCGAGCCCGAGGGGCCCATGATGGCGACGTGATCGCCCTCGGGCACATCGAAGGTGACTTCGCGGAGCGCGTGTACGACTTCACCGCTGAGGACGTAGTCCTTGGTGAGCTGGTCGATTCGTGCCGCCAGCCTCATGATCCGGCACCGGCCGCCGGTGGGCCTCCTGCGCCTGCGCCGGCCATTCGCTGCTTGAGCTTGTTGAGAGCGGCGATCATCTCGGTGCGATCGACGAAGCCGTCGCTATTGGAGTCGGTATTGTCGAAGTTCTCGCGGCCGCGCTCGGGCATCTCTTCTCGATTGAGCTTGCCGTCCTTGTCCGCGTCATAACGCTCGAACATGCCGGCGGCGAGTTGTCCGGCGCTCATCTGCGAAAAATCCATGCCGCCCCGCGCTTGGCCGTCTTGCGCCTGGTCACCTTGAGGACGTTCGGTGCGGGCGACGGCTTCGCCGGCTTCATCGTCCTGCGGATCGTCTTCGATGGTCGGCAGCTCTCGGATCTTCTCTTCGGCGGAGACGATAGCGACCTCGGGTAACTTGACTTCGTCGGTGTAGTCGCGGGGGTGCAGCAGTACGTGATCTTGATCGCTCAAGCCATCGTCGACGATCACGAAACTGTCGTTGGTCGAGCCAATTTGGATCTGGCGGGCTTCGAGTCGCTGCTGACCTACATCGACGATACACCAGTGCGCGCCGGCGCGTTCGAACACGGCCTGAACGGGTACCTGCAGCACGTCAGACTGTTGTTCGACGTAAATCGTGACCTGCGCGGTCATGCCGGGCCGCAGACTTTCTGGTGGGTTGTCGATGCGGATCTTGGTTTCATACTCCTGGACATACGATGAGAACCAATTGCCCGCCGAGGGGTACTCGTTGACTTTGATCACTTCGCCGTCGAGCTCGACGCCGGGAATGGCATCGAAGCGAATCGAGACATACTGGCCGGGACGCACGTGGTCGATCCGCGATTCGTTGATCTCGGCCTCGACCTGCATCCGCTGGGGATCTGGCAGCCTGATAACGACTTGGTTCTCGCGGACGACGGCCCCCTCCTCGACGACAAACTCACTGTCGCTGCGGCGGTCGCGATCGTTGGCATACACGACCTGACCCTGTGCCGGCGCAAGTACCTTGCAGGCGGCAATCTGCTCTTCAATCAAGGCCAGCTTGTCGGTATCGAGCTGATAAGTCTTCATCGCCGAATCGTAGCGGGCTTCGGCGATGCGGATGTCGCTCTCGAACTGGCCGACCATCTTCTTCTTCGTGAAACGGCGGAGCACGTCGAGTTTGACTTCGGCGATCTCCAGCTCCTTGCGCGAGCGGTCGACGGCAAAGCGGTCGCCTTCGAGCTGCAGCTCGGTCACGTAACCTTTGGCCGCAAGCTGTTCACTGAACAGCGCGTAGTCTTCCGCGCGACGCAGGTTTTCTTCGGCGACGAAGATCTCGTTCTGAATGGTTTCCTCTTCCTGGCGGAATGTGCCTTCGAGGTATTCTTCCAACGCGATCTTGGCGGCGTTGAGAACGTTTTCGGCTTCGATCATCAACGCCTTGCTGGAGTTGACCGTGATCTGCTGCAGGTTCAGATCGTTTTCCAACGCTGAGGAATCGAAGCGGAGCAAGAGGTCGCCCTCTTGCACGTAGGTGCCCTCGGGCACGACTTCCAAAATGGCCGTGCCGGCCGAATTGTTGCTCTTCACCCGACAGCGGACTTCCACGTTGCTCGAGCTCTGGACTTCACCTTTCTCGGTGACCACGAGCGTGAACACACCCCGCTTGACCGGATGCGTGAGCGGTCCGGCGCCCTGAGAGCCCTGCCAGGGGATCAAGTAGTAGGCTCCCGCGGGAATGGCCACGGCGAGGCCCAGCGCGACCAGCGCGCCGATCCAAGAGATACCAGCCCGCCTGCCAGCGCAGCGCCGGCCGGTCGGGGTTCTCGCCGCACTCGCGTGCATGGGCCACCTCGATTGCTCGTTGGGGGTGGGCTGTGTTCCGCGCTTCGAGTGCGCGAAAAGGCGGGACGCCGAGCGTAGCCTGGCGGCAATGCCCAACCCTTTGATTCTACGCGGCGGCTGCCGCGCTGTCACCGTCGAGTATCCGAGGGGGCCGCACCGTACCGGGCTTCACAGCGGGGTTTAGGCCGATCGGGCAGGCGCGCCGCCGCCGCCGGGCGCGTCGCGCAGCAGAGCGTCCAACTCCTCCGTATGAAACTATCGGTCCAGCTCACCGGTTCCGCGCAATTTCATGCCCGCGGTCCGCCTAGCCGGTTTCCAGCCCGCTCTTGGGAGGGATGGGGCGCCGGTGTCCTGGCCGGTGGAGGGCGACGACTCGGGTTGGGGAGGTTCCCGCTGGCTGGTGGAGACGGGCCGCGACGTCTCCGTTTCGGCCGGCCAGGCAAACTCTGCGGACGTCCGCGTCACCTCGGTCAGTTCGCCGGGAGGGGTCGCGTCGAGTGGCATCGGGAGCTCTTCCGGCTCTGTCGCGTCGGATGCTTCCTCGTTGAGTACCTCATCGCGGAGGGCCGCTTCGTCGGGCCAGAGATGGTGATAAGCGTCATCGAACGTGCAGCACAGCGGGCGCAGCTCGTCGTCGGTCATCGAGCCAGGATCGATCCACAGTCCGTGGTGATCGAGCCGCATTGTACCGAGATCGAAATCCAGCGAGATCCGCTGGGCCTCGTAGTTGACCCACACGCTGAGGAAATCGTTCTGTACGTTGAGCAGCGCGGAGAGCGAGTCGACCAGGTCGCGAGCCGTGGTGGCACCGAGTTGGGCCGTAGCACCGGGCTCCGGCGGCTGATTGAGACGCAACTGCGTCAGTTCGACCTGATTGATGGCCGTCAAGACCGACGCGCGGCGGAGCTCGAAGTTCAGCGCGTTGAGTTCGATGGTGCGCAGGGTGCCGCGCAGGCCCTGATAGAGCTGATCGCGGAGACTGTAATAGTTGCGCCGCGCCTGCTGGTATTCGATCAACGCCTGGCGATAGACGTTGCGTTCGCCCAGCCGGGTGATCGGAGCGTCGAACTCCAACCCCAGCCGCAGACGGCCGGCGGTGTCGCGAAAGCGGAAGGGGTTGTCATCGGTGGAACTGATGTCGCCGCTGAAAACGACGTCGAGGTCGCTGCGCAAATCGTTGGCGTTGAACTCGATCAACCGCCAGATGTCCACTAGGTTGCCACGCGCGTTCATCAGGTCCAAGCGATTCGAAAGGGCCACGCAGTACGCCAGCCGGGCGTTGACATTGATCTCGACGAGCGTCGTCGACTCCAGCTTCGCGCGGGCTTGTAGGAGCATGATGTCGACCAGTTGTCCCGACAGCTCGGTGATGGCTGCCAGCGCTTCGCGCCGGAGCGTTGCCGGGGGTACCGTGCCGAGATTCTCGTGCAGGCTCGCCAACGCGGCGGCCGTCGTGTCGAAGCGCTGCACAAGTGGCGAATAGTCGTCTTGAATCTGCCTGGCCCTGCGCTCCATGGCCGCGACGTCGTAGGCACTGGGATCGACCTCGCCGGTCCGCACCTCGTCGCGCTCGAGCAGCCGCTGCAGGTTCTCGCGCCGCTCAGGAAGTATCTCTTCCAGCGCCGCCAGATCCTGCTCGACCAACGATAGATGTCCGGCCGCGGTGCGGCGCAGTTGATCGGCGGCGGAGAGTATCTCGGCCAGCGTTTCGAGATCGGGGTTCTCGTCGGTCAGCCGCAACCGTTCGAGTACGTCGGAAATGTCGCGCTGCGCCTCGGTAATGCGGGGATCGATCAGGATGAACTGATCGAGCGTTGAGTCTTCAGCGCGTAGTGGGATATCAGGCGGAAGGCCAAGTTGACCGACCTTGAAGTTGTCGAGCGACGATTCGTAGGCGGCCTTGGTGGTGAGCAGCACGCTCTGCGCGTTGTAGAGCGCCTGCCGCGCCTGATCGACCTGAAAGCGATCGATGCGGCCGGCATCGTAAGTGGCTTGCAACTGCGCCAGACTGTCGCGCAGGCCGGCCACGTTGAATTCCTGATTGCGAATTTGTTGCTGATCTTGCAGCAGACCGAGAAAGCCTCCGGCCTGTGCCGCACCAGCGCCGCCGGCGAAGCCACCCCCGCCAAACGCAGCGCCGCCGACGCCGCCAAAACCGCCGCCGCCGACTCCGGTGAAGCCCGTCAGGCCCGCACCGCCGAAGAACCCGCCCCGCCGCTGCGGCCCGCGGCCCGCGTCTCGGCCCGTGTACACCTGCGTGTAGAAGCCACGTCGGAAGCGTTCCATTTGCCGCACGTTGTACAATAGCGAGCGCTCGGCCAGCGTGAGCGTTTCGAGCACCACCGCGCGGCTGGCAAATCGCAGCAACGGCTGCGTGAACGCGAAGTCCAACAGCGTGGTGGCCGTGTAGGTATTGGGGCCCGAGAACTGCCACACAAAGCTATTGGCGAATCCGGCCACCAACTCCCCGCCGCTGGCGAACAGCTTGCGTACCTGCGCGTCGTGATCCAACTGCAGCGTGTTGGTCGAGCCGACGCCGCTCAGATTGCGGCCGGCCGTCTGAAAGCTCTGCTCGGTCCCGCCGAAGAACTGGGCATCGAACCGGAACCGCTCGAAAGCCACGTCCAGCGAGGAAAGGTAGAGGTCTTCCAGGTTGGACTGATACTCCAAGGAATTCAGCCGCGCCAGGTGCACGGCCTTTTCCAGATCGAGCACCAACACGCCATTCTCATCGAGCGGCAGCGCCTCGGCCCAGTGCGGATTCTGCACGTCCTTGGCGTCGCCGCTGCGATGCCAGCAGGGAAACTGCGACTTGCCGTCCACACAATGCATCAGGCGGTGCGCCGCAGGATCGTCGGGCGGCATCATCGGGAAGTCAGGGTTCGTCGGATCGAACATCCGCGACCGGGGATCAACGTCGATGCGATAGTCCTCGAGCGGCATATGCAGATGATGGACCTTCTCGTCAATCAGCCGATACGCATCCCAGTCGGCCTGCAAGCGATAGAACTGCCGGCTGCATCCCGAAGCGAGCAAGACAACCAGCGCCAACGCACACGCCAGTGCGCGACGCGTCCGCGCGGACCGTTCGCGTGCCATGGCCGTTCGTTGCACAGGCTTCCGTTTCATGCCGCCGACCTCCGCTGGTTCGTGGAGGTCTTGGTCTGTCGTGCGGGTCCGGTGTCGACCGCTGGCTGGCTGTCGCCACACAGGTCGTCGCGTCCAAACAGCTCGTTGAGCGATCTGATTTGGTCGGCGTGCGACAGACGCCGGGCGGCGCCGAGCTCGGCCTCGAGATGGTCGGTCAACGTGCCAAGCTGGCCAGCCAACGTGTTGAGCAGGACTGTTCCGTCATCCGTCGTGCGCCATAGTTGGCGTCGACGATCTTTGGCGGCGCGCTGCGCGGCCAGCAGGCCGCGCTGCCGGAGTTGTTCGAGCTGCCCGCTGACGTGCGCCGGCGAGACGGCCGTAGCGGCCGCCAGCGACGACTGACTGAAGCCCTCGTCATCGGCCTGGGAGCACAACCAAAGCAGCGAGAACTGCGTGTCGTTGAGCTCATGAGCGGCTGAGACGTCTGCCAGCACGGCCCGAAAGCGACGGCCGCACGCCGAGAGCGACTCCAGGAGTTCGATCCAGAGTGCCGTCGTGCTCCTGTGTGGCCGCTGGGTCATGAGCGCATCTGGCTAGCCGGGCGCCGGAGCCCGAGTGGGGCGGCGCGGACGATCGCTACGGAAGTGAAGAGTTCAGGCAATGAATGTTTCGACGCCCGATCATTCAGACTTGAACGATTCTGCCGCTCAGCGGGGTCGTAGGACCCGTACAGCGCGCCGAATGCACCACCCGCTGGCAGTTTGGAGCGCACAGCGTAAGTGGCACGTCTGCGCAATCTTGACACTCTGCCGGGCCGGGCATAGCATCGACCTAAGTGGTAGCGGCGCAAGCTTTTCATGGAACAGAGCCACGCCGGGCCGTTGCTCAGCGCACCGCGTCGTTGCAAGATTTCAGTGCGCGTTCTCGTCGCACCACGTCGAGTTACGTTGGTCGGTCGCCGCCGGCTGACTGAGATCACCGTACCGCGGCGTGAGTCCACTTTTTGATCGCTGGGCCTGAACCCGCATGAGCACACTCAGTAAGGTCCTGCTCGGGCTGGTCATTGTGGCGACGCTCGTGTTCGCCTTCACGGCGATGCGCACGCTCAAGACGCACCAGAACTGGCGCGAACGCGCCGCCTCGCTCGAACAGCAGATCGAGCAATTCGAGACGCAGAACGAGCAGATCGTACGAGGTACCGAGGGCCAGCCCGGCATCGCCGAGCTGCGTGTCGAACTGCACGATGTGCTCGTCGATCGCGGCCGCGCCTGGCGCGAAGGGGCGCCCGGTGAAATCGACGAATCGGGCGCGACGAGCGTCACCTTGGACGAGCGCGATCCGGCCAATCCCCAGCAGCCCATCCCGCACGGCATCAACGGCAATGCCCTGCTCTATGTCTTCGAGCAGACCACCGAAGAGCGGGCCGGCCGCGGGCAATACCTGGGGACGTTTCGCGTAACCGGCGTTACGGAAGCCGACGCCCAAGCGGGCACCGCGGGCCAAGTGGCGATCGCCCCGGAACGTCCGCTTTCGGCCAGAGCGCTCGAGCGGCTGCAAGCCAGTACCGGACCGTGGATTCTCTACGACGTCATGCCCCGCGATCGTTACGGGCTGTTCGCGGAGCTGGCAGAGGACGAACTCCGCGCGATGCTGCCGGGCGTCTCGGACGAGGCTCTCGCTCAGTACACCCAACACGGCGAGCCGGCCCCCGCGGATGCCCCAGACGAGCGTCGCGACGCCGATGGGAACTATGTGCGTCCGCTGCGCGATTACGACGTGCTGTTCCGCGAATACGATCGCCAGATGACGCTCTTGCGCGACAAGATTGCGTCGGCCGAGTCGGCGATTGCTGCCATGCAGTTCGCCAATACCGATGCCGAGCAGCAGGAGCAGTTTCGCAATCAGGAAATCGAAAGCCTTCGCCAGGAACTTGGCGAAGTGCGGCGCGAACTGGCGGCTGTGACCGAGCACCACGCGCGATTGACGGCCGCGCTGGCGGCCAGCCAAGCGGAAATTGCCGAGACGATGGCTGAGAACAAGCGGCTGGCGGCCGAGTTCGCGGCCCTGCAGCTCAAAGCGGCCGCCGTTCTAGCCGGCGAACCGCAAGCGTCCGCACCCTAGTTCGCCGCGCGCCTGGTCGTTGCACGTTATTCGCGAGGCGCGTGGTAAACGCCCGTCGAATCTTCGCAGCGGGCTCCGCTCGCTGGCGACGGCGTATCATTCGCTGGTGCCGCACGACTCAAGTGTCCGCTGGTGCGCACGTCCGCTGCGGTCGTCTTCCAGATGCCGCGCCCTGTTGCACGGCCCGGGGCCGAATCGGCCACTGCCCCGATTTCGGCGGAAACGATAGGATGACGTAGGCTACCGCACGGTGGCGGAGAGCGATCTATGGGACTCTACGACCGCGAATACTATCAGGAACCGCGCGACGGCGGCGGAGTGTTCGGCGCGCCGCAGCGGATGATGGTCACCAACCTGGTGATCGTCAATTGCGTGATCTGGGTCATCGATCTATTCACGCCCGTCACGGGGCGGTCGATCAGCGGAATCGAATCGCATTGGCTCAGCGATCTGATGGCCGTGCACGCGGATACCTTCAAGCATCCGCTCGAGTGGTGGCGGTTTCTCACTTCGGGGTTCGCCCACCAGCCGAACAATCTCATCCACGTCGGCCTGAACATGTTCATGCTGTGGATGTTCGGCCGGCAAGTGGAGATGGTCTACGGGCCGAAAGAATTCTTGCGGTTCTACCTGGCCGCGATTCTGGCCGGTTCGATCGTCTGGTGCGCCATCGAAAACCTGGCGGCTTCTCCCGTCGAAGGTATGCCTCCCGCCGCGATGTACGGAGCATCTGGGGCCGTCTCTGCGGTGCTCGCCCTGTACGCGCTGCATTTCCCCAAAGCCACGATCCTCGTGATGCTCATCTTCCCCATGCCGGCCTGGGCGGTGGTCGGGTTGATGGTCGTATTCAACATCCTCGAGAGCGCCAACCGCGGCAGCAACGTGGCGTACACAGCGCACCTGGCCGGCTTCGCGTTCGGGTTTCTCTACCACGGCCTGGGTTGGAACATCGGCCGCGTGCTGCCCGAGTTCACTTCGATCCGGCGGCTGCTCAAGCCGCGGCCGAAGCTCCGCGTGCATCGCGAAGACGATCAACCCGGCTCGTTCAGCGAAGACGTCGATCGGATCTTGGAAAAGATCCATCGCTCGGGCGAAGACAGCCTGAGCCCGAAGGAGCGGCGCATCCTGGAAGAAGCCAGCCGCCGCTATCAAAACCGCCGGCGTCCGTGAAACGCGGCAGATCGATCAGCAGGCGAACCGGCCTTCAAAATGCGGCTGCCAGGGGGGTTTGGTACACTGGTTTCGTGGCCCGCCCGATGCCAGTCGGCCGTTTGCCATGTGGGCGTCGTCGTGGTTCGCCCGTGTGGCTCGGCGATCGCTGGCTCCTCCGCCGTTGCTCGTCGCCGGAGCCCGTTCATGTCGCACATTGCGTCGCACGCCGACGGAAAAGTGCTGGTGATTCAGTACACGCAGTCTCGGATACTGGACGAAACGACGATCGGCACGGTGGCCAACGAGGTCAACGCGCTGATCGACAAGACGCAGGATCCCAACGTCGTGCTCGACTTCAGCAAGGTCGCGTTCATGTCGTCGTCGATGCTCGGACAGTTGGTCAAACTCCACAAGAAGTGCAAACAGTACAAAATCAACTTGGCACTGTGCGGCATCACCAAGGACATCATGGAGGTGTTCAAGATGACGCGGCTCCACAAGCTGTTCAACATTCAGCCGACCATCGACAAAGCCCGCGACTCGCTGCTGAAGCTGTGAGCCGTAGCGAAAGCTCGGTTGCGATGGGAGCGAGGCGGCGGGTCGAACTGCACTGCACACATTTGTCATGATGAATACCGCGATGGGCGCGAACTCTGATTGGCACCGCACTGCACGCCGAATGATCGGCGTCGTGGCTGCGGTGGCGCTGCTCATCAGCGCAGCCTGGCAACAGGCGGTCGCCCAAGACAATGCGGCGGCGCGCGACTTTTTCGAGCGCAGGATTCGGCCGGTGCTGGTCGAGCGCTGTTACGAATGCCACTCGGGCGAGTCGAAGATTCTGCAAGGCGGCCTGCGGTTGGACTACGCCGCAGGATTGTCGGCTGGCGGAGATTCAGGGCCCGCCGTCGTCGCGGGCCAGCCGGAAGAGAGCCTGCTCATTGAAGCGTTGCGCTACGAGAGCTTCGAGATGCCGCCCGAAGGGCAACTGTCTGACGAGGTGGTCGACGATTTCGTCCGCTGGATTCGGGACGGGGCCATCGATCCGCGCGTCGACGCGCCGGCCCTCGCGCGTGCCGATGAAGCCGACCTGATGGATCATTGGGCCTGGCGGCCGATCACCTCTCCGTCGCCACCTGTCGTGATGGATAAGACGTGGCCGCTGACGGCCATCGATCGCTTCATTCTCGCGCGGCATGCCGGGCAGGGATTGCAGGCGGTCGCAACAGCGCCGCCCGAGGCGGTCGTGCGGCGATTGTTCTTCGATCTGATCGGCCTGCCGCCCACGCCGGAAGAAGTACGGGCGTTCGTCGCGGACCCCAGCCCTGCGGCGTTGGCAGAGTTGGTCGATCGACTGTTGGCGTCGCCGCAGTACGGCGAACGCTGGGGACGGCACTGGCTCGACGTGGCCCGCTACGCCGAGTCGAGCGGCGGTGGCCGCAGCGTGCTATTCGCCAACGCCTGGCGGTACCGCGACTACGTGATCGCGGCCTTCAACGACGACAAGCCGTACAACCAGTTTGTGGTCGAGCAGATCGCCGGCGATTTGCTCTCCGGCGGTTCACTAGAAGAGCAGCGTGCACAACTGGTGGCCACCGGCTTTCTGATGCTGGGCCCTAAAAACCTCGACCAGCAGGACAAGGAACTGTTGCGGATGGAGGTGATCGACGAGCAACTCGACACGATCGGCCGCGCGTTTCTCGGTCTGACAATCGGCTGCGCACGCTGTCACGACCACAAGTTCGATCCGATCCCCACTCGCGACTACTACGCCCTGGCCGGCATTCTGCGCAGTACCAAGACGCTCTTGCCCGGCAACGTCTCCGGCTTCGTCGAGCGCCGTCTGCCGCAGCCGCCCGGGATCGAAGCCGAACTAATTGCGCACGAGACGCAACGCCAGCAGTTACAAGAGCGGCTGGACAAGACTACCAAGCAACTGACTGAACTCCGCGCCCAAGAGGCGTCGGCGCGGCTAGCCCGGTTGGAGGGCATTGTCGTCGACGACACCGACGCGCAACTGGTTGGCAAATGGCAACCGTCGTCGCACACCAAGCACTACGTCGGGGATGGCTATCTCCACGACGAAGCCAAGAGCAAAGGCGCCAAGCAAGTCATCTACATGGCCGAGCTGCCTCAAGCGGGGACCTACGAGGTGCGCGTCTCTTTCAGCCCGGGCACGAATCGCGCGCAGGATGCCTTGTATTCGGTGGAACATGCCGAGGGCCTCACCCAAGCTCGCGTCGATCAGACGGAGTTTCCATCGGTCGATGGCCTGTTCGAGTCGTTGGGAACGTTCGAGTTTGCCGACGCCACAGCGCGCGTCGTGCTGTCGAACGAAGGCACCCAGCAGCACGTCATTGCGGACGCCGTGCAGTTCGTAAGCGTGCCTGCCGCCGGTGATGACGTCTCCCCGGCAGACACTGCGAGCGGTGAAGCCGCTGTAGCGGATGAAGACGACAGCGAGCCAACTGATTTGGCACTTATCGCGCGGCGGGTGGAGGAGACCGCCGATCAGGTCCGCGCATTGCGCGAGGAGATCAAGGCACTCGACAGCAGCACGCCGCCCCGCCCGCTGGCGATGGCCGTCGCCGAAGAGGAACAGATCGAGGATTGTCCGCTCTGCGTTCGCGGCAACGTCCACAACCTGGGCGAGCCGGTGCCGCGCGGCTTTCTCTCAGCGCTACCGGGAGGAGAGGCGGCTGAAATCGAAGACGACGCCAGCGGCCGCCTTGAGTTGGCGCGTTGGTTGGTGCGCGATGACAATCCCCTGGTGGCCCGCGTCGCGGCGAATCGCATCTGGGGACATCTGTTGGGCGAAGGCTTGGTGCGCACGCCCGATAACTTTGGTCGAATGGGCGAACGGCCTACGCACCCTGAGTTGCTCGACTGGCTGGCAACACAGTTCGTGACCGATGGTTGGTCGATCAAGTCGCTCGTTCGGGAGATCGTACTTTCCCGGGTCTATCAGCTTGGCAGTCAGGCCGATTTGCAATCAGCCGCCATCGACCCCGAGAACCGCTTCTATTGGCGCATGCATCGCCGGCCACTGGAGGTCGAGGCGCTGCGCGACGCCATGCTCTCGATCGCCGGGCGGTTGGAGTCAACGCAGCGGGGCCCGACGATTCGCGAGGGCACCGAATCAGAGTTCAACTACGCGTTCGACGGCCGGCGCCGCGGCCTGTATTGGCCCGTGTTTCGCAACGCGCTCGACGGGATGTACGAGGTGTTCGACTTTGCGGATCCGAACATCGTGCTGGGACGACGCAATCGCAGCGTGCTGCCCACGCAGGCACTCTACCTGCTCAACAGCCCGTTTGTCATGGAACAGGCCGAGGCGGCGGCCGAGCGCTTGCTGGCCCGCGTGCCGGACGACGAGTCCGAACAGATCGAGCAACTGTATCTCGAAACGCTCAGTCGTCGTCCCACCGACTCCGAACGCGAATTGGCCCGCCGATGGTTGAGCGACGCGTCCGGCACACCGCGCGTGCGATTGGCGTCGCTCTACCAGGGGTTGTTTGCCAGCATCGATTTCCGCTTTCTCCGTTGAGGTCGTAGTTTGGCGATGCACGATCACCCTGTTGACAGTTGCTGTGTGCCACGCCGGGAGTTTCTCCGCGGCGCGGCCTGCGGATTCGGTTCTTTGGCGCTGGCCGGGCTCTGCCGGGACGTTGCCGCGGCCGAGTCCCCTTCACCGCTGGCGCCGAAGGTGCCGCACTTCGCGCCGCGTGCGCGCCGCGTGATCTTTCTGTTCATGCAGGGTGGCCCCAGCCAGGTCGACACGTTCGACCCCAAGCCGCGGCTTGCGCGCGACGACGGCAAAGCCCTGCCCTTTCACGTCGCGCGGACCCGGCAGGTTTCAGAAGAGAAGCTGCTCAAGTCGCCGTGGAAGTTCGCCCAGTACGGGGACTCGGGCCGCTGGGTGTCCGAGTTGCTGCCGCACATCACCAGGCACGTCGACGATCTGTGCTTCATTCGCAGCATGCACACCGAGGGCGTCGCCCACGGCCCTTCGACGTTGATGCTGCACACCGGGGCGACCAATCTGATCCGCCCCTCGATGGGCTCGTGGATCGTTTACGGGCTGGGCACCGAGAATGCGAATCTACCGGCCTTCGTCAGCATTGCGCCCTCGGCGCGAATGGGCGGCCCGCGAAACTTCGCGGCGGCCTTTTTGCCCGCCATCTATCAAGCCACGCGAATCGGCCGCGCGGGCGTCCCCGCCGCACAGGCCGGCATTCATCATCTAGAACACCCCGAAGGGCTGGCGGCCGCCCGCGCGCAGTTCGATCTGCTCAGCGCGCTGAACCGCGAACAACTGCGGGGCCAGGCGAGCGACGGCTTGGATTCCGTCGTCGAGTCGTTCGAGCTGGCCTACCGCATGCAGATGGCGGCGCCGGAGGTGATGGATCTGGGGCGCGAAACCGACGCCACGCGGCGCCTGTACGGCATCGGCGAAGCGGCGACCGACGACTTCGGACGGCAATGCCTGTTGGCGCGGCGGATGGCGGAGGCGGGCGTGCGGTTCATCCAGGTCAACTATGCGGACAATTCGAACAATCCCCGTTGGGATCAACACTCCAACCTCAAACGCCACGAGCAGCACGCGCTGGCCACCGATCAACCCGTGGCCGCGCTCTTGACGGATCTCAAGGCGCGCGGATTGCTGGAAGACACTCTCGTGTGGTGGGGCGGCGAGTTCGGGCGGACGCCCTTCGCGCAGGGACGCGACGGCCGCGATCACAATCCTGGCGGCTTCACGGTCTGGCTGGCCGGCGCGGGCGTGCGACCCGGCATGACGTATGGCGAGACCGACGAGTTCGGTCACGAAGCGGTCGCGGGCAAGGTGCACATGCACGACTTTCACGCCACGCTGTTGCACCTGTTGGGCATGGACCACGAGCGGCTGACCTACCGCTACGCCGGTCGCGAGTTCCGGCTCACTGACGTGGCCGGCCGCGTCGTGCAGGACATTCTGGTGTAGCGCGACGTCTTGGAGCGGCGCTACCTGCCGGCGGTCACGATCGCGCCGGTGCGCAACAGCGCAAACAGGTCGGCGATTTCTTCCAGCGAAAGCTCGTCGAACAGTCCGTCGGGCATGGCCGACTTGGGGCTGGGGACGATTTCGTCGATGGCGTCGTTTTCCAGCGTCACTTTCTCGCCGTTGGCCTGCAGCACCACCACCGCATCCTCGCCGGCCGCGCCGACGATGCCGGTGAACGTGCGGCCGTCGTCGGTGATCACGGTCTTGCTGGCGTACTGATCGGAAATGACGAGCGAAGGATAGATGACCGACTGCACGATCTCGCGGGTCTGGAACCGCCGGGCGACGGTCGTCAGATCGGGCCCGATGCCCTCGCCCACAGTGCCGAAACGGTGGCACTTGACGCACTGGGCCTTCTCGAACACGACCTTGCCCTGATCGGGATCGCCAGCGTGAGCGCCGTCGTTGGCCAGGAAGTCGAGCAGCGTTTCCTCGCTCCAACGGGCGCCGGCGGCTTGAACGGGCAGTTCGGCCGGTGGGGCGTCGGGGTAGTGCTCTGCAAACCAACTTTGCCAGGCTGCCAAGGCGACGTCCCATTCGTGCTCGGGCTCGCTGACTTGCTCGCCCGTCCATTTTTGCAACAGCGCGATGACGTGCGCGGCCCCTTCATCATCCAGGCGCAACCCCAGCATGATGGCCTGCCGCAACGCTTCTGCTTCTTCCGGCGAGCGATCGACGCCCTGCAGCCGCACGGCCACCTCGATGGCGGCGGCGTCTTCCAAGATGGGCAGCGCGCCGACCAACAGCGGCCAGTTTTCGCCGCCGGGTTCTTGGGCCAACCCCATGGCCAGTATCACCCGCCGCTCCGGCTGTGTTTCAAAAGCCTCGCGAAGATAGGCCATCGCCGCGGGGTCTTTGCAGCGCGCCAGCAGCGCCACCATGCCGCGCGAGAGCAGTTCGGCGGCCTCGGTATCGCTCTCCTGTAATCGGCGATCGAGTTCGATCAGGCCGGAGATCGTGGTGGCATCCAGCTCCTCGGGCAGTTCGGGCAGAACAAGCATGGCGGCCGAAGGCAGGAACTCGCCCAACGCGAGTACCTCGCGATGCAACTCGGGCGAGAGCGTGGCGAAGAAATCCTTCGTGAGATTGTCCAGATACCGCCCGTAGCTGTTGCCGCCTTCGGTCTGCCGCGCGTCTTCGTAGAAACGCAACAGGGCCAGTTGCCACTCCGGTTGCCAGCCGCTCTCGACAAAGCGGAGGTGGGCTGCGAGATGAAGCCGCTCGGCCAGCGGGCTTTGCCCATTCAGCTCTTCGATGGCGCGGGCCAGAAAGCTCGTGTCCTTGAGGTACACCAATAGCCGCACCAGCTCGCGATTCATACGGGGCTCGAAAGCCGGATACTCATCGGCCAATTGCGACCGCAGGTCGGCAATCGCGTCGCCTTCGATCTCGCCGCGCAATACTGCCAACTGCACGACGCGGAGCAAACCCACAAAGTCCTCGTCGCTCATGTCGCCGCGCAGTGCGCGACCAGCCCGGGCGAGGATCAGGTCGATCGTGTCGCGCTCTGGCGCGAGGATCAGCATGGCCGTCGCGCCTTCAAGGAACACGCGCAGTTTCGGGTGATCGAGCACGATCGGCTGCCACGTATCGCGCGGGCTGCGCTCCAAAGCCCGACGGGCCGCCCAGCGAACGAAACGATAAGGATCGTCGAGCAGCGCCACGAGCTTCTCGACCGGCAGCAGCTGCGCCGTACGAACGGCCGACTCGCATGCTTTGCGACGCACGGCCGGGTCTTCGTCGTCGAGCAGCTCGACGAGCCGCTCGTGGGTCTGCTCGTCGAAGTGAATGCCCATCAGATAAGCGGCTTTGGCTCGTACTTGAGCATCAGCATCATTGGACAGTTTCAGCAAGAATCGCGTGGAGGGCGGCGGACCGATCAACTGCATGATGTCCATCGCGCGGAGGCGGGCGTCGACCGGATTCGCTGTGTTATCGGCCACTTCGGCCAGTTGGGGAGACCACTGGTCGCCCAGTTCCTGCTTGATCTTGGCCACGTTGTTGCGGCCGTAGGCGCTGCCAAGTTGTGGTTCGAGGATCGCGCGGGCGATGCCCGAGGTGACCGGTGCGGGCGGGACTTTACCGCTCCACACAATGCGATAGAGTCCACCTTCGGTGCCGCGACCGCCGGTGGAGAAGTAGAGCCAGCCATCGGGCCCGACGGCCAGGTCGGTGACGTTGAGCGGTCGGCCCTCGAGGAAGACTTCCGCGTCCGCGCGATAGGTCCCCTCGGCGGGCTTCATCTTCACGGCCAGAATGCGGCCCAGCGACCAGTCGGCAATGAACAGTGCGTTGTGGTAGCGCACCGGGAACTGGCGGTGGTTGTAGCACTCCACGCCGGTCGGAGAACCGCGACCGACATCGACGGTGGCCGGCAGGCTGTCGAGGTAGTACTCCGGCCATTTGGCCCAGCCGCTGCGCCAACCGAATTCGGCGCCCGGGATGACGTGGTTCACGCGCGTGGGGCGGTACCAGGGCAGCCCGACGTCCCACTCCATGTCCGAGTCGTAGCTGAACAGATCGCCCTGGCCGTTGAAGACGATGTCGTATGCGTTGCGAAAGCCACCGGCATACAGCTCGACGAAGCTACCCGAGAGGTCGGTGCGAACCACGACTCCACCTGGCACTTTGACGCCGACCGCGTGTCCGCCGGCATCCTCGTAGCGCGGCTTGAGGAGATCGCCTTCGTAGTAGTGATGATGCGGACTCGACGGTTCGGCCGGCATGTCGACCGAGGCGTGATTGCCGATCACGAGGTAGATCAAACCATCGGGTCCGAGCACCGGCGCGTGCGGGCCGTGTTCGCCCATGCCGCCTTTGAATTTGAAGAGCGTGTTCACGGCTTCGGCTGCCCCGTCGCCGTCTTCGTCCGAGAGGCGGCAAAAGCTGGTGCCGTCGGGGCCATCGCCCACGGCAAACACGTCGCCGTTGAGGGCCAGGATTCCCTGGCAGTTTTGCATCTTGTCGCAGTAGGTGGTCACGGTTTCGACGATTCCGTCGCCGTCCTTGTCCGAGATCCGCAGGAGCGGCCCCTTCTCGCGCGACGCGATAACGTCGCCGCGTTCGTCGAACGTCATGGCGATCAGCGAGCCGGTGTCGTCGGGGCCGACAACGCGCTGCACGCGGAACTCATCGGGAAGCGTGAAGCGCCCGCTGGCCACGCCGGCGCCCGAGGGCGCGCGCACCTGATCGCCCCACGGTTCGGCGCTGCCGAGCTCGCCGAGCACGCGGGCAGCCTGCCAGTCTGAGTGGTCGAAGTGCGCCAGTCGCCAGTTCGGGGCTTCGGCGAGCGAGACGCGCCACGTGGAATCCGTCGAGTGGGCGACGTCGGTGTTGCCGCGATTCTTGACGGTGACTAGCGCGACGAGCCCAGCGGAGCCGGCGGCCAGGTTTTCCGCTTTGACGGCGATGACGTTCTTGCCGCGGCGAAGATACGGAAGGATGTCGTAATCGTCGAGGCGGCGCCAGTCGTTGCCGGCACCGACACGGCGACCGTTGACGTACAGCTCATAGCGATCGTCGCCAGTGATCTGCACGCGCCCGCTCTCGGGCTCGCCCATCGAGAACGTTTTACGAAAGAAGGCTGCGCCCTCGGGAGTCGGCGACGACTGATGCTCGGGCGACCAGATCCATCGGGCATCGCCGCTTTCGGCGTGGGCAGCCGATGCCCCGGCGGCGCTAGAGAGCAACAGTACGGCTGCCGTCGCGGCAGCCCGTCGGGTACACCACTGGAGGTGTCGCATGCTCGTCTCCTCGACGATCGCAAGAAAGCCTGGTCGGTAGTCTGCGGGGTTCCCGTTTCCTCGCCGGGCGCGCGGCCGCACGACAGGGGCCGTCGACACAACGTGTGGCAGCTCCACTTGTTGTCTGCCCGCGGTGCGCGCGGCGCCTCGCGCCCCTTAAAGATCGGGTTAGCGTAACATTCGGCATTTCAACGTAGCAACACAGATGCGGCCGCGCGGCGCGCGCCATCGGCGCCTGAAAGCGTCTCGCATTGACCGTTCGCAACTCATTTTGTACTCTGCGGTTGCAACGATTGTTCGCCCGAAAACCGAGCGATTCGCAGCGGTGCTGGCCCATTCGCGCTGGTGAGCTACGGCGCCGGACGGCACGCGAAACGGTGTGCGGGCCGCAAAGCCCGCGCCGCGCCGGGTGACGACTGCGAATCGCGCAGGGACGAGGAACACGCCGTGATCATTCCAGGCCCGTCCGTCGACTCGCTTCCTGATTCCTCGGTATCACGATGGCCTTGCTCGGCGTGGGCAATGGCGGCGCTGGTCTGCTCAGTATTGTTGTGGGCCGGTTGCACTTCGGGGCGTCCCGGCGACGCGAACACGACGGGAGCTGAAGCCGAAGCGGCGTCTGTCGACGACGACTACGCTTGGCCGCCCGTTCGGCCCGACGACTTTCCAGAGACGCTCGCGGAACTTTCAGAACAGGTCGAATGGGAAGACCAGTTGGTGCTCGATGCGATCGAACTGCTGCGCGAGGAGCGGAAGCAGTCGCCGCCGGCCGTCTCGGTGGCCGAAGCGCTGGAGATGCGCAACGACTCACCGGAAGCCAACGCGAACATCCTGGATGCACTAGGGCGTCTGGCACCGCCGGATGGTTCAGGCGTCGACTACGACGCGCGGATCACGCGCCACCTGCGGGCCGACGTGCGGAGCACCAATCCGCTCTTGCAGAGTTCGACCGCCGAGTTCGACGTCGTGGGCCTGATTGGCTTCGGGCTGTTCAGCTTCGACTGGAACATGACACCTTTCGCGTCGAGCGAGACGGTCGCCTCTTGGCAGACCAGCAAAGATCGGATGTACGACAAAGTCGTCCTGCGCGACGACCTGGTTTGGTCGGATGGTGAGCCGATCACGGCGCACGACGTCGTGTTTTCCTACAAGTGGATCCTGAACCGCGACGTTCCCATTCCCGCCGTGCGGTCGGGCACGGACGAGTTGGTTTGGATCGAGGCATACGACGACCACACGCTGGTCTATCTGCACAAGCAACCTGCGGCAACCAACGTCTGGAACCTCAACTTTCCGGTCATCCCGAAACACATCTACGAAACAACGATTCCGGATGATCTGACCATGACCAACAGTGAACGGCACGTGGAGTTGGAGAATAATCCGGTCGTGGGCGGGCCCTATCGCATCTCCAGCCGTGTTCGTGGTCAGGAGATCGTGCTGGAGCGGCGCGAAGATTACTACATGCACGAGGGACAACAGGTGCGGCCCAAGCCGTACTTCAAGACGATTCGTTTTCGGGTGATCGAAGATTCGAATACGGCGCTGTTGGCGGTGAAGGCCGGAGAGATCGAAGATCTCGAACTGACGCCCGAACAGTGGCGAACCCAGACGGACGGCAGCGATTTCTACCAGCGCAACACGAAGGCAACCGGCCGTGAGTGGACATTTTTCTACTTCGGCTGGAACATCGACACGCCCTACTTCAGCGACCGGCGTGTCCGCGAGGCGATGTCGTTCGCCTTCGATCACCAAGAGATGTTGGACACGTTGTGTTACGGGCTGTACGAGCCCTGCTCGGGCATTTTTCATCCGGATGCCTGGATGTATCCCCAGACGCCCACGCAGCCCTATGAGCAAGATCTTGACAAAGCGGAGGACTTGTTGGACGCCGCCGGCTGGATCGATCACGACGGCGACGGAGTGCGCGACAAAGAAATCAACCGCCGGTTGGTACCGTTCGAGTTCACGGTGGTGTGCAGCAACGTCCCGCTACGCGTACAAATCTGCAGCCTGCTCAAGGAGAGCCTCGACCGCATCGGTGTGCTGTGCAATGTCTCGCCGCTCGAGTTCACCGTTTTACAGGACCGCACGCAGAACAAGAACTTCCACGCCTTCATGGGGGGCTGGGGCACCGGCGCCGACCCGGACACGAGCGACAACATCTGGGGGACCGGCGAGGGTCGCAACTATGTGAGCTACTCGAACCCCGAGGTCGATCGTCTGTTTGACGAGGCGAAGAAGGAATTCGACCGCCAGAAGCGGGGTGAGCTTTATGGCCGGATCCACGAGCTGATCTACGAAGACCAGCCATATACGTTCCTCTTCCACCAGAGTGGTTTCTACGCCTTCAACAAGGAGCTGCGGGGCTATATGTACAGCCCCCGCGGTCCCTATCACTACAGTCCCGGATTCAGCGGGATGTGGCGCGCGATCGATTGAGGGGCGTCTCGCGCGCGGCCGAATGGTCGAAACGGATTTCGCGATCTAGACTCTGGCACTCGCTCCGGCCGAAAGACGCATGCTGAGTTACATCGTCCGGCGTGTTCTGATCGGCCTGATGACGTTGTTCTTCATCACGTGCATCGTCTACGCGCTGATCCGCAGCATGCCGGGTTCTCCGTTGACGCTGGAGCTGATGGACCCCAGCCGCAAGATCGACCCGGAAGATATCAAGCGGATGGAGGCGATCTTCGGTCTCGACAAGCCGTGGTATCAGGCTTACGGAATCTGGCTGGCTAACCTCGTGCAGTTGGACATGGGGCGGTCGCTGTTGCAGAAACAGCCGGTCTCGTGGCTCATCGGGCAGCGCATCGGTCCCACGCTGCTGTTGTCGCTGACGTCGCTCTTTCTGGCGTATCTGCTCTCAATTCCGATGGGGCTGTACGCTTCCGTGCGGGCCGGAAAAACCGACGAGCGCGTGATGAGCACGCTGCTCTACATGCTCTATTCCTTCCCGGCGTTCGTGGCGGCGCTGTTGCTGCAGATTGTGTTTGCCGTGCAGCACGACTGGCTGCCGCTGTTGGGGATGTACGACGAGCAGCACGAGACGTTCACGTTCGGCGAAAAGGTCCGCGACGTGTTTCTGCACTCCATCATGCCGGTCACCTGCTACACGTACGCCAGCCTGGCGTATTACAGCCGCTTCATTCGCTCGAACATGATGGAGGTCGTGCAGCAGGACTACATCCGCACCGCCCGGGCCAAAGGTGTGAGCGAGGTGAAGGTGATCGTGCACCACGCATTTCGCAATACGTTGATTCCGCTGGTGACGATGATCGGTCTCACGCTGCCCACACTCCTCTCAGGCAGCATCATCCTGGAGCAAATCTTCAGTTGGCCGGGGATGGGTCGGCTGTTCTTCGAGTCGATCACCGCCCGCGACTATCCCACGATCATGGGTTTGGTGCTCGTGTTTTCAGTGCTCACGCTGCTGGGCCAACTGCTGGCAGACATTCTGTATGCCGTGGTCGATCCGCGCGTCAGCTACTCGTAATTGCGAAGTCCTTGTGTTGGTTTCATTCACCCGCCACGCGATCAACTGCCCACCATGAGCACGTCTCCGCCGGCGCCGCACATTGCCGAAACGATTCCGGATGCCGCTCCGGCGCGCGGCTACTGGAGCGAAGTGTGGTTGCGCTTCCGGCGGCGGCGATTGGCGATGCTGGCGTTGGTGTACATCATCTTCTTGGGGTTGGTGGCGCTGTTCGCGCCGGCAATTGCAGGCACCAAGCCGGTGGTCTGCAAGTACAAGGGTGAGATTTACTTCCCGGCGCTGGGCTATTTCAAGCGCGAGTGGGAAAACCCCGTCTTCTATCGCGACCGCTTTCGGCGCGAGTACCCGAACAACTTGCAGGAGAAAGATCCGGAGAGTTGGGCCATCTGGCCGCTCGTGTATCAAGACCCTTATCGACGCGTGCGCGAGGGGGAGTGGCAGGATCGCCCGGGCAATCCGAGTGGCAATCAAGGTAATCCGAACGAAATCAACTTGTTTGGGACGGACTCATACGGCGTCGACGTGTTCGCCCAGATGGTTCACGGCACAACGATTGCACTGTTGGTCGGCTTCGTCTCGATGGGCATCGCGGGGACGATCGGCATCATCGTCGGCGCACTGGCCGGGTATCTGGGCGGATGGGTCGATATCGTCTGCAGCCGCGCCATCGAAGTCGTGCTCTGCGTGCCGGCGCTGGTCTTGATCCTGGCCATCATCGCCATCATCGAAAAGCCCACCATCTGGCACATGATGGCGGTGTTGGGCTGCACACGGTGGCCCGACATCGCGCGACTGGCCCGGGCCGAGTTCATCCGCTTGCGCAGCGCCGATTTCGTGACCGCCGCACGGGCCATCGGCGTGGGTCGCGTGCGGATCATGTTCCGCTACATCCTGCCCAACGCGTTGGCCCCGGTGTTGGTGCCCATCACGTTCGGCATTGCGGGCGCCATTCTGATCGAAAGCGGGCTGAGCTTCCTGGGGTTCGGCGCGCCGCCGCCTAACCCGAGTTGGGGAACGCTGCTCAATTCGGGACGTGCCAACTTGCAGCTCTGGTGGCTGATCGTCTTTCCCGGCGCTGCGATCTTCCTTGCCGTGCTGGCCTACAACCTCGTCGGCGAAGGGCTGCAAGAGGCCACCGATCCGCGGCTGCGAAGTGCCGAGTCGTGAGCTGTCGCCCGGGAGTCGAAGAGGCTCTCCGCGCGCGACGTCAGCTAAAATGACGCCGCCGGTCGAGCATGTGTGGCACGTCGCCGCTCGTCGCCGGAGCCGGGCAGGCCTCGCGCGTATCGGTTGCGCTCGGGGGCCGAGTCGAATCACGAGCGGCATCGAGCAAGCGGACGATGTTCGGGCCCACGGGAACGCCCGCGCCGTCGAACATCGATTCCGGAAACCAGTGCAGAATACTGGCCGCGATCCGCGATTGCAGGTCGGCATTGGGCGACGGATGAAGCCGCACATCCCGAAATGCGCAGCGGAGGCTGGCCAACAGCAAATGGCCATCGCTGACCGCACCGTTGTCGCGCTCGCGGAGCTGGCCGGCCAGCGCCAGGGTTCGATCGGCGTCGAACGCAAACTCGGTTCCGTCGCAAGCCCCGAGCATGTGGGCGATGAGCAGATCGGTCCACCGCTCGGCACGGCGGCGAATACGATCGACTTCGGTCGTCCACGCAGCGGCGCTGCCCGCCGCGCGCAGCAGCAGTCGCAGCGCGCGGTGCCGGGCTTCCAAATGCCCGATGAACACGCTCCGTGCGATCGGCGCGGCCGATTGTGTGTCGCGCAGCTCGTCGTGCGCACACAGCACGCCGTTGCAGACCCGCGTGAGCACCTCGCCGACGAAGACCTCTTCCAACACGGCGTGGGAAGTCGAATGCTGCTGCGCGGCGTTTGACTGGCCGAGTGTGGAATTCAACTGTTTGAGCGCGCGGGCCCAGCGGTCGAGCCGGCACTTCGAGGCGGTCCAGTATTGTTCGATCCCGGACGCCGCAATGCTGCCCGGTCCGTGCACGATGGCCCGAGCATTCGCCACCACCAGCGTTGCCAAATCGAGCATGTCCCGGGCTGTCATCCGCCGTCTCTCGTCGCTGAGTTGTGTTCTCGGGGCAGTGGCGATCTCAAACGCGCCGCAGGTTAGTAGGGCAAACACAATGCCGCGGGCCGGAGGATCGCCATTGCCCAGGGAAAACGACGCGAAGTATCAGCCGAGGCGCGACTTAGCGCGTTGGCTTCGAGGAGCTGCCCAGCCGGAACTGCGACCGGCGGTTGAGAATTCGCAACATCACGCGTGCCGCCGTCGCCTCCCAGCGACATCGACGCGCGGCTGGCTCAGCCCGCCTTGCGAAGCGGCGGATAGGGCGATTCGCCGGCGGGGCTGATCGCCGGTGCAGCGCCATCCGGCAGCGTGTGCAGTTGCGGTTGAGGCGTCGCATCGCGACGTGGGGCCGCCCAGCGCGGAGCCGGAAGCGCCGCGATGACGTGTTGCAGCGCCGGGGCGAATGCGGCGGCCGTCCACACAAAGGACAAGGGCTCAATGGGGAGACGGAACCGCACGGAGGTAATGGTCAGCGTGTGAAACAGCGTGACTGCCGCAAAGATCACAAACGCGGGCCACAGCACGCGCCAGTGACGGAGCGAAGCCAGCAGTCCCACGCTCGCGACAATCAGCCAGCTCACCGTCATAGCCTTGTAGATAGGGTCGGCCGCTTTGGGGTTCGTCTGATCGAAGAGCAAGAAGTACCGCAGCCGCTGCAAGCACAAGCGAACATACGCGCTCGGATTGTCAGTAATGAATTGCCGGGCGCGACGCCCCAACTCGCGGCTGCGGGCGGGTTCGCCGAGCACGCTGAGTTGTGTGTAGTCCGCTGATGTGAGCGCCACATCGTCGATGTAGTGCGCTGCCAGTCGCGATTCCTGCAGCGCCGCCAGACGTTGCGCGACGGTGCCATCGTGCGCGCGACGATCCGCGAGCGCTTCGCGCGTGGGGATCTTGTCTGTGCCCTGACTGAGCGGGTTGTTCCCTTGCCAGAAGGCGTAGCCGAAAGTCGATTTGACGAACACCAGTTCCCGGTGCACGTGCCAGTTCCGCCCGATCCACGGTGCGAGGACCGCCGCACAGACGCCCCCGACCAACGCGGCACGGAAGACAACGCGAAGCAGACTTTGAATCACGTGGTCGCCGTTGCCATGACGCAATCCATACAGCAGCACTGCTGGCGGAACGGCCAGCGCGAGTATCGGTTCGCAGAGCACCAGCGCTCCGGCGGCCAAGCCGGCACCGATGCCGTAGACGATGCGGTGCCGCGCTGCCGGCGCAGAAACGAGCACCAACATCACCGCCAACAGCATCGTCACCCAGACAACCACTTGAATGTGTGTGACGGCATAGATGTGCGTCGGGTGAAGCGCGGCGACGAGACCTGCCAGCCAACCGGCGATGGGATAGCGGGGAAACCACGACCATCCGAGCAAAGCCACACAGACGGCCGTCACGCTCGCCGCCAGGCACTGCACGAGCTGCATCGTCACTAGCGCGGCGTTCGAGCCGACTCCGAACAGCCGATAGAAGATGGCAAGCGCTGCCGGATACAACGGGCCCTGTTGCGAAGTCGGCCCTTCGCTGCCCAAGAACTCGATCACGAAACCGCGACCGGTGGCGAGATTCTCGGCAATCACGCCGTGCTCGTACGCGTACGGCACATGGCCGGCGTGCGCAAGCAAGCCAACCAGCACCAGACGCGGCGCCAGCGCGAGTACCGCCAGCGCGAGCAGGCCAATCGATCGTCGGCGGGCGAGAGTCACTGGAATCGCGGGCCGGCGCGCCACTCTGAAACAAAGCGGGCGCTGTCCAGACCCGGGCCGAGTTTTGGGGGCGTAGAAACGCGTCGAGGGCGGGATTCTAGTTCGCAGTCGCGCGCACGAGCCAGACGGATTCCAAAAGGGGGTGTCGAAGCACGCGGAGGGGCGAGCGTACCGACGATCGCCACCAACGCCGCAGGGAAAAGATGCCAGCACTGCTACTGCGATGCGCTAGCTAGTGGAGCGTCTGCCCGATTCAGTCGGGCGACGCGCAACGATCGCCAAAGACGCAAGTGCTTTGGCGCAAACAACAAGCTAGTGCTCCGTCGAACGGCTCGCACCCGACAATTACGTGTTGACGGAGCACTAGTTGGCCGATGCCGAGACGGCGTCGAGTTTCGGGCAGCAACCGCTGGTGCCAATCACCGAATCGTTCGGATGGGTTCCCGCCGCGACGTCGCCGTTGTCGTTGCAGAAGAAACGATCGGCGAACGTGTCGGACGTCTCATCGCCGACGATGTCGTCGACGAAGAACGCGACGTGTCCATCTTCGAACCACACGTTCTGGCCGCGGCTGCCGTGGTTGTCGCTGCGGAAGCCGGCGGCCAAATGATTCGGACGGTCGGACAGGACCGCGAACGTCGAACGGCCCTGATTTCTGGGCGTACAGTACCGCCCGTTTTGGATATGGCCCAGCGAATAGCCGTAACTCCCCGAGAGCAACTTGGCCAGGCGACTGTACTGGTCGCGTTCCATCTCTTGCAGCTCGCGGCAACTGGGCACTTGGAACGCGTCGTCGGCAGTTACGTCTGCGCCGGGACAAACCAAGTGCTGCGGGCAATCGAGATAGCCGTTGTCGAGCAAGCGGGGAGCAAAGATCCCGGCCGTGGCGGCCTGCCCGGCGAGCGTGACGTTGGGGAAAAAGTTCCCGTGGCGACTGCTGTATTGCAACAGCGCGTTGCCAATCGTGCGGAGGTTGCTCTGGCAGGCGGCCAGCCGCGCGTTGAACTTGCTGTTTTGGATCGCGGGAAACAGCAGCAACGTGGCGGCGATGCAGATGCCTGCCGCGACCACGAGATCCTGCATCGTCCAGCGTCCGACGCCGTAACGCGCCGCGCCGCCGGCGGCCGTTTGCGGTCGCACGACCGTCTGACTGGAGACAAAGCGGCAGGTCCGTACTGCCAGCCCGGCGGGAGGAGCACAGTCAGCGCTCTCGCACTCCAGCAGGGCCAGCCCGCGCTCGAGCGTGGCCAGATCTTGGCGGAGGGCCGGATCGTCTTTCAATTGCTCTTCGACGCGTTGTTGTTCGGATGGCTCCAACGCGCCGAGCAGATAACCGAGCAATTCGTCGCGCATCGCGCTAATCGTCCCCCGACCGGTCGGCGCGTTTCCACGCCTCGTTGAGTTTGCGGATGGCCGCGTGCAGTCGGCTCTTGACAGTCCCCACTGGAATGGCGAGCACGTCGGCCGCTTCGCGGTATTTCAACCCCTGATAGTAAATCAGATGCACGGCAGCCTGAAGTTGCTCGGGCAGCGAAGCAACGGCCTTGCGTACCCAGTTGGTCCGCTCCGATTGTTCCAGAGCGGCGACAGGCCCCACCTCGTCGTTTTCGAGCAAGTTGATCAGGCTGCCAACGTGATCGTCGTCATCGCTCCCTGCACGGCGGTCCAGGCTGACCATGCGGTGCCGCTTGTTGCGCCGCTGTCCATCGATCGCCTGATGCGTGGCGATTGTGTATAGCCACGGACGCACCCGGCGATTCTCGTCGAATTGATCGGCTTTCAGGTGGACCTGGAGGAAGGTCTGCTGAAAGGCGTCTTCGGCGAGTGTGGTGTCGCCCAGATACCTTTGCAGGTAGCTGAACAGCTCACGTTCGTATCGATGCACCAACTGATCGAACGCCCGGCGATCGCCCGTGCTGCGGTAGTGCAGCAGCAGCTCTTCATCGCTATGTCGTTCGAGATTCAGGGGTTGCGATCGATGCGCTGTCCCGTGTTGGATCGTGCTGCTCATCATTTGCTACGACTAGTACGCAGGAGGGTTCACCAGGAGCGAAAAAAATCTCGC
Source organism: uncultured Planctomycetales bacterium (assembly GCA_938003525.1). Classification (GTDB taxonomy): domain Bacteria; phylum Planctomycetota; class Planctomycetia; order Pirellulales; family JAEUIK01; genus CALKYM01. Next base: position 20,388 of record CALKYM010000327.1, on the reverse strand, counting down.
CCGAAGGTCTCCGCCTGCGTGCCTCTCCTTTGCGAACCGCAGTCTAGCACTGCCGACTGCCCGAGACACCGAATTGGTTGATGTGACGCTCGATCTGCCAAATTGACAGGCGACTTGCCGCCGCCGTAGACTCACAAGCCCTACATTTGCAACTACCGTGCCTCCGCTTGACTTCTGACCCGTGAAGCGCTACGCCTGGGCCACCGCCGGCGACGTTAACGCCTTTTTTGGCTTGATGTTAGACAATGTGGCCGTGATGGTGCTCATGGTCAGCCTGCTGGTGGGGACGTACGGTCTGGATGCAAATTTTGCCCTGACGTACATGATCCCGGGCACCGCTCTGGGGGTATTGGTCGGCGATCTGGCCTTCTGCGCGATGGCCTTCCGACTCTCCAGGCGAACTGGCCGCACAGATATCACGGCCATGCCTCTGGGGCTCGATACGCCGAGCACCTTCGGCATGGTGTTTTTCGTGATCGGGCCCGCATTCTTGGCCGCCCGCGAGGAAAGCGGCGACCCCCAAGTGGCGGCCTTCTACGCCTGGCAGATTGGCATTTGCGCGATGTTGGTGAGCGGCCTGTTCAAGTTGTGCTGCTCGCTGGGCTCCTCCTGGATTCGTCGCGTGGTGCCCCGCGCAGGTTTATTGGGCTCGCTGGCGGCCATCGCGCTGGTCCTGATCAGCTTTTTACCGATGCTCGAGATCGTGCACATGCCGATCGTCGGATTTGCCGCTTTGGCGGTGATTCTCACCACCTTGATTGCCCGGGTGCGTCTGCCGGGCAACATCCCGGGAGCTCTCGGTGCGCTGCTTGTCGGCTTGGTGATCTACTACGCCATGTCGTGGACCGGGACGCTCGGCCACTCGGCCGACTCGTTCGAAGCGGCGGCATTCGAGCCGCGCCTGGGGCTGTTGCTCCCCCAGGTATCGCTGCAGTGGATGAACGTGCTAGAGGACTCTCTGACTTACCTGCCCGTCGTACTGCCGTTCGCTCTGGCGGCAGTGGTGGGGGGAATCGACTGCACGGAGAGTGCGGCTGCTGCCGGAGATGAATTCGATACCCGAGCGGTGATCGGCGTCGATGCGATGGCCACGCTCGCTGCCGGCTTCTGTGGCGGGATGATCCAAACCACGCCCTATATCGGCCACCCGGCCTACAAGGCAATGGGCGGTCGGGCCGCCTATACGCTGGCCACCGCGTTATTCATCGGGGGGGCAGGCATGTTGGGCTACTTTGCCTACATGTATGCGATCATTCCCCGGCCCGCCGTGTTCCCGATCCTGATCTTCATCGGCTTGGAGATCACCGCGCAGAGTTACCACGCCACGCCCAGCCGTCACTATCCAGCGGTTGCTCTGGCCTGTGTGCCCGCGATGGCGTACCTGATCATGATCTACGTGAACAACGCGCTGGGACAACTCGGCAAGTCGATCGACGATCTGGATGCGCTCTTACAAGCGCAGCTCTACTCGCTGCGTGTTCTCTCGGCGGGTTTCATCGTCACGAGCCTGCTGTGGGCCTCTGCTTTGGCAACTTTGATCGACCGGCGTTTGGTGGCTGCGGCCTGCGTGTTTGGCGTGGCGGCGGTGTTCAGCCTCTTCGGCGTGATTCACTCGCCGTATCCCGACGGCAGCATGTTGTTGCCCTGGCGCGATCTCCAACTGCCGGAAGCGATGGCCACGCTGTCGCCACCACGCATTGCGCTCGCCTACGCGGCCGTCGCTGCGATTCTCCTCGCCTGGAGCCGTGTCACGCCGCCATCGGCGGAAGGCGGTGAAGAAGATCTGTAGGTGAGCCGCCGAAGCGCTGCGACTGGTGTCAGTTGAGACCACCGGCGCGCCGATAGCAGAAGTCGAACAGCAGGCGCCATTCGTGTTGCTGAATCTGCCGGCAGAGCATTTCGCAGGCGTTCAAACCTCGCCGCGCTGCGTCGCACAAGTCGATCCAGGCGAACGGCTCCCACTGCTGCTGGTCGGCAAGGAATCTTGCCGCCGAATCGAGCCGGCCGGCGTCCTGTTCTGCGCCCGCAAGTTCGCGCGCCGTCTGGCAAAGCTCGTCGAAAATGGGATGATCGCCGACTTTGCGAAACCAGTACTTGGAGTTCCCGGCATCGGGCTCGCGGCGGTGCATGATCCCGTGCCAGAAACTGCCCGTCGGCGAGGGGATCGCCTGGCTGATGGTGTGCGACTCGTCGAGAAAATCGTGCCACAGCCACAAGCCAGCGCAACAGGCACTCGCCATGGAGGGATCGGCCACCGCGTGTGGGGCGACGATCTGCTCAGGTGTCAACGCGTCGAGTTGATCCTGCGCGGCACGATTTGGACTGCCCGGTCCCAGCTCGTTGAGGCGCGGGGGATCGAGCAACGCGGCGACAGCCTCGCTGTACGCATTGAATTCCGGTGAGGACATGGTCTCTTGGCGATGTCGTTGGGAAACTGAAGAAAACACCCGCTGCGAACTATTTGCTGGGACTGGCGCCAGTCGCCTGCGACTTTCGGCCACTCCGCCTGCCGGCGAAAAAAATCGGACGGCCACGCTTGCGAAACGGATGCGAGGGGCGGCGAAAACGGGTATCGTATGCCCCAAACCGTTGTTACACTGAGCGTTCGCGCCCGCAAGCGGCCAGTCGATCGACGGGGGGTTCAACGAGCAAGGGCATCTTAATGACCAACGGAGACGCCCACCAGCCGCCGCCAAAAACTGGCGCGACGACGGCGACCGGGCAACCAGAGGCGAATCCCCAAGGCGAAGCGAACACGACCCCTGCAGACGGCGCCGAGAATGCATCGGCGTCCGTCACCGCTTCCGCGGAAACGCCGCGCGACGAGTCTCAGGGTAGCGGCTCGACTTCGGTATCGGACACGGCGGCGACTTCGACGGTCGATACGTCTGTCGTCGTTGCGGACGTGTCCGCGCCGCTCGATGTGCAAAGTGTCGACATCGCGGCGAGCGCTCCGGCAACGGAAGTCTCTGCCGACGTGTTGGCGACACCCCAGCCCTCGCCCACTGGTTGCGAAGAAGCGCTGGCCACTACGAGTGAGTCGACGGCCGACGTGCGCCCGCACGAACGCATCCGGATCGGCTCGCAGCGCAATGCTCCCGGCGGCGCTGCGCCGGGTAAAAAACAAGATTCGGGTCGTCGATCCTCGCGCCGTCGTGGCGGTCGTAATCGCAAGCCGAAAGCAGGCAAGAAACCTGGTGAGGGGAAAGCCAGCGGAGCCGGCCAGCAGCCCGCTACAACGGGTGAAGCTGCGCCTCCGCCTGCGGCGAGTGCCGCACCAGCCACCCTGTCGCCAGGTTCCGGCGCTAGACCCCAGAAGGTGCCCAAGCCAACGCGCCAATCGGCTCACGAAGTCGACCAGGAAATCGAGGCTGCCCTGGCGGGCGTCTCACTCGACCAAATGATGGATGCGGGCGCGGCGGTGGCGGGGCAAGCCGAGCTGCCGCCAGAGACGCGTCTCGAAGGGCAGATTGCCGCCGTGCACCAGGACCACGTGTTCGTCGAACTGGGAGGCCGGCATCAAGGGGTCGTGCCGATGAAGCAGTTCGCCGAACCGCCCGAGATCGGCGCCAAGATCGACGCGATCGTGCAGCGCTTCAACGCCGATGACGGGCTCTACGAGCTCAATCGCCTCGATGCCGCGGCGGCCGTCGGCGACTGGTCGCAGGTGGCCGAAGGGATGCTCGTGGAAGCGGTGGTCACCGGCCACAACAAAGGCGGGCTTGAAGTCGACGTCAGCAAGTTGCAAGGGTTCGTTCCCGCCAGCCAGGTGGCCATGTACCGCATCGAAGACCTCTCGCAGTGCGTGGGCGAGAAGTGGACGTGCCTGGTCACCGAGGTCAAGCCGCGCCGTCGTCGGCTGATCTTGAGTCGCCGCGCCGTTTTGGAACGCGAGCGCGAAGAGCAGCGAAAAAAGTTGCGCGAAGAGCTGGCGCCGGGACAGATTCGCGAGGGCACGGTCCGCAGCATCACCGACTTTGGCGCGTTCATCGACCTGGGTGGAATCGACGGGTTGGTGCACATCAGCCAGTTGAGTTGGGCCCACGTCAAACACGCCAGCGAAGTGCTGGAAGTCGGGCAGCCCGTGAAGGTGAAGGTCCTCAAGGTCGATCCCGCTTCGGGCAAGATCGCGCTGGGGATGAAGGAACTGATCGAAAACCCCTGGGACCAGGCCGAGCAGAAGTATCCTGCCGGCTCGAAAGCCAAGGGCTGCGTGACCAGGCTGGCCGACTTCGGGGCGTTCGTGCAATTGGAAGCCGGCGTCGAAGGACTGGTTCATATCTCTGAGCTGGCGCACCATCGCGTGTTCCGCACCAGCGACGTGCTCGAGGAAGGCCAGGAACTGGAAGTTCAGGTGCTCTCCGTCGATCGCCAGGCACAGCGGATCGGCCTTTCCCTCAAGGCGCTCACGCCCAAGCCGGTCAGCGCAAAGAAAACGCCGGCAGCGGCAGACACTCCGCCAGAGCCTGCCAAGAAGAAACGCAAAGCATCCGACCGCAATCTGCGGGGCGGTATCGGTGGCGCGTCGGGCGGCGATAAGTTCGGGCTGAACTGGTAAGCCCGACCACGAGCTTCTGAGCGCGTGGCTTCGCGCCGCCGGGCTGACTAGAATCGCCAGCATACCTGCGCTATGAACATTTCCATTGTTGGGGGATTTCGTCGATGAGCGCCGTCGATCGCCGTCGTTTCTTGGGAGCCGCGGCCACGGGGGCGGCGTTGGCCGGTGGTGTCGCGGCGAAAGCTGTGTCGGCGCAAGACAGCGCGGCGGCCGACGCGAGCGAGCTGGGCAAGACCCCACATACCCGGTTTGCCGTGAACGTGGAAATGTGGTGGCGCAAGGAGAAGTTCGCCGAGCGAATCCGGATGGCCGCCGCCTATGGATTTCCGGCCTTCGAGTTCTGGCCCTGGCGGGGCAAAAACATCGATGAGATCGCCGAGCTCTCCGAGGAACTCGGCATCGCCATCGCGCAGTTCACCGCCTGGGGATTTCGCCCCGGGCTGAACAACCCCAAGAACCACGACCGATTCGTCGAAGAGATCGCCGCTAGTTGCGAAGTGGCCAAGAAGCTGCGCTGCGACAAGATGACGGTTGTCGGCGGCGACGATCAGCCGGGCATGTCGCAAGCCGAAATGCACGAACAGATCATCGTCGGGCTCAAGCGGGCCGCTCCCATCGCGGAAGAGCACCAGGTGATGTTGATTCTCGAACCGATGAACATTCGCGTCGACCACAAGGGCCACTGCCTGTATGGCAGTCCCGATGCCGTGCGGATTTGCCGGGAGGTCGACTCACCACAGGTGAAGATCAACTGGGATCTGTATCACATGCAGATCAGCGAGGGTGATCTGTGCGGTCGCCTGCGCGACGGTTTCGACCAGGTCGGTTACTTGCAATTCGCCGATCACCCGGGGCGCAACGAGCCGGGCACCGGTGAAGTGCACTACAATCGCGTGCTCCAAGAAGCCTACGATCTCGGCTACCGCGACTACGTCGGCCTGGAGCTGCGGCCAAAATCGACTGAGCTGGCGGCCGCGCAGGCAGTTGCTGCGGCCGACGTGTGGTAACGCCGGTTGACTACTGACCGGCGACCGCGACGTCTGCGGTCTCGTCCCCTTCACTCGCTTCAGCGAAGAGCGCGGCTTCTGGAGCCTGCGCCAGACGGATGGCCAGTAACGTGTGCTGGTCGGCTTCGGCGGCGTTGGTCGCCAGCAGCTTGTCGCCCAGACTACCTTCGCGTCCCGCAATGCAACCTACGACCAACAATTGCCCGGGCAGGAGATCAACTCCGATCCGCAACTGGTCGAACGCTTTCTTGGGGCGGCCCGGTTTCAAGAACATCATGCCGTCGCTGGCGTCCCACTGGCGTTGCACCTCGCCATGTTCGATTTCCGGCGCCAGATTGAGCCTGACGGCGCCGTTGGCCTCGGCGTAGCCACGCACGTCCCAGGCGGGCTGCGCTTGGGAGTACGTCCCGCCGCGGACACCCTTCTCGTCGGCCAGCAGCACATGCAGTGTTTCGGCGAGTGGTGCCGTTTGAATCTTGGCGGGCTTTCCCGATGCGACTTGCAAACGCCGCATCCGCACTTGCGCCGGTTCGTCCACCGCAACGACTTGCTGCTCGCCGGCCTCTGCGGCCGGTTCGTCCGAGAGTTGCAGCAGGCGCTCCAGTTCGGGCGGCAAGGGCCCCGTCACGATGCCTGCACGCAGGCCGTTGCGGTAGAGACGCTGGCGAAGTGGTGTCGCGATGCGATGCTCGTCGACGTGCGTCCACATCTGGAGGTACTCGCCGGCGTGCGGCGAAAGGCGAACCGTGTAAAGTTCCAACACGAACGTATCCGCCGGCATCACAGGACGCGCAAGAATCGATGCATCCGCATGCCGTGGCAGCCGGCGACAGCCCAGCGCGGTCGCCACGATCAACGCCACGCCGAGCAAGAGACAGCCGGCCACGGTCGAAGGGGCCGCGCGCAGGCGACGCTTGGCAGGTCTGGACAGACCGGCAGACGGCGGCGCACCACGGCGCAGCGGAGACAACAGCGAAAGGGACATGAGCGCGACGGGAAAAGACGCAGGAGAAGAGGGCCGAGACGGTATCCGCTGCGCGGTGACGGGTCAATGCGGCTGTATGCCGGGCGCACCACGATGCGTGGTTGAGATTGCTAGCAGGGCACCAGCTTGGGCCGAGATATCTGTTGTCCCACGACGCCGCCGTATTGCTGGCACAGTTCGTGGTAGCTCAATCGCAGAAAGGCGATGGACTCTTCAGGAGGGTCGAGCGTCAGGTACTCGTTGGCCAGCACCCGCATGGCGTCGTCGTAACCGCGCTGGGAGCCACTGTGAGCGTAGCAACGGCCGGCGTGCCGGCGGATGTCGCCGTCGAAATCAGGGCCGACGTGCCATAGCTCGTGGAAGACGGTGATCAGCTTCTCATCGAAAGGAAGTTCCAAGAACCTCGGCAGGTAGAACGCGAGGATGTAGAGCATCTCGCGGCCCGTCGCATCGTAGACGCGCTGGATCGTCCAGCGACGTCCCTGTCGCTCGTCGACGAGCTTGCCGCCCGCGAAACGCAGCGGTGTCAGCGATGCTTGCAGCCCGTGGCGGACCGGCTTCCGGGCTCGGGCCCAGGTGATGGCCATGCGGGAGACATCGACGTGTGCCAGCGCGGGCATGCGGGCCGCGATATCAGCGCAAAGCGCCCGCATGTGGGCGGTGAAATCGAAGTCGCGAACTGCTGGGCCGGAAGAGACAGCCTTCACGTCGGGACTCCGTGAGGCAGACCGGTCCGCTATTCCGGACAGGAGGCTATTCCTCCTCGTCTCCGGCGGTGTCGTCGTCTTCGATGGCGGGCGCGGCCGATCGTTGAACGACTCGATCGTTGCGGCCGACGAATTCGATTACGGCGCGGGTGCCCGCGTCTCCGAGTCGCGGCGTGGCCAGCCGAACGATGCGGGTGTAGCCACCGGGCCTGTCGACGAAGCGTGGGGCAACCTCTTCGAAAAGAATCCGCACGGCACGCTTATCGCCGAGCAACTGCACGGCGCGCCTGCGGGCGGCGACAGCCGGTGCCATGGCGGCTGCCCACTGTTGCCAGCGATCGCTCTGTCTCCAAGCCCGCCATTCCGGGGTCTGCTTTTCCGCGTCGGTGCCGAACTCGGCGGCCGCCTCTTCGGCGCGAATCCCTTTTCGGGCGATGGTGACACACTTTTCGACGAGTGGGCGAACCTCTTTGGCTTTGGCCAGCGTCGTGACGACGCGCCCGGGGACCTTGGGTTGACCGTCTCCATCGTCGAAGTCGTCTTCGGTGATGAACAGACTACTGGCCAAATTGCGCAACATGGCCCGCTGATGGCTGGGAGCCCGACCGAGTACGCGTCCACGTCGTCGATGTCGCATGATGGTAGGTTTCTGCAGCGAGAGTGGTCTTGGTTGAGTAGGTCAGACGGCGCTGGGCGTGGGCACGCGCATGCCGAGCCGCAGGCCGAGCATGGTGAGCTTCTCGACGACTTCTTGCAACGTCGTATCGCCGAAGTTGCGAACTTCGAGCAGTTGATCTTCCGTCTGACTGACGAGGTCGCGAACGGTGTTGATGTTTTCCGATTCCAAACAGTTAGTCGCGCGGACCGACAGATCGAGTTCGGCCAGACTCATATTGAGCTTGGCCTCCAAATCCTGATCGGGATTGCCGAGGCCTGCTGCCCGCGCCTCGCCGTGGACGGCTGAACCGAGGTCGCTGTACTGAATGAACGGATTGAGATGCTTGCGGAGGATTTTGGCCGCCTCGACCAGTGCCATCTCGGGGCCGACGGTGCCGTCAGTCCAGACCTCGAGCGTCAGCTTGTCGTAGTTCGTCTTTTGACCGACACGGGTTTCCTCGACCTCGTACCGCACACGCACCACAGGGCTGAAGATCGCATCGACCGGTACGATGCCGATCTCTTGATCTTGCGAGCTGTGTTCATGCGCGGGCACGTAGCCCCGACCGTTTTCGACGACCATTTCCATGACGAACGGCACATCGTCAGTCAGCGTGGCGATGACGTGATCGGGGTTGACGATCTCAACCGACTCGTCAGTCTCGATGTCGGCGCCGCTCACAACGCCCTTGCTATTCTTTTCGATGCGAATCACCTTGGTTTGCTCGCTGTGGTTTTTGACCACCAGCGACTTGACGTTGAGCACCACGTCGGCGATGTCTTCGACGACGCCAGGCAGAGTGGTGAATTCGTGCTGTGCGCCGTGCACCTTGATCTGAGTGACCGAGCTTCCCTCCAAACTGGAAAGGAGGATACGGCGCAGGCTGTTACCGACGGTCGAACCGAAGCCGCGTTCGAACGGCTCGGCAATGAACCGACCGTAAGTCGGAGTCAAAGACTCTCGATCGCAGGTAACCAGGCTGGGAAGTTCGAGACCGCGCCAACGAATACGCATAAGGGGCCTCCTTGGGTTCAAGCGGCAGGCGCTGGGCACATCCGGGGACTCGGTGGACGCCGCCGCATTCGCGCTGGATTCATCTCTGTCCCGAGCGGCCTTCCTGCCGCTGCAGTGACGACCGCTATTTGGAGCACAACTCGATAATCAACTGTGTCTGCACCGGGATCGACACGTCTTCGGCCTCGGGTGCGCGGAGCACCTGGCCTTCCGGCGATGCGCCTTCGGACCGGCTAAGGAAATCAGGCACGGGCCGTGTTTCCTCGGCGAGATTGGCCGTCACCAGACGCAAGCTGTTCTTACGGTTCTTCACGCGGATCACGTCACCGGGCCGCACCAACGCACTGGGCACATCGACACGGCGCCCGTTGACGGTAATGTGTCCGTGCGAGACAAGCTGCCGGGCCTGAGCGCGGCTCAGGCCAAAGCCGAGCCGATGCACAACGTTGTCCAAGCGGCGCTCGAGCAGACTCATCAATTCATCGCCCGTGTTGGTCCGCGCCCGTTCGGCCTGTGCGAAATAACGGCGGAACTGCTTTTCCAGCACGCCGTAGTAGTGTTTGACCTTTTGTTTCTCACGAAGGTGCAACCCGTAGTCGGTGACCTTGGGCCGCCGCGATTGCTGCATACCCGGCGGCATGTCGCGGCGTTCGAACGCGCACTTGGGCGTATCGCACCGCGATCCTTTGAGAAATAGCTTCATGCCCGACCGACGACAAAGCCGGCAAACTGGTCCGGTAATCCGCGCCATGTTTTTACGACTCGATGCAGTTGGTTACGAATGTGTGACTGACGTCCGGCCTGTTGCGTCAGGCGGACGGTGTGATTCTTACACGCGACGTTTCTTGGGGGGACGGCAGCCGTTGTGCGGCAAGGGCGTGCAATCTTCGATCGACTTGATCGTCAGCCCGGCCGCCTGCAGCGCCGTGATCGCGCTTTCGCGTCCGCTCCCCGGTCCTCGAACGCGAACTTCCACCTCGCGGATGCCGAACTTGGCAGCCTTCTCGGCGGCTTGCTGGGCTGCGCTTTGTCCGGCGTAGGGCGTGCTCTTGCGACTGCCCTTGAAGCCCGACGTCCCGGCGCTGGCCCAGCAGAGCGTGTCGCCCTTGGTGTCGGTAATGGTCACCGTCGTGTTGTTGAACGTCGCCTTGATATAGGCGATGCCTACGCTGACGTTGCGGCGGACCTTGCGACGTTTCGACTTTCCCACGTGTCCTACTCTCCGACGATCGACGTTGCTTGTCTGTTGTTTGTTCCCAATCCGACCGCGCCTGTCGCACGCTCAACACTAGCGCAGGTCTTTGACGCCCTTCTTGCCGGCGACCGTCTTTCTGGGGCCTTTACGCGTGCGGGCGTTCGTGCGTGTTCGCTGGCCACGAACCGGGAGGCTGCGGCGATGGCGAATGCCGCGGTAGCAACCGATGTCGCGCAGGCGGGCGATGTTTTGTGCCGTCTGCCGACGAAGCTGGCCTTCGACGACGTGGTCTTTGTCCAAGAGCGTGGCCAAACGCGCGACTTCGTCTTCCGCCAGATCACGCGCACGAGTCTGTGGCGAGATGCCTGCCTGATGGCACAACTGCCGCGCGATGCGAGGGCCAACGCCGTACAAGTACGTCAGCGCGACGACGGTCGGCCGGTCGTTCGGAATATCAACACCCAGTAGTCGCGGCATCGCGATCAAGCTCCAGTGAGCCAAGTCTCAGCGAGAAAGGTGGCTGTCTGTAAGGTGGCTATTCGATTCGTTGCCAGGCGGCCCGAGTGCACGTCAGCGTTGTCCCCGGCACCGACTGCGAACCGTGTTGTCGCTGCTGGAGCAGGCGACCCGACGCGGATGCTGACCGCCTTACCAACGTGTGCTTCCAGTCGGCAGGCGGGCGACCCGGCGCGAGCGACCCCGCTCGGCGCGATCAGCCCTGCCGCTGCTTGTGGCGTGGGTTGGAGCGGCAGACGACGTACACGACGCCGCGCCGCCGCACGATCTTGCAGTGGTCACAAATGCGCTTGACGCTGGCGCGGACTTTCATGGCACTCACGAACCGTCATCCCCGGCTTTTTCCAAGCCCCTAAATATAGAGGGGTTGCAGACCGATCCGCAAGCCCTGGGCGGCCGATTCGCGAGGCTTCGGCGGGATTCTCGTCGCCCGGCGGCAGACTCGGAACCGGAGGTGGCAGTTCGGCCGTTCATGGGCTGCGGTCGAGGCGAGTCCAAAGGTCCCTGAATACGCGAGCCGCGGACCGCTTTGAGGCCGCGAATGGGCTGAGACGCCGGCGGCGATCATGCCAATTGCCCCTCGGGGCCGGCGGTCAGCACGTAGGGGCCGTCTTCGGTCATGGCCACTGTGTGTTCGAAGTGGGCGCTCGGCTTGCGGTCGCGGGTGACTTGCGTCCAGTGGTCGGGCAGCGGCTCAACCCGCTTGGTGCCCATGTTCACCATCGGCTCGATGGCGATGACCAGCCCGGGCTCGAGCCGGAAGTCCCCGCGGCGGCGAAACTGCGCGCTGGCGAAATTGGGCACCTGCGGTTCCTCGTGCATTTCGCGGCCAATGCCGTGCCCGACGAATACCTCGACCACGGAGAGATCGTGATCCTTGACGTATTCTTCCATCCGCTGGGCGACTTCGCTCCACATCGAGAGCTTGCCCATCAGCTCGATCGCCAGATGCAGGGCGCCACGGGTGACCTCGAGCAGCTCAGCGATGCGGGGATCGATTTGGCCCACCGGATGCGTGAATGCCGAATCCCCGCACCAGCCGTTGAGCTTGCAGCCGGTGTCGATGCTGATGATGTCGCCTTCTTTAAGCACGCGAGGTCCGGGAATGCCGTGCACGACCTCTTCATTGACGGAAATACACGTGACGGCCGGAAAGGGAACCTTGCCCGGCACGCCTTTGAAGAGAGGGATGGCGTTGTTTCGCTCAAAATGCTCTTCCACAGCCGCGTCGATTTCGGCCGTCGTCACGCCGGGACGGATCATCTTGACGGCCAGTTGATGCGCTTGCCAGACGACGGCGCCGGCCTCGCGCATCAGGCCGATCTCTCTTGGCGATCGCAATGTTTGCACGCCGGTGGCTCTTTTCTCTCGGCAGGCTCAGCACGCCGGGGCAACGCTGAGCTCAGTTGGAAACGAGCGCGTCGAGCACGCCCGCAATGCGGAGGAAGACCTCATCGGGCGTCCCGGTTCCATCGATGGGACGGAGGATTCCCTGTTCTTCGTAGTAACCGACCAGCGGCGCCGTCTGCTCGTGATACGTCTTGAGCCGTCGGCGTACGACCTCGGGCTTGTCATCGTCGCGTCCGCGGGCGGCGAGGCGTCCGACCAACTCGTCGTCATCTACGCGCAGTTCGAGCACGGCGGCCAGCGGCGTGCCACGCTGCGCAAGTGACTCGTCGAGTGCGCGCGCCTGCGTCAGTGTGCGGGGAAAGCCGTCGAACAGGCAGCCCGCTTCACAGTCCGGTTCGGCAAGTCGCTCGCCGACAATCTGCAGGATGATTGGATCGGGGACGAGTTGGCCGGAGGAGAGATACTCATTGGCCAGCTTGCCGACGCGGGTGCCGGCTTTGACCGCGGCGCGGAGCATGTCACCGGTAGACAGGTGCAGGATGCGTGTGTGATCGACGACCTTTTGTGCCTGCGTGCCTTTGCCGGCGCCCGGCGGTCCGATGAAGACGAGCATCATGGTGCGAAATTCCACTTGGACCGCGGTCGCGTAAGAGGCAGCGATCGCTGCCGATACTCTGGCGCGACAATGGCCAAATGGGTGAGTGGCTATTCGAGCAGTCCTCGATAATTCCTCATCACCAGGTGACTGTCAATCTTCTGCACCAGGTCGAACGCCACGCTGACCGCAATCAAGAGCCCGGTTCCGCCGTAAAAGCTGGCCAATTGCATGTCGATGCCCACCGACGTGCTGACGATGGTTGGCAGAATGGCCACCAGCGCCAAGAACCCCGCGCCGACGTAGGTGATCCGCACCATGACCCGTTCGAGATAGTCGGAGGTGCGCTTGCCGGGACGGTAGCCGGGAATGAACGACCCGTAGTTCTTGAGATTGTCGGCCATGTCTTTGGGGTTGAAAGTGATGGCCGTCCAGAAGTAGCAGAAGAAGTAAATCAGCACGACATACATCAGGTTGTAAAGGAACGATGATGGGTTGCCGAAGGTCCGCTCCAGTGCGCCAAGCCACGTCGCGCCAGGATTGGCGGCGGCCAGGGCCTGGAACAAGATCCAGGGGAACATTAGCAGGCTGCTGGCGAAGATGATCGGCATGACGCCCGCCTGATTGACCCGCAGCGGCAAATACTGGCGACCGCCACCGTACACGCGCCGCCCACGCACGTGTTTGGCGCTCTGCGTGGGAATCCGACGCTGTCCCTGGGTGATGAAGACCACGCCGGCTACCACTCCCACGAACAGCGCGACGAGCACGACCAACGTCTCGACGCCCACGGCGCCCGAGCCGCCACCCAGCACCAGGCCGTTCTTGATGATCGGCTCGAGCAGCGTGAGGCCAGCGCCGGGCATCTCGGCGAGAATGCCGGCCATGATCAGCAGGCTGATGCCGTTGCCGATGCCGAACTCGTCGATCTGTTCGCCCAGCCACATCAGGAACACGGTGCCGGCGGTCATCGTCGTGACAGCGATGAAGTGCCAGCCGAAGCCCAGTGAACCATCGGCCGCGGCGAACTCATCTTGCACCAGTCCGTTGGCGGCCAGCCACGAGACATAAAACCAGCTTTGACCGAAGCAGATTACGACGGTCGCGTACCGCGTGTACTCGTTGATCTTTTTCTGCCCCGTCTCTCCCTCTTTGCGCAACTCTTCCAGCGGTTTCCAGACGCTGGAGAGCAACTGGAAGATAATCGAGGCCGAGATGTACGGCATAATGCCCAGCCCGAAGATCGTGCTCTGGCTGAGCGCGCTGGCGCTAAAGACGGCCACCCGCTTCACCACGTCGGCCAACCCGGCGTTCTCTTCGAACATCTGGGTCATGGCCGTCTGATCGACGATGGGCAGCGGAATCTGGTAGCCGACCCGATAGACGGCAAGCAGGGCCAGCGTGAAGAAGATCTTCTTACGCAGCTCTGGGATGGTGAATACGACGCGGATTTTTTCCCACATGCGCGATCCGTCCTCTGCTGCTTAAGAGACGGCGGTCACCGTCGAGCGTTCATCCGCCGGGCAAACTCGCCGAACGCATGGCGACCGCGACGCGAACTTGCCGGTCAATCCTTCGACGCGGACGATCGTGCCTTGCCGACGGGCGCCGGGCCGGTCAACTCGACGAGTTCACCACCGGCTTGCGCGATCTTCTCGCGTGCGCTCTTGCTTGCTTTGTGAGCCGATATCTTCAGACGCTTCGTCAGCTTACCTTCACCCAGGATTTTCAGCACGTCGAACCGGCTGGGGGCCAATCCGCGCTTGGCGAGCACCTCGGGCGAAACCTCGTCACCTTCGTTAAACCAGCGATCGAGGTGCCCGACGTTGACGGCGAAGACGACGTCGGCGAACTGGTTGTGAAAACCGCGTTTGGGGATGCGACGCACCAGCGGCATGCGCCCGCCTTCGAAGACGGTCAACATGCTGAAGCCGCGGCGGGAGCCCTGCCCCTTGTGGCCGCGACCCGACGTCTTGCCGTACCCGCTGCCGACTCCGCGACCGATGCGACGGCGCTTGTGGTGTTTGTTAATGCCGCGATGGACATCGTCGAGGTTCATGACAGCGTGACTCCGCGCAGCCGCTCGACTTCGTCGCGCGTCCGCATCGATTCCAGACCGGCGATCGTGGCCTTGACCAGGTTAACGGGGTTGGGCGAGCCGAACGACTTGGTGAGGATGTTGTGAATTCCGGCCGCCTCGCAAACGGCCCGCACGCTGGCACCGGCGATGACGCCCGTGCCCGGAGAAGCGGGCACAAGCACGACCAGCGCCGAACCGAAGCGGCCTTTCACAGTGTGGGGGATCGTGCCGTCTTCGGTAATGGGGACGTCGATCAGACTGCGCTGTGCTTCTTTCACGGCTTTTTCGACGCTGGGCGGCACTTCGTTGGCTTTGCCGTAGCCCCAGCCGACGCGACCGCGGCCGTCGCCCACCACGACCATCGCCGCGAAGCTGAAACGGCGGCCACCCTTCACGACGGCGGCGCAGCGTTTGATCTTCACGACCTTGTCGATCAGCTCTCCTCGTGTGGATTCATTCGCCACGTTGCACTCGCTCCCGGCTTTGGCCTTCCGCCAGACGTGTTGTTCTTGGTGTGCTCTTGCTCACTTGCGCCGCGCTGACGCGGCCTTTCGCTAAAACTCGAGTCCGCCTTCGCGGGCGGCATCTGCCAGCGCCGCGACGCGACCATGGTATTTGTAGGGCCCCCGATCAAAGCGCACTTGTTTCACGCCGGCCGCCTGGGCCCGCTCGGCGATCGTCTTGCCCACCAGTCCGGCTGCTGCTGCATTGCCGCCGTAACTGCCGCAGATTTCCTTTTCAGCGGTGCTGGCCGAGGCGATCGTGCGTCCGGCCAAGTCGTCGATCAGTTGGGCCGAAATGTTCTGGTGGCTGCGATAGATGCTCAGCCGGGGGCGATCGGGACCGCCGCGCAGCTTGTTGCTCACCCGTCGGTGTCGCCGCCTCCGCTGTAGTTTCAGACGCTTATTCGTGCTCATGTTCGTAATGCTGGTGCGAACGATTTCGTCAGTGACGACTGCAAAGGCTTGCGACGCGTGGCACTACTTGGCCATGGCCTTGCCGGCCTTGCGGCGTACCTGCTCGCCTTCGTAACGAATGCCTTTGCCCTTGTAGGGTTCTGGTTTGCGGACGGCGCGGACTTCGGCCGCGAACTGGCCCACCATCTGCTTATCGGGGCCCTGCACGACGATGTGGTTCTGATCTGGACAGGTCACATTGAGCCCGTCGGGGATCGTCTTGTGCACTTCGTTGGCAAATCCCACGCGCAATTGCAGTTGTTTCCCGTTGACTGCCGCGAGATAGCCAACGCCGACCACCTCCAGGCGCCGCTCGTAGCCGTTACTCACGCCCTCGACCATGTTGTTGACCAGCGCCCGCGTCAGCCCGTGCAATGCCCGGGCTTGCCGCGTCTCCGAGCTGCGGGTGACGACGAGCTGCTTGGCCTCGTCATCATGGGCGACTTCGACTTCGGGCCGGTGTTCGAAGCCGAGCTTGCCTTTGGGACCTTCGACGTTGATCTGGCGGCCGCTGATGGCGACCTTCACGCCGGAGGGAATCGGGACGGGTTTTTTGCCGATGCGCGACATGGCGACGTTACTTGTCTTGTTAAGTGTTCAGAGCATCTGGTGACGTTGGCCGTTTCCCTACCAAACCTCGCACAGCACTTCACCGCCGACGTTCTGCTGCCGCGCCTCGCGATCGCTCATCACGCCGCGACTGGTGCTGACGATCGAGATCCCCAACCCGTTCAGGATCGGCCGCAGGTCCGAGGCTCCGCTGTAGACGCGCCGACCTGGCTTGCTGATCCGGCGGATGTGACGAATGACGCGTTCGCCGTTGGGCCCGTACTTCAGGTTCAGCCGCAGGTGATCTGACGGCTGATCGGCCTGTACCTCGAAATCCCAGATATAGCCCTCGCGCTTCAACACGTCGGCCACGCCACGTTTCACTTTGGACGTCGGCATATCGACGAATTGCAGCTCGATGCGCACCGCGTTACGGATGCGGGTCAACATGTCAGCAATGGGGTCGGTCATCATGGCAGGAAAGCAGCCCTCTACCAACTCGACTTACGGCAGCCGGGAATCATGCCCTGGTCGGCCAGTTCGCGGAAACAAATGCGGCACATGCCAAACTTGCGGTACACCGCCCGCGGACGGCCACACAGCCGACAGCGACGGACCAGCCGCGTCGAAAACTTCGGCGGCCGCAGTGCCTTCGCGATCTTCGATTTACTCGCCATACGGATGTCTCGTGTTGTTGCAGTTAGCTGGCCGGCTCCGCGCCGGATTCATGCTCACCAGGTGGAACGTTTTCTCGCGCAACTTGAACTAGGCGGCGCCTCGGCGGTCGGACGATTCACTTTTGCGGAAGGGCATGCCCAACTGCGTCAGCAGCTCGCGCGATTCTTCGTCGCTATCGCCGGAAATGACGATTGTGATGTTCATGCCCTGGGGCCGCGTGAATTTGTCGGGATTCAGTTCGGGAAACACCAGCTGTTCGGACAGCCCCAGGCTGTAGTTGCCGTGACCGTCGAAGCCCTTGGGATTCAGCCCGCGAAAGTCGCGGACACGCGGGATGGCCAGTGAAACCAACCGGTCGAGGAACTCCCACATACGGGCATGCCGCAGGGTCACTTTGCAGCCAATCTGCATCCCGTCGCGGAGCTTGAAGCCGGCAATCGACTTGCGAGCCCGGGTCACAGCCGCCTTCTGTCCAGTGATCTGACTCATGGCGGCCACGGCTTCTTCGAGATACTTCTTGTCCGTGATCGCAGCGCCGACGCCCATGCTGACGACGATCTTCTGCAGCCGCGGCAAAGCGAGCCGGTTCTGGCGGCCGAACTTTTCGGCCAGCGCCGGCAGCACTTCTTTCTCGTAGGTTTCTCGTAGGCGTGGGACCATGACTCAGATGCCTGTGACTGTTGATCTCGTAGCGGTGCGGGTGCGGGCCTAGTCTCAGTTGGTGCGGGCGCGGGGTGGGGAGATGAGGCCGATGCCGGCGCCACATCTCTTGCAGTATCTCTCTTTGCTGCCGTCGGCTGCGAACCGTGCTCCCGTGCGCGCCGGCTGGCCGCAAGACGTGCAGACCAACATCACGTTGGAGAGCGGGACGGGCATCTCCTTGTTGATGCGTCCGCCCTGCGGATTCTTCTGGTTGCGGCGCACGTGCTTGTAGACACGATTCACGCCTTCCACGACGACCTTGTTCGCCCGCGGCAGCACGCTCAGCACGCGGGCCCGCGCGCCGCGGTCGGCCCCGGCGATCACCTGCACCATGTCGTCGGCGCGAATATGCATCAGACCACCTCGCTGGCCAGGCTGACGATCTTCATGAAGTTGCGTTCGCGGAGTTCACGGGCAACTGCACCGAAGATGCGCGTGCCTCGGGGATTACGATCGTTGTCGATAATGACGATGGCGTTGCGATCGAAGCGGACGTAGCTGCCGTCGTTGCGGCGCGTCGGCTGCCGGCAGCGAACGATGACACCTCGCACGACGGTGCCTTTCTTGATGTCGCTACCGGGGATAACGCTCTTCACGCTGCACACGATGATGTCGCCCAAGCCGGCGGTACGCCGATGCGTGCCACCGAGCACCTTGATGCACATGACTTCTTTGGCGCCGGTGTTGTCGGCGACGGCCAGTCGTGTTTGCATCTGGATCATGGTCGTACGTTTCGTCCAATCGCTGCTTACTGCTCACTGGGCCCGCCTGGCCCGATGGGTCAACTGTCGCTGGCGGCCTCACCGCCGTAGTTTTCAACATCCTCGGCCGCGGCTTCCGAGGCGGCCCGCATGGCCGCGATATCGACTTCCTGGCTCTTGGCAACCACGCGGACCAACTCCCAACGCTTGCTCTTCGAACGGGGCGGGCACTCGCGGATTTCGACCGTGTCGCCCAGCGATGAGCTGTTTTCCTGGTCGTGCACGTGACACACCGTGCGGCGGCGCAAGGTCTTGCCGTACTTCGGGTGGCGCACCGTGCGGCGGATTTCGACGCGGCGCGTCTTGGGCTGCTTGTCGCTGGTGACGACGCCTACTTCGACGCGTTGGGGCATGACGACGATCTTCCTCGGGTCGTTGGACTTGGTTTAGGCGGTTTCGGCCGACGCGGCTTCGTTCGACTGGGCCGCGCGGGCCCGTTCGGTTTGCAGCGTCTTGATGCGGGCAATCAGGCGCCGGTGTTTGCGCAACTCGCTGGGGGCGTCCAGTCGTTCGGTCTGGGCTTGGATGCGCAGCCGGAACAGGTGCTCGGCCGTGTCTTTCAACGTCAGCCGCAGCTGTTCGTCGCTCATCTCACGCAGTTCATCGAGTGTCGACATGACCTTGCCGCTCCTCGCGCCGGGTTCTACATCGTGCGCCGTTTGATGAAGCGAACACGAACAGGCATCTTGTGGGCCAACCGTCGGAAGCAAATCTTGGCCGCTTCTTCGGTCACTCCCCCGATCTCGTACAGCACGGTGCCGGGCCGAATCACGGCGGCCCAGTATTCTGGTTCACCTTTGCCTTTACCCATTCGCGTTTCCAGCGGGATGGACGTAATCGGCTTGTGCGGGAACACGCGGATATAGAGCCGCCCTTCGGTGCGCAGGTATTGCTGCGCCGCGATACGGCCGGCCTCGATGGTGGCGGCACTCAGCCACCCACCCTGCATGGCCTGCAGGCCGAAGTCGCCAAACACCACCCGATTGCCGCGCGAGGCGTCACCTCTTATTCGTCCGCGCTGGCTTTTTCGGTGCTTGACCCTCTTGGGCATGAGCGCCATCGCTCGACTCCTCGTTGGGCAGGTATTCGCCCTGGTTAACCCACACTTGTACGCCGATGTGTCCTTGCGCCGTTTTGGCTTCGGTGAAGCCGTAATCGATCTTCGCGCGGAGCGTCGAGAGCGGAATCGATCCGGCGATTTGCTTCTCGCGCCGCGCCATTTCAGCCCCGCCCAGTCGGCCGGCCAATTGAATCTTGATCCCCTTCGCGCCCGATTCCATCGTCTGCTCGAGCGCCCGTTTCATTGTGCGGCGAAAGCCGGCCCGTTTGGCGAGCTGGTCGGCGATGTCTTCGGCGACGAGCTGCGCCTGAATCTCGGGTCGGCCGATTTCTTCGATCTTGATGTTGATCCGCCGCCGCACGAGGTCTTGCAGTTCACCCTGCAGCGCTTCGACCGCCTGACCCTTGCGGCCGATGATCACGCCGGGCCGCGCGGTGTGCAGGATGACTTTAACTTCGTCCCGGGTGCGCTCGATTTCGATCTTGGGAATGCCGGCGTGGCGGTAGCGCCCTTTGATATAGCGGCGGATCTTCTGATCCTCCGCCAACAGCTCGCCGAATTCTTGTTTCGAGGCGTACCAGCGACTCTTCCAGCCGCTCATCACGCCGGTGCGAAACGCTACAGGATTGACCTTTTGACCCATGTCTTGTCTCGTTCTGGTGGGCGGCTTGCCAAGTCGTGCTGCGGGCGTGACGGCCTGCGCCAAGACGGCTAGATCTCCGGAACGTCGAGTGATACTCGGATGTGGGACATCCGCTTTTTGATCAAGAAAGCCATGCCGCGTGCCCGCGGACGAATTCGCTTGAACATCGGGCCGCCGTCAATCCGTGCATCGACAACCACCAGCGAGCCGACGTTGGTGGCGCGGCGGTCTTCGGCATTGCCCAACGCGCTTTTGAGCACCTTTTCCAACATCCGCGCGCCGCGCTGTGGCTGATACCGCAACAGGTCCAGCGCCTCGTCGGCGTGCTTGCCGCGAATCATGTTGGCCAGCGGCCGCACTTTCTGCGGGCTGAT
>CALKYM010000326.1 GCA_938003525.1 uncultured Planctomycetales bacterium | reverse complement strand
ATGGCAAGAGCGAAGGTGAGTTTGGCAGCGAGGAAGCGATCTACGCCGACAGTCGCGCAGCCCGCACGTGGCTGGCGCAAGAGATGGAGATCGATGAGAACGAGATCGTGATGTGGGGCCGCTCGATGGGTGGTGCGGTGGCCGTCGAACTCGCAGCCGCCGACGGGGCGCGCGGCCTGATTCTCGAAAACGCGTTCACTTCACTGCCGGATGTGGCGATGACGCACTACAGGCTCTCGCCGGCGCGTTGGACGATGCAGTATCGGTTCGATTCGCTCTCCAAGATCGCGCGATATCGCGGACCGCTACTGCAAAGCCATGCCGAGTGGGATCACGTGGTGCCGATGGCGCTCGCGAAACGCCTCTTCGCTGCCGCCAACGAGCCCAAGACCTTCTTCATCGCGCCGGACGCGCAGCACGATTCGCCGCAGCCGGAGAGCTATTTCCACCTGGTCGACAAGTTCCTCGATCGCCTGGCGACTGCAAACGAAGTCGATCCGCGGGTGAATCCCGGTGGCTAGCGCTCCGTCAACACGTAATTGTTGGGGGCGAGCTGGCCAGCGGAGCACCACCTTCTTGTCTGCGCCAAAGCACTTGCGTCTTTGGCGACCGCATGCGCGTCGCCCGAGTAAATCGGGCAGACGCTCCACTAGGCCAGCAGATCGTGGACGACGTTGCCGTAGACGTCGGTCAGGCGGAAGTCGCGGCCGCTGTGCCGGTAGGTGAGCTGCTCGTGGTCGATCCCCAGCAGGTGCAGAATCGTGGCGTGTAGATCGTGGACGTGGACGGGATTCTCGACGGCGAAGTACCCGTAGTCGTCCGTGGCACCGTAGGTCAGGCCCGGTCTCACGCCACCGCCGGCCATCCACATCGTGAAGCCGAACGGATTGTGATCGCGCCCGTGGGCGCCGTGGGGCATTTCTTGCGCCATGGGAGTGCGGCCAAACTCGCCGCCCCAAATGACGAGCGTTTCGTCCAGCAGGCCGCGCTGCCTGAGGTCTTTCAGCAGTGCCGCGATCGGCCGGTCGACGGCCAGCGCGTTGCTGCGGTGATACTCTGCCAATCGGGTGTGTTGGTCCCAGTGGTTGTGGTCGGGCAGCGCCGGCGGCAAGAGCTGCACGAAGCGCACTCCGCGCTCGACGAGTCGCCGGGCCAACAGGCATTGCCGGCCGAACGCCTCGGTCTCCGAGCGATCGATCCCGTACAGGCGGAGCGTGTCTCGCGTTTCGTCGCCGTAGTCCAACAGTGCCGGCACGGCCACCTGCATTTTGGCGGCCGTCTCGTAGTTGGCGATCAACGCCTCGATCGGCTCGGCCGCTCCCAGCGCCTGCATCCGCTGCTGGTGACGGCGATTCATCTGCTGGAGCAACTCAAGCTTAGCCGTCTGCAAAGCCGGATCGGGTTCGCGCGGCCGGGCATCGGCGACCGGCTCGGGACCCTGGCGGAACAGCGTGCCCTGGTGCACGGGCGGGAGAAAGCCGTTGCTGAAACAGTCGACGCCCCCCAGAGGCAACTGCCCGCTTTCGAGCACGACGTAGCCCGGCAGGTCTTGGCAGTCGGTGCCCAGCCCGTAGGTCGTCCATGCACCCATGCTCGGCCGGCCGGCGATCGGCCATCCGGTGTGCATCTGGTAGTTGGCGGCCGTGTGTTCAGAGTGGTCGGCGACCATCGAGCGGACGATCGCCAGTTCATCAACGCACGTGGCCAACTCGGGAAAGATGTCGCTCACCCAGGCGCCCGACTGACCGTGTTGGGCGAACTTGTAGGGCGACTTCATGACCATCGTCCCGATGCGAAACTGCGTATCGGGAATGTCGGTCATCTGAATCGAGCGGCCGTGCTCGCGGTCGAGTCGCCGCTTGGGATCGAACGTATCGATCTGCGACGGACCGCCGTCCATATAGAGAAAGATCACCCGCCGCGCCTTGCGGACCGCATTCGCAACCGCTCGCGGCCCTGATGGGGCGCTGCTCGAGTGGCACGACCCCGCCAGAGCGCACAGCGCCAACCCACCAAACCCGCAGGCCCAGTCGAACAGCAACTCACGCCGGGTGCGCAGAGCGGCTCCTGCCTGGGTGCCCTCGGCACAGGAGTGTGGATGGCGGCTCATCGCAGATTCATGCACCTCACGCCGATTGTGATGGCGGCGCGGGAACGAGTCAGAGCGTCGGCGGCAGCGCAGCTAGCCTACTACTTGATTCTACCGCCAAAACGCCACCATTGCAGAGTTCGAACCGGTTCTACAGAGCAGGGCTCTGCGGTTCAGTCCAGAGGTTCGCCAGATGCCGTGAAACGATTCCACGAATCGAACGAGCGGATGGCCGTTTCGAGGGCGTCGGCGGTGAGTTCGTGGCCGTATTCGTTGAGATGCCCGTTAATCGGGAAGAAGGCTGGTTGGGGCGGGTTATCCGGCCCGAGCACGGGGGTGAGGTCGAGCCAGACGCAGTCGCTCGCCGCGCAGGTTTCTGCGAGGGTGAACTGCAGGACGTTGGGTTGCGCTGCCGCATCCCAGGGGTGGGGCAAGTAGACAAACGCGAGATCGGCGGACAACTTGTCGGTCGCTCGTTCGAACAGCCGCACGAGTTGTTCGAAACAGAACAGTCGCTCTTCGTTTTCGATCTCACGCTCCGGCAGCGCGCGGCGCTTGGCAGTCAGCGTGGCCAGTCGCCTCTCGATCCACGACAGCGCGCGGCTGTACTCAAGGTATCGTTCACCAATCCCAAGTTGCGGCGGGCGAATCGAAAGGCTGTCGCCCTCACGTCGCAGGCAGGGCTTGGAACGGGCGATCTTGGGATGGTTCGCGACGAACGTCTCCAGATCGTCGTTCCAGTACAGGCAAACCATCACCAGATCCGGCGAATAGCGGATGCCTTCGTCTATGAACCACAGATACTCCTGGTCGACGCTGAAACCCGGGACGCCGGCATTGACGACCTCCAGACCAGTCATTCGGCTCTCCAGGAGTTCGCTGAAGCGCGAACCGTAGTCGACGCCGCCCGTGGCAAACGTGAAAGAGTCGCCCAGCAATAGCGCGCGATAGGTTCCGTCCGATCGCTCGTACGTCGTCTCGCGGTCGCGAAGACCTCGCGAGTTGACGGCGATCGAGTAAGCTTGTACTTCGTTGTCGACGTGCATGTGCGCGCCGGGCACCAGCCGCCAGCCGAGCCGCTCATCGGCTTGGAGCACGGTCAGATTACCGGCTACCTCGACATAGATGCGCATCCCGATCTCGAGCACGATCAGGCTTGCCAACAGGGCGCCCAACAAGAGCAACAACCGGCTGCGCCATCGAGAGCGAAATCGTTTCGTCATCGCCGCTGGGAAGAGGCGTCTCGCAAAATGAAGGCAGAGACGCCGCACAAATAGAATGAATTCGTGCCGCTTAGGCGCGGTCGCGTGCCCGAACCTGCGAACACCTGTCAATGACGAACCGTTCTACTCCAGATCGAGTCGACATGCGCGACGTCGCCGCAGCGGTCTTCGGCGCGACGGGATTCATCGGGCGTTGGGTGGCGTCCGAATTGAACGATGCGGGGGCGCGGCTGACGCTGGTTGTGCGCGACGATCACGCCGCGCGATCGGTCATGCAGCAGTTGGGCATTCGCGGTGATATATGCGCTGTGGATGTCGCTGATGAAGCGGTCATGCGCCAGACATTACGCGAAGTGCGCCCGACAGTTGTCTTCAATCTGGCCGGTTATGGCGTTGCGCCCGAAGAGAGCGACGCGGAGGTGGCCGAGCAGATCAACTCGCGACTGCCAAAAGTCATCGCCGAATGTCTGTACGAGCAGCCCGCGGCTGACTGGCCGGGCCAGCGAATTGTGCATGTCGGCACGGCGTTCGAATATGGACACGTCGGCGGAACGCTCGACGAGACGGGCCCGACCGATCCGATTGGCTGGTACGGGCGCACCAAGCTCGCCGGTACCACTGGATTGGCTGCAACCTGTCGACGAACCGCTCTACCGGGACTGACGGCGCGGCTGTTCACCGTGTATGGCCCGGGCGAGCATCCGGCACGGTTGCTGCCCTCGCTGATAGCCGCCGCGGCCAATTCACAGCGCCTTCCGCTGACGGCCGGTCACCAGCGCCGCGATTTCACCTACGTGCGCGACGTGGCCGAAGGGCTCTTGAGGTTGGCGGTCAGCCCCGCCGAACCTGGCGCGATCGTCAATCTAGCCTCCGGCATCTTGACTCCCGTCCGCGAGTTCGCAGCCACCGCGGCCGATGTGCTGGGCATTCCGCCAGACCGCCTGGGCTTTGGCGAGCTACCGACGCGCGCTGACGAAATGGTGCACGAGCCGTTGGCGCTCAAACGCCTGCAGGACGTGACGGGCTGGAGTCCTTCGACCGCAGTGCGCGATGGAATTGCCGATACGGTGCGACGCTGCGGCAAAGACTCAGCAGGCGGCCCGTAATGCCGCCGGGCGACATGCCCGCGTCGTGGCCGAGGTCCGCGTGTTAGAATGCGATGAGTCGGTTCGCTCGACGCGGACTGAGGGTGCAATTGGGGCGCGCAGCGCGAGTCGGTGATGCAGGTCGTTATTTTGGCGGGCGGTCATGGGACCCGGCTGGCGGAAGAGACCAGCACGCGCCCCAAGCCGATGGTGGAAGTCGGTGGTAAGCCGATCATCTGGCACCTGATGCAGATTTACGCTGCCCACGGCCACAAAGACTTCCTGGTGGCTTGTGGATACCGAGGCGCGCTGCTCAAGGAGTACTTTCACGACGCCTACATTCGCAACAACGATTTCTTCGTGAACCTGGGCGACGGCTCGATCGACACGGTCAATTCCAGTGCCGTCGACTGGCGAATTGGCGTCATCGATACCGGCATCGACACCATGACCGGTGGCCGCATCCGCCGCCTCCGCGAGTGGCTCGGCAAAAAGACCTTCATGGTCACCTACGGCGATGGGCTGGGTGACGTCGACATCACGCGTTTGGTCGAGTTCCACCGCGAGCATGGAAAGCTCGCCACGGTAACTGCGGTTCGACCGCCGGCCCGCTTCGGAGCGCTGGCTCTGGAAGGCGACCGCGTGTGCGAGTTTGCCGAGAAGCCTCAGGCGGGGGAAGGCTGGATCAACGGAGGGTTCTTCGTCTTCGAGCCGCGCATTCTCGACTACCTCGACTCCGACGATTGCATCCTGGAACATGAACCGCTCGAGCGCGTCGCCCGCGATGGGCAGCTCATGGCGTTCCGCCATACCGGCTTTTGGCAGCCGATGGATACGCTGCGGGACAAGCGCCTGCTGGATTCTCTCTGGGCGAGTGGGAACGCACCGTGGAAGACGTGAACGACAGCTTCTGGGTCGATCGACCGGTCTTCGTCACCGGCGCTACCGGGTTGCTGGGGAGCGCGTTGACGGGTGAACTCATCGCGCGTGGTGCAAGCACGGTCTGTCTGGTGCGCGACTGGGTTGCCGACAGCCGATTCGTCGCCGGAGGACTCGATCGTCGGGCCACGACCGTCCGCGGCGAGCTGCAAGATTTCGAGTTGCTCGAGCGCGTCATCAACGAGTACGAGATCGATACGGTCTTTCATCTCGGTGCGCAGGCGATTGTGGGCACGGCGGCGCGCGGGCCGCGGTCGACGTTTGAATCGAACGTTCGCGGCACCTGGAGCCTGCTGGAGGCCTGCCGCGTCTGTCCGAAGTTGGTCAGCCGCATCGTGATTGCGTCCAGCGACAAGGCATACGGTGAACACACCGAGTTGCCCTACGTCGAGTCGCTGCCGCTTTTGGGGAGCTTCCCCTACGACGCGTCGAAAGCGTGTGCTGAACTGGTTGCCCGCTCGTACTACCAAACGTTCGCGACACCGCTTGCCATCACGCGCTGTGGCAACCTGTTTGGCGGCGGCGACCTGAACTTCAACCGCCTGATTCCCGGTACGATTCGCTCGGTGTTGCGCAACGAGCGCCCGGTCATTCGCAGCGACGGCACCTATCTCCGCGATTACTTCTATGTCCTCGATGCAGTCGATGCGTACCTGCACCTGGCTGAACGCTTTACGCAGCCGGGTGTAGCCGGCGAGGCGTTCAATTTCGGCAACGAGCAACCGATTGCCGTTCTGGATCTGGTGCAGCAAATCCTCGCGTTGTTGGGCCGCACGGACCTGGAGCCGGTGGTCTTGGGAGAGGCGAGCAGCGAGATTCCCCGCCAGTATCTCGACTGCGGCAAGGCCCGGGAGCTGTTGTCCTGGAGGCCCCGGCGTTCGGTCGAAGAAGGGCTGCGGGAGACCATCGCCTGGTACGAAGGGTACGTTCGACCACCCCAGGGAGGCTGAGCGACTCGGCAAGTCGGCCTCGTTTTGTCGCATCGCCCTCGATTGTGGAGATTCCGGGCGGCCAGAGGCCGCCGAATCACTGGCCAGCCGTGCGAAATCTGGCCATACTAGTCGGACCTCAGGCATGCCTCCGCCGAGCACCCCCCTGGCGTGCTAGCCGTCTGCACCGCAAGGACCCAAGCTCTCCATGCTCACGCCGCGCTCGCGACGATCGCACCTTAGGTTGGCCTCTCGTTCGCATCGACGTCGTCCGCTGGGCGTGCAATGGCTGGAGGACCGCCGTCTGCTGGCCGGTGCCGAAATCCACGGGACCAAGTGGCACGATCTCGATCAGGATGGCCAGATCGACGGCGGTGAGTCTGGCTTGAGCGGCTGGACGATCTTTCTCGACGATGACGGCGACGGAGAGTTGGACGGCGGCGAGACGTCGACCACAACGAATTCAAGCGGCGACTACTCATTCACAGGGCTCGTGCCCGGCACCTATCAAGTTGGCGAAGTTCAACAGGCGGGGTGGACGCAGACGTTTCCGTTCATCGAGCCCGATCTCGACTTCGTGATCCGCTACCAGGAAGGCAATCTGAGCGGTGGGCAGATCATAGACGGCCTCAACGGCGCCGAGGCCGTCTATGTCTCGCCCGACGGTGCCCACGTCTACACGGCCTCGATTCTCGAACACTCGGTCGTGGCCTTCGAGCGCGACGTTGACACCGGATTGCTCACCTACATTACAACGTATTTTGACAACACTGGTCCCATCGACGGACTGCGCCAGGCCCACTGGATCGAAGCCAGCGACGACGGTCAGCACTTGTATGTCTCCGGGCGCGGCGATGATGCGATCGTCCATTTCAGTCGCAACGAGACGACAGGCGAACTGACGTTCGAGGCCGTCTATGAAGAAGGCGTCGGCGGCGTCACCGGCTTGGACGGCGCCGGGCTGCTCGATCTCACCGCCGATGGCCAATACCTCTACGCGACGGGCAAGTTTGGCGACTCGCTGGCCGTCTTCAGTCGCAACACGACCGACGGCACGTTGACGTTCGTCACGTCCTACACCAATGGCGTCGGCGGCATCACCAACATGAACGGCCCGCGCGGCATCTCGGTGAGCCCCGACGGCGAGCACGTCTACGTCAGTACCGATGACGACGACTCGCTACTCACTTTCGATCGCGACACGGGCACCGGCCTGCTGACGTTCGTCAACGCCTTGCAGGACGGCGTGGGCGGTGTCGATGGTCTCGACGGAGCGTTGAACGTACGCGTCGGCCCCGACGGCAACCAGGTCTACGTCACCGGCTCGCTGGAAGACACCGTTTCGGTGTTCGACCGCAACCCGACGACCGGCGTGCTCACGCAAACACAGGTCTTTCGCGAAGGCGTCGGCGGCGTGACGGGAATCGACGGGGCGATCGACCAGGCTTTCAGCCCGGACGGTCGCCGGCTCTACGTGGCGAGCTTCTTTGGCGATTCGGTGGCTGTTTTCAGTCGCGATACCTCCACCGGCGCGCTCACCTACGAAACGGCGCTGTTCGACAACACCGGCGGAATCGACGGCCTCGATGGTGCCCACGGAGTTTTCGTCAGTCCCGACAGCCAGAACGTGTACGTCGGCTCGTTCATGGATGACGCGGCGGCCGTGTTCGAGATTCCACCGCAGCAGCACACAGTGACTCTGGCCGTCGACGAGATCGTCAACGATATCGACTTCGGCAATTTCGACACCAATCCCGCGACGAACCAGGCACCCGTGCTGGATCCGATCGGCAACCAGGGCATCGACGAAGGGTCGCTGCTGACGTTCACGGCCACGGCGACTGATCCGGACGTGGGCGATCAACTGACCTTCAGTCTCGACGCAGGCGCTCCCGCCGCGGCCAGCATCGATCCGAACTCCGGTGTGTTCACCTGGACGCCGGTCGAGGCGGATGGCTTTGGCGTGTTCAACGTCACGGTGCGGGTGACGGACGATGGCGCCCCGGTCATGGATGACTTCGAGACGATCACGATCACCGTGAACGAAGTCAATCAAGCCCCCGTGCTCGATCCGGTGGGTAACAAGAACGTCGACGAAGGCACGCTGTTGACGTTCACAGCCACGGCCAGCGATGCAGACCTGCCGGCGAACCAGTTGACGTTCAGTCTCGATGCCGGCGCGCCGGCTGCGGCCAGCATCGATCCGAACTCCGGTGTGTTCACCTGGACGCCGGCTGAAGCGGACGGCTTTGGCGTGTTCAACGTCACCGTGCGGGTCACCGACGATGGCACACCGGCGATGGACGACTTCGAGACGATCTCCATTACCGTGAACGAGGTCAACGCGCCGCCGGTCTTGGA
>CALKYM010000325.1 GCA_938003525.1 uncultured Planctomycetales bacterium | reverse complement strand
CAGGGCACTGATGACGAACCAGCTACGAAAACATCCGCCGCCGCACGGAGCGAAAGTAGCTGCGTAGCGTGTTGGGCACGCCGGTGTCAGGTAGACGCGCGATGCGTCGCGCGAGACGCCGAGCTTCTCGCGGTGAGATGACTAGCTTCGTCGCGAGCCCGTCTGGCGTGAACAGTAGCGGCGCGTCTCGCCGTTTCGGCCATCTCGAAGCATCGTTTTGCTGGTGGTGTTCTGCTATACAAAGCCGCGCGAGCTGCGACTGCCACCATCTACGAGATGGCCAGGCAGGCTGCGCCGACAACAGCGCGCCGACGTCGAGTCCGTGTGCCGCCGCGGGCTGCTCCTGTGGCGAGGGCCCGACCATCCAGACTTCACGCTCATGGGGCCCCTGTGGCAGGCCGGGGACCGTGCCCAGGCAAACAACCGGACGGTCGCCGAACAGCGCCCGCAGATACTCACCCGGCTTGCCAATTGCCCGGGCGACGCGGGGGATGCCGACTTCGGACTCCTCGGGGTGTGGGCATTCGACGAACAGCCGCCTCGTCATGCCGCCCAGTTCGCCGAGCAGCGCTCGATGATCGGGCAGCCAATGGAGCACCGAGAGGAGCAGCGCAGCGTCGAACCGTTGCCCGCGGCGTCGCCACCCGCGGAACAAGCGGTGGGTGGCCGTGCGCGTCAGCAGGCAGATCCGCTCGGCCGAGTTCGAATCGAGCACCTGTTGCTGCACGCTCGCCGTCCGCCGGTCGCCCTCGATGCTCGCGACCACGCACGACGGGTTCATCGCGATGAGCTGCAAACCGAACCAACCGAAGCCGGATCCAAGGTCGAGCACCGTGCGGGCGTCGTGCAGGTGCGGAGCAATCAGTTGCCAGCGCGCGTCGCAGTCGCGAACACCACGCGCGCGGGTAACGCCGCCGAGCACGACATCCTGGTATACCGAGGTGCCCTCGGGGACGATCGATTCCGCCTCGGGCGAAGGCGTCTGATCGGCCCGAGTTTCGGAAGTGGCGGGCATCCTTGCCTCGCTCGAATAGAGGTGTGCGATGGTGGCGTGAGCAAGCTACCCGGCCAGGACTCGAACCTGGAATGAGGGAGCCAAAATCCCTAGTGTTGCCAATTACACTACCGGGTAGTGATCCGTCGTACCGTCAGTTGGGCTCTTCTTCAGCGGCCGTCGTCGGCTTGTCTTGTGTCGTTTCTTCGGCACAAGGTTCGTCCTGGACGGTCGCTGCGTGCCGTTTGAGGACCCCGAACGAGAGTTGCTCGAGTTCGATGGCCAAGTCGATGCCGACCTGGGACACGTTTTCGGGCAGGGCAATCGTGACCGGCGCGAAATTCAGAATCCCTTCGATCCCGACGCCAACGAGCCGATCGGCCACAGTTTGTGCGGCCGAGGCGGGGACGGCCAGCAAGCCGAGCTTAATGTTATGGCTTGCCACAACTTCCGGCAAGGCAGATAGGTCGTAGATCGTGACGCCTTCGATCTGCTGTCCGGCCTTGGCGGCGTCGTTGTCGAACGCGGCGATGATGTCGAAGCCCTGCTGGAGAAAGCCCTTGTAACCCAGCAACGCGCGGCCCAGGTTGCCCACGCCGACCAGCGCCACCGGCCACTGCTGGTCGGTGCCGAGAATGCCGCGGATGGCATCGATCAATTCAGCGCAGCGGTACCCGATGCCGGGATACCCGAACTGGCCGAAGAATGCCAGATCTTTGCGCACCTGCGCATCGGTGAATCCCAGCAGATTGCCCAATTGGCTCGAGCTGGTCGTCACCTGGCCGTCGCGAACGAGATGCTGCAACTCGCGAAGATAAAGGCTCAAGCGGCTGACAACGGCTTTGGGTACCGTGCCGGGTGTCGCGCGGGCCTGTTCCTTCGCCCGAGGTGAACGCTGTTTTGGGTCGCCCATCGAGTCGGTCGCGGATTGGCGGTCTATGAGCCTGGTAAGAGGGGGCGCCGCGCTACTCTACGGCAAATGTAGATATCACAGCAAGGGGACGACCGACGGCGGCTCGTGCTCGGTCTACAGGTGATTTTCAGGTGCGAGTTGTCCGGCAGGGCACGACGATGTTGTCTGCGCCAAAGCACTTGCGTCTTTGGCGAACGTTTCGCGTCGCCCGATTGAATCGGGCTGACGCTCCACTAGAGCTGGACTCGTGGGGTGCCCTCGCTGGTCGTGCCCTCGGCATTGGCGGCGATTCGGCCGGTTGCCGAGTCGTAGAACCACCCCACGACGTTCGCGCCCTCGGTCATCTCATGGTCGGGGGTTTCACTCGCTGGATTGGACGATGCCTTGAGCCAGTACGCATTGTTGAATGGATTCTTGGTGAAGGTCGGCGGCAAATAGGGGCCGAGTGGATGGCTCGGTGAAGGCGAAAGGGAAATATTACCAGCCTCATCGCTGTACGAGTGCAGGTGGACAATGGCGGGAGTGCCGCCAAAGCCGGGCCAGTTGCCGTTGTGCTGCGCGGCGAAGAGCTGGATTTGATGCCTTAGCACTTTCAGGTTGTGTTTCAGCGCCGAGTCGCGAGCATCATCACCCGATTCGACAAAGGCCGGCAGCACGGTGCCTGCGAGAATGGCCAGCACGGCGACAACGATCAGCACTTCAACCAGCGTGAACGCTAACGCGGCCCGATGCCCCGGCCCCCGCCCGTTCCAGCTTACGACTGCCTTGCTACGCCTCGGATCGTTCATGGTCGGTCGAGATGGCATGCCTCGGCAATGCAAAACCCCTCTCGCTCCACGTGGGGCAAGAGGGGCTGCCTTGGTTGCTTCGGTATTTGCCTAAGCCCGGACGCGTTGGCTGAGGCGTGGTCGCGGCCTAGTAGGTCAGGTAGCCGGTCTTGTCGATGTACACCTGCCCCGAGGGCTCGTGATAGAGCCAGCCGTCGGTACCGCTTTCAGCCGAGGGCGGAATCGTGGCCAACGTCGTTATCGTGTTGACGCCCGTCACCGGATTCGGCGGAATGTCGCCCACGATGTACGGCCCGAACGGATACGTCGGTCCCGGCTGGCCGGTGGCGCCGGCTGCGTCAGTCGCACTGAGCAACTGCGGCAGGGAACCCGAGGTGAGCGTCGGGGGCGTGCCGTCGTGTTGCACTTTGTAGAGTTCGATCTGCGCGCGGAGCGTGTGCAGGTTGTACAGCACGGCGCTGTCTTTGGCGTCATCGCTCGAAGCGGTGAACTGTGGAATGACCGTACCCGCGAGGATGGCGAGGATCACGACGACGATCAGCACCTCCACGAGTGTAAAAGCGTGGCGCCGCAGGAGGCGGCCAAAACGGGTCCTGTTCATGGTTCCTTCGTCCCCTCGAGATACTGCCTCGAATCGTTTGCGGGTTTGGCCCCTGTGGGGCCTGTGTTTCTTGCCTCGACGATCGCCCCCGAGTCCCGCCTGCCTGGCGCCACGACCCGTTTTCGGGGCTTCACAAGTTACCTAGGTCGCGGTCAGGTGCCGGTCAAGCACGCCTGGGGCGGTTGCCGGGCGGCCGGTGGGCTAACCCACCGCGAGTCACGCACAGGTGGCACGCCCAGTTCAATCCGTACGCTGCGCAGATTGGCCACGATGCATGCAGTCGTCTGCTTGCAACTCAAATACTCCACAAGTCGCATACGGCGCTGACGATGCAGGTCAAGCATTTTTGCTAGCTTGACGATGATTGATGAGAAAACGCGACTTTGCTGCAAACAGGAAACGTCTAGGTGTTTAAGGTCGTTTTCAAAAAGCAAGCAATGTGGGCGCTGTAGCTAACGCGTGCGGAGTGCGCCGGCCGATGTAGGCATATGGCGTGTCGTACTGCGTGACCAGGTAGAACTCGAGTCTAGGCGTCTTGGGAGGAGGCGAGACCATGAACACCCTCTTGCGAGTGCCGATTCTGACCGTCGTATTGGCGGTCGCCTCGGCCGGAGAAGCGTGGGCCGGATATTGCGGCGCCGCGCGCTACACGTGCTGCGAGCGAAGTTGCCAGGCAGACTATGCCTGCTGCAAGCGGCACTGCCACACGGTGATGAAGCCGTGTAAGAAGGTTGTGTATGAGAAGCAGGCGTATACCTGCTACAAGACCGTCTACGAGACGGTATGCGAAGAGAAGCAGATCAACTGCGTGAAGTACGTCGCCGAGACGCACTATCGCGACTGCGAGTACACGGTCTGCAAGCCGGTGTGGGAGACCCGCACCAAGGACATCCACTACACGGTCTGCAAGCCGGTGTGGGAGACTCGCACCAAGGACATCTGCTACACGGTCTGCAAGCCGGTCTACGAGACCCGCACCAAGGACATCTGCTACACGGTCTGCAAGCCGGTCTACGAGACGCGTACGAAGGACA
>CALKYM010000324.1 GCA_938003525.1 uncultured Planctomycetales bacterium | reverse complement strand
TTCCAGTTGGTGAAGAGGATCTCTTCGCGCTCGAAGAATTGCTGGACTTGGGGGTCGCCGAACATTTCGGCTTCCCAGACGCGCTGTTGCCAACTGCCGGTGATGCGGCGCAGGCCTTCGGTCTCGACCGAAGGGTGGAAGATGATCTCGGTGATGCCGGGCTTCAGCGAGCGGACCAGTTCGAAGAAGTTCTCCAGTTTCTCGGCGTACGTTTCGCCCCCCGGTGCCGCGTTGAAGTCGTCGAGCTTGGGCAACTTGTAGTCGGCAATCAGTTCCTGCAAGCGCGGCGATTGTGGGTAGCCCTGCTTGCGGAACTTCTCGATGACATCGGGCGTCAGTTCGATCGCCATCGCCGGGATACGGTACTCCTCGGCCACGCGGAGATAGGCCTCCGTGAAATCGGGATGGGCGTAGAGTGTACCCATGTGCGTGTCGATGTGGCTGGGCTTGATGCCCACGGCCAACGCCTGTTCGATCTGGGCCCGAATCTCTTTCTCGACCTGGGCCGGCGAAGCATTGAGCACTACCGGAACCACTTCTCGCCACATGAAGCGCGGGTCCTTCTTGTCGAGCAGCCCGGGAACTTCATCGACCGGCGCAACAGGGCCCCAGCGGTAGTGCCGCCACTCGCTGGTCAGCGCCAGGTGCAGCCCCATGTCGAACTCGGGATGCTCTTGATACCAGGCCGCGATCTCGTTGAACCACGGACAGGGGACCATCATCGCGGCCGACTGGATTTCCCCGCCCGTGAGTTGCGCCTTGGCCGCCTGATTGGCCTCGTAACACATGCCGACGTCGTCGGCGTGCAGAATCAAGATCCGCTTTCCCGACGGGTAGCCGAGTCGCTCGGCCCATGTTTCCGCCTGCGCTGGCGTGCCTCCTGCCAGAACGGCGAGCGAGGCGAGGACCGATATGGCGAACATCAGTAGGGAGCGCGGATTCACGATCAAGTTCCTCAGCAGTGGATTGGGCGTTCGTGGGCGATACGCGGCGGGGACTCGACGCCGCCGGCGAGGCACTACGATGCTAATCCGATCCGCCGCGCGGGTGAAGCGCCAGAGTGCGGACAAGTCCTGCTCGCAAGGGTCGCGAAGCGCGATCGACGAGAATCTCGCCACGCTGGGCGGGCCCGATCAAGAAATCATCACGAGCAGCAAGCCGACGGCCAGCAGGTTATTCAGGCCGTGGGCCGTCATCGAGGCCAGCAGCGATCCGCGCCATTCTCGCAGCAGCGCGAAGCCGGTAGCCAGCGCACCCAGTGGCGGGATGGCAAATAAACCCTGCGGATGAATGGCTGCGAAGAGCAATCCCGTTATCGTAACGGCGATCAGTACGCTGCCCAGCACACTCCAGCGAGCCGTGGCATCGCGCAGTTGCCGATAGAGCGCGCCGCGAAACATCGTCTCTTCAATCAGCGGCGCCATGACGCAGGCCAGCACGAGAATCTGTACCCGACCCCACCAGCCGGCCTGCGTCAACCAGGGAACGATCGGGTGCATCGGAGTGTTCGATTCACCCGGCTGAGCCAGATCGCCGCCGCCCAATTCAGCTTGCGTCCAGAGAAGGAGCAGGGTCATCAGTATCCCCAGCACCAACAGCGGCAAGGTTGCGATCCATCCCATCACCCCGTAGACGATTTCGACGAGCGGATTACGCCCCGGATAGAGCCCCAGATCGCGCCGCACCTGCCGCCAAGGCACGCCGCGCACCACCGGCCATGCCAGCGCGATCAAGCTGCCGCCGAAGCCAACGATCAAAGGAATGAAACGCGACTCGCCCAGCGGAGCCGTCTCGCTGACGATGGCCGCACCGATGCTCAAGGCGGCGAAGACCAACAGCCACACGGCGAACGTTTCCGCGTAGACCGCACCGTGCGGGGCGCCCGAGCGCAGCCGTCTTCGCAGGTTGCCCCCCAAAGCCATCACGCTCAGCACGCCGGCGATTCCCATGCCGAGCACCAGCAGCAACAGGATCCCAGCTCCAATCGCCAGTGTGGCGACCAGCACTCGATAGGCATCGTTCAGCACCAGGCGCCGCGCGTTGTCGTTTGAATGTTGTGCCGGCGCGAGTGCCAGTCGACCGAACCAGCCAAACTCTTCGACGAGCAGCTTTCGCTCGGACGGTTCAACGGACGGTGCTTCCCACTGCTCGTCGACGTAGTCGCCGTACAGTTGTTCCAGGATCTCGTGGTACTTCTGCAGCGCATGAACGTCTTCTTTCTCGACCTCCGCGAAATCGCGATCGCCCAACATCTCAACGGCCGACTTGGGACCACTCAGTTCGCCCAACAGCACGGCTTGGGCCAGCTTGCCGGCGGGCGAGTTGGCCGGAGTCACGCTATCGGCCAAATCGCGGGCCGGAGTGCCTGCGTTAGCTGCAAGATCTTTCGCTCCAACCAAGAGCTTGCCTTCGAATTCTTGCGTATGCAGTTCGAACTGCGCTACGCCCTCTTCATCAGGCATTGCTTCGTCGCCGGCCAGTTGTTGCAAGGTGATCTGCACGCCGACCAGCAGCAAGATCACGCCCCAGGCAATGAGCGGCCGGCCGATGCGTGGCCAATGGTGGGCTCCAGCAGGAGCGCCCCGAGGAGCGCCGGGCGGTGCAGGCGCGGCCGGTGTGGCGCTCTCATCCTGCAAGCCATAAGGCTCGGCGCTATCGGGTAGCGCGGCCGATTCGAGCTTGAAATCCTGCGACGGTCGCAGCGGCTCGCCTGCCTGCGGTTCTGGATGGTGTTCGCCGCCGGACACGGCCCCTCCCGCGGGTCGGTGGATGCCGCAGACATGGCCCGATCTGACGGCGTGGTGCTATTTCAGACAGCTGACACGTGCACCTGCTGAAATTCTACCTCGCTGTTGCGAGGGTGGTCCATCGGCGCACCGAATGACAGGCATGCCGCTCGATGGCGAAGCCCCTGAGTTCACGGTATTTGCGCGATGGGTGGGGGCCGGACCCGGTGGGACGGGAAACCTGTCTGAATTTTTTGGAACTTTCCGTTGCTGCCGAACGTCTCACGTCTGGGAGATCGTGCCGCGTGGCGACGCAGGTGAACGCGAGTGCCGGCGCGGGCAGGGAATGTATCTCCTCAGATCGGCCGACGGATTTCTTGGAGGCAGGGAAAATGAGACCAGCGGCGGTGGTGCTTGCAGTCGTGGCCAGTCAGCTCGTCGTTGCGATCGCGATGGCACAGGGCGTACTGGTTGTCGTCGATCCCAGCCGCGAAGTTCGGCTCCCTCGGCCGATCGCTTCCCCGCGGCCGCAGCCGCCGGGGCAATACGCGATCGACGAAATCGACATGCGCGTGCGGCTCGCCGATCAAGTCGCGCGCGTGCAAGTGTCGCAGACGTTCGTCAACACCGGCAGCACTCAGCTCGAAGTCGCCTTCGTGTTTCCGCTGCCCTACGACGGCGCCATCGACCAACTGACTTTGCTCGTCGACGGTCAAGAATTCGCCGCCCAGTTGCTCCCCGCCGACGAAGCCCGCCGGCGCTATGAAGAGATCGTGCGCAAGAATCGCGATCCGGCGCTGTTGGAGTGGATCGGGACGGGAATGTTCCAGACGAGCGTGTTCCCGGTTCCGCCCGGCGCGTCGCGCACGGTTTCCTTGCGCTACACGCAGCTCTGCCGCCACGATCGCGGCTTAACCGATTTGCTGCTCCCATTGAGCACGGCCCGCTACACCTCGCGGGCGATCGAGAAGCTGAACATCGAGGTCAGCATCGAGAGTCAGCAGCCGATCAAGAACATCTACAGCCCTTCGCACGGAGTCGATATCGACCGTCACGGGCAGCGTAGCGCCACGGTGCGTTACTCGGCCAAGCAGCTCGTGCCGCGCAATGATTTTCGCCTCTTGTACGACACGGGCGATCGCGCGGTCGAGGCGCAGGTGCTCAGCTATCGACCCCGTGGTGAAGAAGAAGACGGCTACCTATTACTGTTGGTCGCGCCGGAGATCATGGCGGGCGACGAACAGCGGCAGCCGAAGACGGTCATCTTTGTCGTCGACCGCTCGGGCAGCATGAGCGGCGAGAAGTTCGAGCAGGCACAAGAGGCGCTGCGGTTCGTGCTCAACAATCTGCGCCAGGGCGACCTGTTCAACATCATCGCCTACGACAGCGAGATCGAGAGCTTTCGCCCAGAACTCGAACGCTTCGATGAACAGTCACGGCAGGCAGCCCTGGGCTTTGTCAACGGGCTATACTCGGGCGGCAGCACCAACATCGACGGCGCGCTGCAAACGGCATTGGGGCAGTTGCAGGATTCCGATCGCCCGAGCTACGTGCTCTTCCTCACCGACGGTCTGCCAACGGCCGGCGAGACGAACGAGCTCAAGATCGTCGATCGCGCCAGTAGCTCGAATCGCGTGCGAGCCCGCGTGTTTGCTTTCGGCGTAGGATACGACGTCAACAGTCGCCTGTTGGACAAACTCGTGCGGGCCAACTTCGGGCAGAGTCAATATGTGCGGCCCGATGAAGACATCGAAGATCGCGTCAGCCGGCTGTATCGCAGCATCGAGTCGCCCGTGCTCACCGACGTGCAAATCACCTTCGAAATCGACGCGGAAGCAGATGAGAACGAAGCGACCGTCAACCGCCTCTATCCGCGGCAGAACTACGATCTGTTTGAAGGCGAGCAACTGGCCGTTGTCGGGCGGTATCAGCAAGCTGGGCCGATCCGCGTGCGGATCAGCGGGAGTCTCGGCGGGCAGGTGCAGAGCTTCACGTTCGATGCCGAACTCGTTGATATGAGCCGCGACGACAACTACGGTTTCGTCGAGAAACTGTGGGCCCTGCGACGCGTGGGCGAGATCATCGACGAACTTGATCTCAAGGGTGAAAACCAGGAGCTGATCACGGAACTGGTCGAACTTTCGACCAAGCACGGCATCCTCACGCCCTACACGTCATTCCTCGCCGACGAGACAGTCGATCTTCGCGCGGTCGACCAAAACGCCGCTGCCGCAGGTTCGCGGCTCGAGGACTTGAGCGCAACCCAGGGTCGGGCCGCCTTCCTGCAGCGCGCCGAAAAGGCGCGGCTGCAAACGAGCACTCGCGGCCTATCCGAAGATCAGACGGTGTTGGCGCTTGACGGCGAAGGCGCGGGAGAGGTCCGAGAGTCGGTGACCACGGTGCAGAACGTCGGGCAGAAAGCGTTCTACTGGCGCGACGGCCGCTGGGTCGAATCGACTGTGACTGCCGATGACGAAGCCGCCGCCCAGCGCGTCGTTCAGTTCAGCGACGAGTACTTCGAACTGGCCGGTCAGTACGGGCGGCAACTATCGCAGTATCTCGTCTTCGACGAACCTGTGCTGGTGACAGTGGCCGGCCAGGCGTACTTGATCGAACCCCCGGCCGATTGACAAAAGCCAGCGCCGCCCGCGGGCGGCAGACGATATCTCCCTCGTCAGGGTCGGTCGCGTGCTCGCGCGCGGTCGGCCCTGTCTCTTTTCAACCGTGTCTCTTCTTGGCCCCGGGTCAACGACTTCGCGGGGTCGGCACTCCGCTACGAGTCGCGAGCCCGCCCGCTGCGGTTCTACCGGGCAGCGCGGTCTTAAGGGCTCTGCAGTCTGCGACGCCGGCGGCCGCAGAGTAAGGTACGTTGAGATGGTGCAACATTTGCCCCCGAAACGAGCTCCCGTAGAGGCGCTACGATGTCCAAGAAGTCCAAGGAAGAGAAGGCCGCGTCCAAGTCGAAGAAGTCCAAGCAGGCGGAATCCGGCGGCAGCAGCACCGCCGATCACGCGGCCCTGTTCGAGTCGCTGGGACGCAAGATCGACGACCTGCCCAAAGTACAGGCTGCCGAGAAGTTGGTGCTCCGCGCCCAACAGCAGCTCGACAAGGCCCAGAACGAGTATCGTCGCGTGCGCCAGGAGGCCGCCGAGCACGTCCGCGACCTGCGAGAGACGTCGCTGGGCGATCTGGCCGACACGACGCTCGAATACGTGCGGCGACATCCCGGGCAAGGCGTCGTGCTCTCCGCGCTGTTCGGGTTCCTGTTGGCCCGCCTGTTTCGCCGATAGTCGGCCGAACCAAGTCGTTTCTTGCCTCAGATCGAAACGATGCGCACCCCAGACGAAGAGCGACGCAAGCAGTTGTGCCGAGAGATCGCTCGCAGTCGGCGGC
>CALKYM010000323.1 GCA_938003525.1 uncultured Planctomycetales bacterium | reverse complement strand
CGGCGCAACGGCCGGCGTCCGGCTCCTCGCTAAAAACCACGCCGGCGATCGCCGGTCGGCGTGATCGGAGAAGCCGCAAGAGACAGACCGTGCACCTCTACCGAATGCCTGCGAAAACACATAGCAACAAGTCTCCAACGTCGGGAAGGCATAGCAACTGATGGCCCAGCACACCGAAACCTTTTCCCACGGCGGCGTCGCGCCGCCTGAACTGTCTGCCGAAGAGCACTCCGTGTTGAAGATCTTTCGCACGTACCAAATGACGCCCGGGAAGATGCTCTGCCTGAATGGTGCCCAGCTCGATCACTACAGGCGCCCCATTGCCAGTCTGGTCCGCCGCGGATTCTTGGTGGCCGAGGCATATCGAGGGGGATTCTCGCTGACGCCCGACGGGTACGCCGCGATGAATGACATCGACGGCTGAATTCAATTCGCCCGGATCGTGGTCGAGTGTTTGGGCCCTCGCCGTAAACAGGCGTATCAGGGCGTATTCGGCGTGGACCATTCTCGCGTCACGGCAATGTCACCGTGCCGTACCCGACGAAGTAACACTCGTAGGTCGCGCACAGCGCCGCCGAACGGGATGCCGTTCTCGCCATCGACTCTTGGGCCTACTGACGCCAGGACCTTCGCACCACAACGCGGGCCAATAGCGGCAGCACCAAACGGAATCGGGGCGCCTTGTTTCGGCCATCCGCATGACGTATGCTTCACCTGTCACGATGGTTCGTGATGAGCAGAGACACGATGCAAGCGGACATGATTGACTGTTCTCTCATCCCGCCACACTTCGCGCAGCCGGCTTGATGCCCGCTCTTCTGACGGTGGCTCTATCTGCTTCCTTTCTGTTTGCTGGCTTGCGGCGCGCGCCCGTTTCGTGTGTCGCCGCAGGCCAAGGTTTTTCGTTTTCTGGAGGCAGATATGCCACAGGGTAAGATCAAGAGGTTGGTGTCCGATCGTGGATTCGGTTTTGTGGAGGGTGATCGCGACGATATGTTCTTCCACCACTCCGATCTTAGCGGAGCCAACTTCGACGATTTGCAAGAAGGCCAAACGCTCGAGTATGAGATTGGCCGCGGTCCCAAGGGGCCACGCGCAACCAACGTGCGACTCGTCGGCGAGTCCGCCTAGTCGATCGACGAAACTTCGTCGTCTCGCGGCTTGACCAACAACGTAAACGCCCTGGTTCGAGAACCAGGGCGTTTTTCGTGATGGGCGCTTTAGCGTGGGCGCGCAGCATCATCCGCTAAAACACAAACCAAAACGGACCGCAGGCAAGTGACCCGCGGTCCGTTTGGTGAATTGGCGCGCTAGGACGCCGGCCTGGTGACAGCCAACGCTTACCAGCCGTAGACGCGCACGAAGGGTCTCCGCACGACCCACGGGCGAGCGACGACGACCGGGCGACGGACGTAATACGGACGAATCACCGGCCGGGCGACCACAACGGGCGGTGCGACGACCGGCGCGGCGACCACAGGCGGTGCCACGTAGTACGACGGCGGATACGAGTAGTAGACGACCTGTGCGCCGGCCTCCTTGGGCATGGCCCACAGGACTCCGGCAACGACAACCAAACCTAAAGCAGCGTTTCGCACGAAGCGTTTCATCCGAGCTCCCCCTCTCGATGGAACATCCGGCCCTGTTGGTGTATCGGGCACTCGTTGTGTTAACCGGCGTCGTGGGCAGCTCACAACGAGGTCTGCCACGTTTTCGCCAACCGATCTGGATTCTCTAATCCGCAACTCTGATGCCGCAAGCACCGGACCGCGTCTCCGACGTTCCGGACTGCGCGCTTGATTCGCAGCAAGGCTCCTCTGCAAGCGTAGTTCGGGTGAGTTGGAATGGCGGGCGCCCGCCAAAAACCCCCGCAGGACTTTCCGTAGAATCCGTCTCACTCTCGGACAGTCATCTCATGCCGGGACACGTTTCGCCGCGCGGCACGGACACGCGTTGCAAAAAATCAACACAGGACCTTATGCGGCTCAACGCTCAGGGGCAAGGGGCGCCCACTCGTCGCAGCCACATGGATAGCGCCGTGTCGCCTAAGTGAGGCGCTCATCAACGTCGTCCAGCGCGGCCCAGCTAGCAGCGCTACAGATAGTAGAGCACTAGGTAGACGCCCAACAGCACCGCCGCCCACAGCACCATCGCGCCCGTGCTCCAAGTGCGGCCGAAGAGCCCGCGGGGAGCCGTCACTTCGCGAATCAGACTGATGACACCGCCCACCATCAGAAGTGCCAGTCCCAGCATGGCATCGCGCAACGCACTGCCGACGCTGTACACCACCGCCACTGCAGCCGGTGCCGCACGGCGATAGAGCCAGTCGGTATCGAGATTCACGGACGGTATTTCCGGCGGGTAAAGCCGCACTCGTACCAAGAACACAAACGCCAGCGCAGCAAACAGCAAGAGCTGCAACTGCGTGACAAAGTGGTCGGCGGTGAACGGCTGATAATCGACCGCATACGGCAGAATCGAATACAGCGGCCAAGGGAACAGTCCCAGCATCACGCACAGGCCCGCGGTGGCGACCATGGCGATCAGCATGTGTCGCGGCGCTTCGTCACAGCGAATGCCGGAGTCGTGACCGAAGAAGGCAAAGTACGGGATCTTGATTCCCGAGTGTTCCATCACACCGGCCGACGCCACGAGCAACCCGAACCAGATGATGGCCAGGTGCTCGTCGGCCACGGCCGTCAGAATCATCGACTTGCTGATGAACCCGCTGAATAGTGGAAATCCGGCAATCGACGCGGCGCCGACGATGCAACACACAGCGGTGATGGGCATCGACTTGTAGAGGCCCCCCAACTGCGAGGCGCCGATCTTGCCGGTGCGAAACAGCACGGCTCCCATCGTCATGAACAACAGCGCTTTGTAGAGAATGTGGCAGAAGGCGTGTGCCACGGTGCCGTTCAAGGCCATCTCCGTCCCGACACCGATCCCCACCACCATGAAGCCCAACTGGTTGTTGAGGCTATAGGCCAGCACCTTCCGCAGGTCGTTCTCGATGACCGCGAACAAGATCGGAAACAGCGTCATCACCAGACCGATGGGAATCAGTATCTCGGTGCCGGGAAACCCTCGGGCCAGCGCGTAAACGGCCAGCTTGGTCGTAAAGGCGCTGAGGAACACCGTGCCGGTAACCGTCGCGCGGGGATACGCGTCCTGCAGCCAGTTGTGCAACAGCGGGAACGCGCACTTGATGCCAAAGGCGAGGAAGATACAGACGCTCGCCGGACTGGCCGTATCGAGGCCGATCTGCCCGAACGCCAGCGAGCCCGTGTCGCGCAGGTGCAGCAGGCTGCCAGCCAGAAGCAGCACGCCCGACCCGACTTGAATGATGAGATACCGCATCCCGGCGCGATAGGCTGGTTCGGAGCGGCTCGCCCAGATCAAGAACACCGACGAGATGGCCGTCAGTTCCCAATAGACGAACAACGTCAACAGATCGCCGGCGAAGACAGCGCCGATCGCGCTGCCGGCATAGATCAGTCCGGCCGAGACTTGCACGCCATCGCGAACGTGCAGCGCATAGATGGCCGACAACAGGGCGGCGATGTGAAAGATGTAGCCGAACGCCAGACTCAAGCGATCGGCGCGAATCACTTCGAGCTGATAGCCGACAAACTCCAGCGAGAGTTGCGTGCCCGGCTCCAGCGCGATGACGTGCACCAGCGAGATGGCCGCCGCCAACAGTGCCACGGCACCGCGTCCGCCGCCCGGCACGAACGGGACGACCAGCGCCGCGATCAGCAAGATGGCTCCGGGCGGCAGGCTAGTGGTCATAGTAGTCCTCCGGCCGCTTGACCAGCAGACGCAGGGCTCGACCACTGAAGACGATGACCACGAACACGATAAAGCCGAACCAGGCGTTGAAGCCAAAGATCCCGTCGGCCTCGAAGTGCGCGTGGCGATGCACCAGCGGCTCGACCAACACCAGCAGCGCACAGACGGCGCAGAGTCCATAGACGATGCGGTTGACGATCTTCGGATCGTCCAGCCAGTGCGACTCTTCCGCCGCCGGCCGCTTAACGTGCTGGCTGTGGTCGCTCTGTGTCACGGCAGCGCCCCCTCGCCGGGAAACATCGGCAACAGCAATTCATAGATCACGTCCGCACCGAAGAAGAGCACCACGCAGCCAATCGCCGTGGCGCACAGCGGCAGCACGCACAACCAGGGCGCTTCCTGCCAGCCCGTCGCCATGGCTCGTGTCTCGCCCTCGGCTCCATCTCCCGCAGCAGTCTCGCCGCCTTCAGCCCCGTCAGCGGC
Source organism: uncultured Planctomycetales bacterium (assembly GCA_938003525.1). Classification (GTDB taxonomy): domain Bacteria; phylum Planctomycetota; class Planctomycetia; order Pirellulales; family JAEUIK01; genus CALKYM01. Next base: position 18,343 of record CALKYM010000323.1, on the reverse strand, counting down.
GGGCTCGATTCCGGCGGTGCTCGGTACCGGCACGAAGAACGCGCGAATGGCGATCGGCATCAGGTAGGCGATGTTCAACAGCGAGCTGATCATCAGTGCAGCCAGCAGCACAAGATGGTGCGATTCGGCCGCGCCCAGCGCGAGAAACCATTTGCTCCAGGCGCCTCCCAGCGGCGGCAGGCCGATCACTGACACGGCCCCCACGCCGAAGGCCAGCATCGTGAGCGGCATCTGTCGCCCCAAACCATCGAGTTGGCTGACCTGTGTCTTGTGCGTCTTGACGTAGATCGCGCCGGCGCAGAAGAAAAGCGTGATCTTGCCCATCGCGTGCATGGCCACGTGCATAGCGGCCCCGATCACGCTCCACACGTTGGCCAGCGCCGCGCCCAGCACGACGTAGGCCAACTGGCTGATGGTGGAATAGGCGAGCCGCTCCTTGAGATTGTCTTTGGTCATCGCCACCAACGATGCGGTGAGCAGCGTGAACGCGGCCACGTACCCCAACCAGATGTTCGCGCCCGTATCGCGCAGCAGGTCGAGCCCGAAGACGTAAACCACGATCTTGGTGATCGTGAACACGCCGGCCTTCACGACGGCCACGGCATGCAACAAGGCGCTGACGGGCGTCGGCGCCACCATCGCCGCCGGCAACCAGCGGTGCAGAGGCATCAAGGCGGCTTTGCCCGATCCGAACGCAAAGAGCCCCAGCAACACACCCACCAGCGTGGGGCTCGCGTGCCCAGCGAGAATGCCACCCGGCGTGAATTCCAGCGTGCCGGCCAGTTGCCACGTCCAAATAGTAGCCAACAGCAAGAAGCCGATGGAAGTCGTCAACAAGATGCCGAGATAAACTCGCCCGGCGCGGCGGGCCTTCTCGTCGCCGTGATGAGTGACCAGCGGGTAGGTGCTGAACGTGAGCACTTCGTAAAACAAAAACAGCGTGAACACATTGCGGGCCAGCGCGATGCCCTGCGCGGCGGCGATTGCAATGGCAAAGCACGTGTAGAACCGCGTCTGGTTCGACTCGCCGTGACCGCGCATGTAGCCGATGGCATAGACGCTCGTTGCGATCCACAACGTCGATGCCACCAAGGCATAGAGCATGCCCAGCGGTTCGGCCTTGAAACCGATTGGAAGCCCCTCAATGGCGGTGATCAGATCGACTTCGGGCCGCTCTCCTGAGATGACAGGTCCCACCAGCGTGCTCACGACCGCCAGCAACCCTCCGGCGACCAACAGCGTCACGCACTCGCGCAAGTTGGGCCACTGGCCAAGCGTCGAGATGACCAGCGCGCCCAACAGCGGCAGAAACACGGCGGCAGTTAGAGCCGATTCGGGCGTCATGCCGCAACTCCCAGCAGGAACTCAGCGGCACGCTGTGCTACCTGCACGGTAAAGGTCGGATACACGCCCAACACCACCGTGCCTAGCGTCATCACGGTCGTCGGCGCGACCATGCTCAGCGGCACCGGCGCTTCGCGCTGGTCGGACTGCAAGTCGCTGGGCCGCGGCGGCTGCATGTACAGCACTTCGACAATCCGCCACACGTAGGCCACGGCCAACAGCGAGCTGAACAACATCGCGACCGCCACAGGCCAGTACTCGCGTTGCTCAAGCGCCGCCATCACCAGATACCATTTACTGATGAAGCCCGCCGTCAATGGCACGCCGATTAGATTGAGCCCGCCAATCACGATTAGCGCCGCGATCCACGGCATCCTGCGGCCGAGTCCGCGCAAATCTTCCAGATCGACCGAACCGATGCGGAAAGCGACGCAACCCAGCGCAAGGAACAGCGCGCCCTTCATCAGGGCGTGGTTGAAGAGGTGAATCACGCAGGCAGTGACTCCAGCCTGGGACGCGAAGCCAAAAGCCAGCACCAGATAGCCGATTTGCGCCACGCTCGAGTAGGCCAGCAGGCGTTTGACGTTGGTCTGAAAGATGGCCACCGTCGACGCGACGAAGATGGCCATTAGCGCCAGCGGCATGAACACGGCCGCCAGCCGCATCTCGTCAAACACCAGCGGCACGCCAAACACCGTGAACACCAGCCGCAACAGCAAGTAGCACGAGACCTTGGTCGCCGTGGCGGCCAGGAATGCCGTGACCATCGAGGGGGCGTACGTGTAGGCGTTGGGCAGCCAGACGTGCAGCGGGAACAGGGCCAGCTTGATGCTCACGCCCACCGTGAGGAACGCAAACGCGGCGCGAATCGTCCGCGTCTCATGAACGTCGCCCAGCCGCGCCGCGAGATCGGCCATGTTGAGCGTGCCCGTCATCATGTAGGCCAGCCCGATGCCGATCAGGATGAACGTGCTGCCGATGGTTCCCATCACCAGGTAGCGATAAGCCGCCAGCAAGGCGCGGCGGTCGGCGCCCATGCTGATCAGCACGTAGGCCGACAGCGAGGAGATTTCCAAGAAGACGAAGACGTTGAAGATGTCCCCCGTGATCGTGATGCCTAAGAGCCCTGTCATGCACAGTAGAAACGCGGCGAAGAACAGATAGTGCTTGTCGGCCGGTATTTCCTGATCGAGGACGCGCGGCGCAAAGACAAGTACCAGCGCGGCCACGCCGCTGACGATCAACAGCACGATGCCGCCCAGCGGATCGAGGCGATAGACGATGCCCCAGGGAGCGGCCCAGCCACCCAGTTCGTAGACCAGCGGCCCGTCGTTCATCACCCGCAGCAACAAGGCCAGCGCCACACCAAACGATGCCCAGCAGACGCCCAAGGCAAACGCCCACACGGCGTGCCGCTGACGCAACAACACGCACAGCGGTGCCGCCAGTAGAGGCACGACGATCTGCAGGATGGGCAAGTGTTGGCTGATCACGGCTGTTCAGGATCCATCACGTGAATCTCGTCTTCCTCGATCGTGCCGTACTGCTCGTTGATGCGCACGACCAGCGCCAACCCCAGCGCGGTGGTCGCCACGCCGACGACGATCGCCGTCAGGATCAACACGTGCGGTAGCGGATTCGAATAGACGATCGTGGCATCGCCGGTCTTTTGTAGTTCGGCCAGTTGCACCGCTGCGGGACTTAGGCTCGGCGATGCATCTATTTGCGGCAAGACGTCACTCAGGACGCCTTCAGATTCGTTGGGATGACGCGGCGGCGATTCCTTCGCATGCACGTCGTGGTGCAAATCATGTGAAGAATCGATGTCGTGCGCTGCATGTGTTGCGGCGTGCCCATGCGCCGGCATCTCGCCGATCAGAATCGGCGCGACACCGCCCTGCACTTTGCCCATGCTGATGTACAGCATGAACACCGAGACCTGAAAGATGTTCAGGCCGATGAGCTTTTTGACCAGGTTGCCGCGCGAGATGAGGGTATAGAACCCTGCCATCATCAGCACGACGACGATCCAGTAGTTGTACAACCCGGGCGACAACATCCCTGTCACGCGCGTTTAGCGCCCCCCACGGCTGACAAATGCGAAGAAGATCGACACCATCACCGCAGTCACGGTCAGGCCGACGCCCAACTCGATGAGCAAGATCCCCAGATGCTGTCCGTGCACGGGATCGTGGGCCAGCACGCTGTAGTCCAGGAAATTGCCGCCCGATACCAGCGCCCAAACGCCAACGCCGGCATACAGGCAAACTCCCAAGGCCAAGAGCACTTCGAAGATGCGCGGATCGATCGCCCGGTACGCCTGCTCGATCCCGAAGATCAACGTGTAGAGGATGATCCCCGCGGCGAAGATCACCCCCGCCTGAAATCCACCCCCAGGGCTGAAGTCGCCGTGAAACTGCACGTACAGCGCGAACAGCAGAATGTATGGCAAGAGGATCTTGGCGACGACCCTCAGGATCACCTGGTGATGAATCGATTCTTTCATCCGCTTGCCGTCTGGTTTTGGTCACCTGAGGTGTTCTTCGTCGGCTCGGCACCCGCTTCGCGGCGGGGTCGCTTCAGCAGCAACAACACCCCCGTGCCGGCGATGAAGACCACGGTCGTCTCGCCGAGCGTGTCATAGCCGCGGTAGCTGGCCAGCACGGCCGTTACGATGTTCGGCACTCCCACTTCGTGAGGCGAGTCGGCGATGTACTCGGGGGCCACGTGATGATGCACGGGCGCTTGCGGATCGCCGTAGATCGGCATGTCGAGCGTGCCATAAATCAATGCGGCGCCGGTGAGCGTGACGACGATCAGCGGCAGGATCTGGATCCGCGCGGTCCCGCGTCGTTCGCGGCTGGTGGTCAGCATCAGGGTGCCCAACATCAGCACGGTCGAAATGCCCGCCCCGACCGCGGCTTCCGTGAACGCGACGTCGACGGCGTCCATCACGGTGAACAAACCGGCCGAGATGAGACTGAAGATGCCGGCCAACATCACCGCCGCGAACAGATCGCGAACCGCGATGATCACCAGGGCGGTGGCAGCCAGCAGCGTGATCAGCAGGATATCTACGAGGCCGATGAGACACCTCCCTCGCACGATACCGTTTCCGCGATCGTGTCGGTTTGTTCCGCTGCGAGGGCCACATCCGGCGGCGGTTCCGCCAGCTTCGGTTTCAATCCGTGCGTGAACGCCGCCCGGGCCAGCGCATGAGCCGCAGTCGGCGAGGTGAACACCAAGAAGCCCAGGATGAAGAACAGTTTGACGATTTCCATCCAGTGCGTTGCTTGAAAGGCCAGTGCCACCAGCAACAGCCCGGCGCCCAGCGTGTCAGTCATGCCGGCGGCGTGCATACGGCTATAAAAGTCGGGAAGACGGATCAGCCCCAACCCGCCGACGACACAAAAGAAGCAGCCGCCGAGCAACAGAACCCAGCTCACCAAGTCCAGCGGTAGATGCCACAATTCGCCCACAAACGCGCCCTGTCCCTACTCGATCTCGACCTCGGGTTTCAGGCTGTACTCGCGCACGAACTTCAACAGTGCGATCACGCCGACAAAGTTCAACAGCGCGTAGAGCACGGCCAGATCGAGGAAATCGGGCCCGTGCGAGACGTAGTTCATCACCGCGATCAAGAGCACGGTTTTCGTGCCAAACATATTCAAGGCCAGCACCCGATCGAACACGGTCGGCCCCTTGAAGGCCCTCGTCAGGGCCAGCAACATCGTGACCGCGATGGCGACCAGTGCGACGGCAAACATCAGGCACTGCCCTCCACGGCCCTCACGCGTCGATCCATCTCTCCGCCCCGCAACTGGTCGGCCGCCTCGTCGGTCAGCGCGTGGACCAAAAGCTCGCCCTCCTCCAGTTCGAGCGTGACGGTACCCGGCGTCAGCGTTATTGAATTGGCATACAACACCTGCGCCACATCGCTTTTCTGGCTGGCCCGCACGCGAATCAGTTGGGGCCGGATAGCCATTGTCGGGCTCAGCAGGCGGCGCGCCAGATCCCAGTTCGCCAGTGCAATTTCACGAAACAGCCAGGGCAGATAGGCCAGCGGCCGCAAACCCAACTGCACCGGCTGCGCTTCGCTGTCCACCACCTTCAGCCGCACGCAGAGCAGCGTCACTGCCAGGCACGACAGCAGGCCCAGCGTGATCATCTGGGTCGTATAGACGCCCGATCCCAGCAGCCACACGCTCACCAGAATCAGGAAGATCGTCAGGGCGTACTTCATGGCCGCGGCCACCTGCAAGTGTGACGTTGCACGGGCAAGAGCTAGGGGTTAGGCAGCTTCGCGCGACGCAATTCGTACCACAGTCGCCCGAAACGTAGAAGGCGGAAACCCACCCCCACCCCTTCCATCCACCGGGGTATGTTCCTCAATCAATGCGAGCCGGCGTTGCTCGTGTGTGATAGCGTTTCGCCAATCTGCCTGTCAATCGCCGCGCGCGGCACTTGGTTCGCATCGCAACCACGATCAAGGACTCCCGGTCGACCGGCTGTGTTCCACGTACACACCATCAGTCGAGTCGGTGACCGGTGGCTGCGCAGCTTCGCCAGTTGCGTCGACCCGCACACCCTGGGGGGTGGACGCGTCGCCCGCTCGCACTGGAGCTAACTCCCGTACTGGCCAATGGCCGAAAGTGATAGCAGGCGCGCGTCGAGCCGCAATCGGGGCCACCTCGGAAATATCCGGCAGCATCGCGACGGATCAGTATGCTCTGGCAAACCGGCCAACAGACCGCTCACCGTGATTCTCGCCGGGGTGACGATCTGTCGATCGAGCTGATGATCAATCGGGGCCGCGCCAGGCACCGCGTGCGGCCGGTCCGACCGCCCGTATTCCTGATCGGTTCGGCGGCCGACTGCGATCTCGTGCTGGGCGATCAGCGATTCGCCGACGTGCACGCCTACCTGCTGGTGGGCACCGGCCGCGTCTCGCTCCGCTGGCTGGGTCTCGAACCCGAACTGACCGTCAACGGTGCGCCCGCCACCCACGTCCGGCTGGAGGACGACGATCGTATTCGCATGGGACCGTACGAGTTCATCCTGCGGATGACGAGCACTAGCGACTCCCCACGCGACAAGGCTCGCCACCTGCACCCGCCACACGCCAACTTCCAGGGGCACGCGCCGGCCATCGACGAAGCATTAGCCGAATTGCCGCTCGACCCGTACGCCGAAGAGGCGGGTGCCGATAGTCCTTGGCACAGCCGGGCGACGCTGCGCTTGTACGTCGAGCCTTCGCCACCACCCGCCGCCAGCCTGACAGCCAAGTTCATACGTCCCGGCGATGTCCGACCGTCGCTGGGCACCTGTCCCCCGTACCGGGCCATCATGCCCTAGGTGCTAGTTTTGCCGATGCATCGACTCTCGTTTCGCGGCGCTGCCAACCGACTCTCAAAGTCTCTCCGTTTGTCTTCTCGTCCTGCACCACAGCCCGCGCACAACGAGGCACTGGTCGGCGTTGTCGAGATGTCGGAATTGCTCGCCCGCCATCCGGCAACGGACGCCAAGACGGACGCCACCGAGCGCAACTTGGTGCGCGCGGATACCGACGTCGATCACTGGCATCGCTCGCTCACGCAGCAAGAGCCGGTGACGATCGTGGGCGGCATCGAATACGCCCAACCGCATCGCCTTGCGATCGGCTCCGACAACCGCGAGCACTCCGCTCCGAGCATCTGCCTCCGCTTGAACGTCTCGCCTGCCGACCCCGAGACGAACTGGGTGAGTGCCGATTGCCGCGGGCTCTACGCACAACTCCGCGGCGTCTATCGAAGCCTGCTCGCCGCGATGGCCGAGCTCCGCGCTTACGATGCCTCGTAGGGCCGAGTCAACTACGTTTCAAGTCGGCGTGTGCAGTTGGTCCAATCGCCGGCGGCAACTAGGATGACGCTACGGTCGGTCGTCGAGCCCCCTGCCCTACTGGACTGTTCTTCGTCACCATGTGGACGCGAGCCTGGTCGCCGCTGTGGCTCTTCGTCCTTCCCGTCTGTCTACTGGCCGACGTGCTCGTCGGCATCAACTGCCTGGCGTTTCGCGACGCTGCCCACTTCTACACGCCGCTGTACGATTTCGTCCGCAGCCAGTGGCAAACGGGACGCTTCCCGCTCTGGGATCCGTACACCGGCATTGGCGCTCCGCTGGTAGCCAGCCCGACAGCGGCGGTCTTTTACCCCGGGCAACTCGTGTTCTGGCTCCCCTGCTCGGCACCTCAGGCGTTGGGGCTTTACTGCCTGTTGCACTTGGCGCTGGCTGCCTGGGGCGCCCATACGCTGGCTCGCCGGCTGGGCTGCACGGTAGCTGCGGCGCTGGTGGCCGCTTTGGCTTACTCCTGCTCGGGCAGCGTGCTCTTTCAATGCCACAACGTCGTGTTCCTCGTCGGCGCCGCCTGGCTTCCCTGGGCAATCCTGACGAGCCGTGAAGCGCTCGGCCACAACAGTATCCCCGCCGCGCTCGCCCTGGCCGTGATCCTCGCGTTGATGGTCCTCGGTGGCGATGCCCAAATGGCCTATCACGCCGCCCTGCTCGCCTGCCTCTACGCGCTCTACTGCATCCTGCGTGATCGGCGCGGCTCGCCATACGCTTCACCATCGACCAGAGCCGCCAACGGTACAGGCGCGAAAGTTGCCCTTCGACGGCTACTGCTGCTGCCAGCCATAGCCGCTTGGGCGCTGGCACTAGCGGCCATTCAAGTGCTACCCAGCGCCGAGTTCTCGCGCGAGACAACCCGCGCCTATCAGGGCGTGCCGCGAAACGCCTACCACTTGCTTCTGGGTTCCAAGCCCAGCGACGCAGTCGACAGCGACCGGCTGGACGGGATCCTCGCGAAGTCGCATCCCGACGATACACACCTCACACACATCTACGACTTCAGCCTGGCACCCTGGCAGGCACTCGAATTCATCTGGCCCGGCAGCACGGGCAGCATCTTTCCGACCAATGAGCGGTGGCCCAAGGCGCTGTTCGGCGAGGCCCGCGTTTGGGTTCCCTCGATCTACCTGGGACTCCTGCCGATCTGCCTCGCTCTGGCCGTCGCCCTTCGCCCGCACGATGGCCACGTCCACTTGTTGCGGTGGCTGGCCATCGGCACATTGCTGGCGGCGCTGGGACGATTCGGACTTGGCTGGCTGGCGGCGCAGGTGTTCGGTCAAACGGCAGCAGGTGGAGCAGCGGCACTGCCGGTTGGCCAGGGCTTCGGCGGCGTCTATTGGCTGCTGGTGACACTGCTTCCCGGGTATGATGCGTTCCGCTACCCTGCCAAGTGGCTCGTCCCTTCCAGCTTGGCCATCGCGCTGCTGGCGGCCAAGGGTAGCGATCAGCTGGCCATCACCCGCCCCCGGCGCCTGCCGCGAATCTTGGTCTGGCTGAGCCTGGCCAGCGCCGCGCTCTCGCTGGTGTTGCTCGCGTCGTCGGTCATCCTGGGTGCAGCAACCGTTCCATCGGCCGCCGACGCCGTGTTCGGCCCGCTGGATGTCCGCGGAGCCTGGTGGTCGGCAGTCCTGGCCTGTTGGCATACGGCAGCCATCGCGGGTAGCGGCGCCTGGCTGCTCGCGCGCCGCTGGGTGTCAAGCGGACGAGCAACAACTGTCGCCAAGCCAGAGCGGTCGACCTCTCGATTCGCTTTCGCGCTGCTGGCGATCACAACGGTGGATCTCGCCGTGGCACAGTACGACCTGCTGGGCAAGGCGCCGCGCGAAGCACTGGAAACTCCTTCACAAATCGGCACCCGAGTACGCGTCGCCAGTGCAGGCCCCACACGCGACGCCCGCATCCCGCCGCGGGTGAATCGCGCCCCGATCTGGCGGCCGGCCGCTTGGCTCGAACACCTCAGCGACGATCGACTCACTGAGTTGGTTCGCTGGGATCGCGACACCCTGTGGCCGCTCTATCACTTGTCCGAGCGCATCGGCGTGCTCACCGTCGCCGGCACGTTCGATCGAAACGTCTACGGCGCGATGCTGGCGGCTATCGCAAAGCCGGAACTCGTCGGCCTCGCTCCGCATGAGATGAACGCCACCCGCGCTCTGGAAGCGCTGGGCGCCGAGTTCCATGTACTACCACCCGAACCGGACGATCCGCACACCGACGATGCCCGCTCGTCTTCACCAACTGATGGTGAACAGCTCGATGTCGCAGGCGTGACTGATGTCGCACTGATACGCATCTCACCGTTGCCCAGGTCCTGGATCACGCGCCAGTGGTCGGCGGTCCCGCCGAGTCACATACTGGGCAATCCGCGGCAATCGCTCGAACAACTCTTCGTCACAGAGAGTGGCGCGCCGCGCGATTTAGTTTCCGAGCCGCTGCTGGAGATCGCGCCGGGGCAATTCGAGAACTTGGCAGCACTCGCCCAAGCATCTGCAGCTCCCGATCGCTGCGACATCACGCGCTACGAGCCGGAAATCGTCGAGATCGATGTGAACATCACGGCGCCTGGGCTGCTAGTTTTGGCCGACCAGTTCGCCCCCGGTTGGTCGGCCCGTATCGAACGCACGGACGAGACATCCAACAACGCAGAAATCCTCGGCGTCAATCGCGTCATGCGAGGGGTGCTCTTGCCAGCGGGCGAGAGTCGCGTCGTCTTCACGTATGCGCCGAGGAGCTTCGTAGTCGGCGCGGTCGTCAGTCTGGCCGCGTGGTTCGTCTGGGCGGCGTGCTGGCTGTGGCAACTGTTCGCGTGGTTGCTCAATCGTCAGGCGGCGACTCCGAAGTCGGGGACCTGATCTCGCCCGCCGGTGGCCGACTTGCCCGGCCTTTGTCCGGCTCTGGAGGCGGCGGCGCCCATTCGGTCCAGTGTCGCGGGTACGTGCGGCCCGAAAGCTGATCGAACTGCATGCGACTCGACGCCCAGAAAGCAGCCGCGAGCAGGGAGTATCCCACGACGCCCACCAGATAGCTGCTGACCATCTCATCGAAATCCGTCAGGCCGGCGCCGACCAGAATTGCGGGGATATTCACCAGAAAGGGCGCGCAAAACCCCAACACGAGAATGAAGAGCTGTTCGCCCGTCATGGCGAAGGCGGGAAAACAGCAGAACATGAATCCGCCACCCCCAAAGACCATTGCGCCGAGTGTAATCGCCAGGGCTCGCTGCGAACTGCGTGTCTGCAAAGAAATGAACGTACCCAGCGCAGCGGCGAAGGCCGCGCAGACGATGTAGGGCAACAGCATGAACGGCAGCGCGTAGGGCGCCTCCGGAATAAAATAACCCACCGGCAGCCACAGGATGGTCAGCCCCGGCAGCAGCCAGCGCAACAGCGACATGCTGCCCAAGATTTTTCCGGACACGATCTCGCGCCCTTCCATGGGAGTGGCTAGCACCGCATCCCAGGTCTGCTGCTCTTTCTCGGCCGTGACGCAGGTCGCCGCGCGCGCACCGATGGCCAGCAGCGCGATGCAACCAATGATTGTCGCAATGGTCGACGTGTAGGCGAGATACTGCGTCCCATCTCCGGCCCAACGTAGCTCCCAGCAAAAGCTCAGTGCACTGAGGGCCGCTGCGCCCACCATGCAGAGCGCGAAAAACACTTTGCGGAAAAGAGCAGCGCGGCCCGCGTCGTTGGTCGTATGCATCTCTTTCCAAAGCACGGGCCGATCACCCGGCGGGCGTCGGCGTTGCACCTGAGCGTGTCGCCGACGCGTGGCCACCGTCGTGCCGCCGGCCGCCAAATGGACCGCGCGGACGCGAAAGACGGCCAATCCCAGAGCAAGCGCCGCGAGAAGGGCCTGTTGGCCGACGTGCAAGAGCAAGATCTGCCAGTAGGGCATCGGCACCGGCAGCATGTCGGCGAAGGCCAGGCCCCAGTAGGCGAAGATTGGGTTGTACAACTGGCCCATGGCAAGCAGATCCGGCCGTACCAGTTGCAGCGCCGCGGGCATTACCGACAACACCGGCATCAGCAACCACGGCAACACGAGCAGCGCGAATAGCGCCAGAAACGTCCGCGAAACGGCATCGCGCGGTCGCGGTGAGTACACCGAAACGGCCATCGCAATCGCGCCGACGAAGACCATCGTGCTCAGCGTGATGATGAACAACTGCAACAGCAAACCCGGCGCGACGCCGCCGAGCAACATCGTTAGCGCCACCACCGGCAGGCCCGTGAGCACCAGCAGGGACATTTGCGCCATCCGCGCGGCCAACTTGCCGAGTACGATTTCTGAATTGCGCAGATCGGTGGCGAACAGGTATTCGATCGTTCGCCGCTGCCGCTCCTGCGCGATCGTGCCCGCCACAATGGCCGGTCCAATCAACAGCACTGCCACGAGCTGGATCATGGCAAAGGTGTGGAAGAAGCTCGACGCCAGCGCAGACACACGGTTGGGCGTCATCACCGTGCCCGGCTGCCAGGCGATGATGGAAAACGCCTGCCACAGCGCGAAGAGCAGGATGCCGGCATAGGCCAGACGCAACAGAAACTGCCGACGACGACGCAGCGGCAGCATGAACTCAACGGGAAAGACCGGCCCCAGCAAGTTGGCACGCTCCATCTGGGTCGCGAAGCCATGACGACTGCACTGCTGTCAGCATAGCCGTTGCCCGCGGCCTTCAGAAGCCAGTGCCTCGCCGCGACCGGTTTAATCATCCCCGGCGAAGTGGGCGGCCGCTCTTGACGCGTCAGCGCGGATAGCGGTACATCGTCGCTCCGATCGCACAGCCGGGCGGCATGCTAGCTGAGTTTGCGCTGTGCAAACCCCCGCGGCGCATCCCCTTTTGGAGTTCACGTCCCATGACGATGATTTCGTACGCTCAAATCGGCGAGGACGTGCTCTTGAGGCGCGTCTTTCCACCGCACTACGTCGGGTTCTTCGTCGATGTGGGCGCCAACCATCCCGTCTATTGTTCAGTCACGAAGCACTTCTACGATTCGGGCTGGCGCGGCATCAACGTCGAGCCGGGTGCGGTCTTCTCCGAAGTCGAGAAACATCGCGCCGGCGACTTGAACCTGAACGTGGCCGTCTCCGACGAACGCTCGTCGCTCACGTTTTACGAGTTCCCAGACGCCAGCGGGCTGTCGACGCTCTCGCCCGAAGTGGCGAAACTGCGCCAGGATGCCGGCCAACGGTGTGTCGAGCGCACCGTTGACGTCGTCACGCTCAAGGACATTTGCCAGCAGCACGTGGGCGACCGCACGATCGATTTCATGTCGATCGACGTGGAAGGCCGCGAGCTGGAAGTGATTCGCGGCGCCGACTGGTCGAAATGGCGACCGCGCATCGTGCTCGTCGAAGCCAACGGCGTGGAAGCCTGGCAGCCGATCCTGGAAGGGGCCGACTACCACCGCGCGAACTTCGACGGCATCAACGTCTGGTTCGTCCGCGACGAAGACAAGCACTGGCTCGAACCGCTCCGCGTGCCGGTCACCGCTGAAGACAACTACCTGGCTGCCTCGCAGCTCAAGGGCCTGGTCGAATGCCTCGAGCGTTTCGCTGCCGAGGGTGCCACCGACCAGTTCGCCAGCACGTCGCTTCGCGTGGGGCTCAAGGTGGCGCACACGCTGCAGCAGGCTGCGCACCGTTTTCCCAGGTTGGCCAGCGTTGCGAAGTCGGCCATCCGACGTGCTGCCTGAGCGGCTCTTGGGTTCATCGGGGTACTGGCACAAAGAGCAAAGCACTGGCTGGCGAGCAGCCAGTGGCACCCGTTGGGCAGGCCAAGCGCCGGCGGGCCAGCAGCCAGTGGAAGCCCTCCGCGAACCGATTCTGGCTAGATCTGGTAGCTGGGTTCCAGGTCGTCGAGGTTGTCGGCGCGGATTCGCAGGCGTGGCTTCTCCAGCACGACGGTGGAGAAGGGATCGACGCTACGGGTGAGCCACACGCTCGAGCCGATCACCGAGTCGTGGCCGATCACCGTCTTTCCGCCCAACACGGTGGCGTTGGCATACAGCACCACGCGATCCTCGATCGTTGGGTGCCGCTTCGCCTCGCGGACGATATTGCCGTCGCCGTCGGTCGGGAAACTCAGCGCACCGAGCGTGACGCCCTGATAGAGCTTGACGTGAGCGCCGATCTCGCACGTCTCGCCGATCACGACGCCCGTGCCGTGATCGATGAAGAAGTGCTGTCCGATCTTCGCGCCCGGATGGATGTCGATCCCCGTCTGGCCGTGCGCCCACTCGGTCATCATCCGCGGGATGAGCGGCACACTGCCGTCGTACAGCAGGTGGGCCATGCGGTAGACGGTTACCGCCTCGAGTCCGGGGTAGCAGAAGATCACTTCGTCAGCGTGTTTGACGGCCGGGTCGCCCGCCACCGCGGCTTCGACATCGAGCGCCAGCGCGCGGCGCAAATCGGGTAAGCCATCGAGAAAGCGGATCGCGGCGGCCTGACCGAGCGCCTCGAAGTCGGTCTCGGTTTCGTCGCAGTCGGCGGCCGCATCATGGCGCAGGGCGCGGGCGATCTGGGTGGTGAGCTTGTCGTGCAGCCCGTCGATCAAGTCGCCCACGTGATACGTCACGTTGCCCAGATGCAACCCTTCGCGGCGACGGTAGCCGGGATAGATCACTTCCTTCAGATCTTCCACGATCTCGACAATTGCCTTGTAACTGGGTAGCGGGCAGTGTCCCAGATGGTTGATCGCGTCGACGTCGGTATACGACTTCACCAGCCGGTCGGTCAGCTCGGGCAAGCGTTCTTTGAGGCGAAAATCGCTGGCCATGGTCGGGTTCCTTTAAGACTGCGTCGCGCTCTGGCGAGAACGCGTCGGAAAAGCGCCGAGGTATCGGGCGATTCCCCTATCAGGAATCGGATCCGGAGGAACTTGAAAACGAGACGCGCTGGGATGGTGTGAGAGGGAAGTGTCCGGTCAAGCCGGACAAGCGCAGCGAACGCACAGGCAAACCGGGCAGGCGCCGTGGATCGTCGCGTCGGGCATCTCGTCAGGTCCGATCTAGTGGAGCGTCAGCCCGATTCATTCGCACCGACGCGCAGCGATCGCCAAAGACGCAAGTGCTTTGGCGCAAACAACAACCTAGTGCTCCGCCGAACGGCTCCCACTCGAAAACTATGTGTTCACGGAGCACGAGAGGGCCGGCAGTCGCGGGTGATCGCTCCGCGACCGAAGTTTCTCTGCTCGAAATCGTAGGCGCCGCCCCGCCGGGAATCAAGCCGCCAGCCTGCCCGCAAGAGCGTTCGCTATCGGTGTTTTCGACCGCCGGCACCGAGTCGGTTGAGGCAAACTGGCTGCCAGCAACGGTCGTCTGCCAGCGTTTCGAGCCTGCCAGCGTTCCGGCACGCCGGTCGCCCTTCAGGACTCGTCTTCCTCCTCCTTGAGGGCCGCCTTGTCGATGATCTCCTTCTGCACGTTGGGCGGTACGACGTCGTAGTGGCTGAATTCCATCGAGTAGCTGCCGCGACCGCCGGTGAGGCTCGACAGGCTGCGGGCGTAAGTGGTGACTTCAGCCAACGGGACTTCGGCCGTCACCGTTTGCAAGTCGCCTCCCGCGGAACTCATGCCCAGCACCCGACCGCGGCGGCCCGACATATCGCTGTTGATGTCGCCCAGATTGTCGCCCGGCACGGTGACGTCGATCTTCACGATTGGCTCCAACAGCGACGGCTTGGCCTGTTGGAACACGTTGCGGAAGCACATCGAGCCGGCCGTCTTGAACGCGGCTTCTGAACTGTCGACCGGGTGATGCTTGCCGAAGTGCACCTCGACGCAGACGTTCTGCACGGTGTACCCCGCGATCACGCCCCGCTCGATGCGGTCCTTGAAGCCCTTCTCCACCGCCGGCAGGAAATTGTTGGGAATCGAACCGCCGACGATCGAATCGACCCAGAGAAAGTTGTGCCCCGGATCGTAGTGGAACTCGCGCATCTGCGCGAAACGGTCTTTGGTGGCAAATTCCTCGATATCGGTGCCCTCGGGCAATGGGAACATGCGGATGTGCACCTCGCCGAACTGACCGCGGCCGCCCGATTGCTTTTTGTGCCGGTAGCTGCCATCGGCCGGAGCCTGAATCGTCTCGCGATAGGGAATCTTCGGCTCGTGCGTGTTGATCTCCACCTTGTCGCGCTGCTGCAACCGCTCTTGAATGATCTGCAGATGCAGCTCACTCATGCCCGTGGTCACCAGCTCCTTGGTCTGCGCATCGCGATCCAGCCGGAATGTGGGATCCTCTTCCACGACCTTGTGCAGCGCGCCTGAAAGCTTGGCCTCATCGCCGCGGCTCTTGGGCGTCACGGCCAGCCCGACCATGGGCGTGGGAAAGCGAATCTCTGGCAGCGTGTAGTCGCCCAGTGAACTGCCAGTATGCAGATCGTCCATCTTGGCGACCGCCACCAGTTCGCCCGGCCCGGCTTCATCGATGTTGTCGTGATGGGCTGCTTGAATCCGCATGGGCTGCGTGAGCTTCACGTTCTTGCGCACTCCGGAAACAGGCACGCTGGCATCACGCTTGAGCGTGCCGGAGTAGACGCGAATGAAGCTCAGCTTCTGCACAAAGGGATCGATCCGCGTGCGGAACACCTGGGCCACCAGCGGACCGTTCGGATCGGGCTTCAATTCGACCGACCCTCCGTCATCACCGCTTGCTTCGCGTTTGAGCCGATCGGGCGGCAGCGCGTAGCGCACCCAGGTGTCGAGCAGCTCATCGAGGCCGACCCCTTCCTTCGCCGAAACGCACACGATGGGAATCAAGTTACCGCCGGCGATCGCCGCCAGCATCAGGCGCTCTAACTCCGCATCGCTGGGCGGCTCGCCTTCGAGATACTTCTCCATGGCCGCCTCGTCGGCCTCCACGACGGCCTCGATCAGCGACTCGCGGATTTCGGCCGGGTCCATCAGCGCGCCCGACGTATCGTCGGGCACATCGAGCGTGCTCGCGACGCCGCGCAGCTCGTGACCGCTGCCCAGCGGCACGTTGAGCGGTACGCAGCCGGCGCCGAACATCTCTTGCAATGAGGCGACCAGCGCGGGGAAGTCGATGTTTTCCGAATCGAGTTTCGTGACGACGATCATCCGCGCCAGGCCCAACCGCCCGGCGACGTCGAACACCCGCCGCGTGTTGACTTCGATGCCGACGTGCGCGTTGACGGCGATGGCCGCCGTATCAGCCGCATGCAACGCGCCGATCGCCTGCCCGATGAAGTCGGGATAGCCCGGCGTGTCGAGCAGCTGAAAGAATTTGCCGCCGTGCTCGAAGTGCACTAGCGTCGACTCGATCGAGTACTTGTGCGTTTGTTCGCCTTCGTCGAAGTCGCAGACGCTCGTGCCCTCGTCGACGCTGCCCGCCTGTTTGACGGCGCCGGTCTTTTCCAGCAATCGTTCCACCAGGGTCGTCTTGCCGGTCGAGCCGTGTCCGCAGAGGGCGATGTTGCGGAGGTCGGCGATGTCGTGTTTGGCCATCGAAGTGGGTCCTCTTGATCGCTTTTGCCTGCCGGCCTCCTGCCGGGTTGTCTCATTGGTTGGTAACTAGTTTTGCGGTTCGCGCTGGGGCCGTGCGGCGATGAGCGCATCGGCCAGCTTCAGACGTTTCTCGTACAGGGCGCGACCGATGATACATCCTGCCACGCCGGCGGCAGCCAGCGCGGCGACGTCGTCCGGCCGCGTGATGCCACCCGACGCGATGACCGGCAGCGCCGTGGCCGCCAACATCTGCTCTTGCGCCGCCAGATTCGGTCCGGTCAACATGCCGTCGGTCGCAATGTCCGTGTAGACGATCGCCGCCAGCGGCTCGTCGGCAAACCGCTTCGCGAACTCCGTCGCATCTTCGCCACTTGTCTGCTGCCACCCATCGGTCGCCACGCGGCCATCTCGGGCGTCGATTCCCAAGACCAGTCGTCCTGCAAACGCGTTTGCCGCGCGATGAAACCAGTCCGGGTCTGCAATCGCCTGCGTGCCCACGACCACCTGATCGATGCCCAACTCCAGCGTCGCCGCGATCGTAGCGTCGTCTCGCATCCCGCCGCCCAGTTGACAGGGGACGTCGATCGCGGCCCGGATCGCGCGAATCGCCTCCAAGTTGCTCGGCCGACCGTCGCGCGCTCCGTCGAGATCGACCAGATGCAGCCGCTGGGCGCCTTCGGCCACCCAATGCCGCGCCATGGCTGCCGGATCATCGCCGAAGACGGTCTCGCGCTGGAAGTCTCCCTGCTCCAGGCGCACACAACGCCCGTCGCGCAGGTCGATCGCCGGCCAGACGTCCATATCCCCAGAACCTCAAGGTTCGATTCTTCACACGAATCCAACAATTTCGCACAGATCAAACCCACCCGCAAGCAGCGACAGGCGAGGCAGAATGGAGCGGCCGAGGATCGCCAAGCGCGGCCGGCGCGCGCCTAGAGCTGGGCAAAGTTGCGCAAGATTTGCAGCCCCACGCTCTGACTCTTCTCGGGGTGGAACTGCGTGGCGTAGAGGTTGTCGCGCCACACCATGGCGGTGAAAGGGCCGCCGTAGTCGGCTTCGGCGGCGACCACACCACCTTCGCGCGGCGCGACATAGTACGAGTGCACGAAATAGACGTGCGCGTCCGGCTCAATGCCCGATAAGAGCGGGGCCTCGCGGCGAATGATCAACTCGTTCCAACCCATGTGTGGCACTTTGTAATCGCGCGGCAACTCAAAGCGGACCACCTCGCCCGGCAGAACGCCCAGACCCTCGTGGGTGCCGTCTTCGTAGCTGGTTTCGAACAGCAACTGCAGCCCCAGACAGATGCCCAAGAACGGCTTGCCGGATTCGATCGTCGCCAGCAAAGGTTCAACAAGCTGGCGCCGCCGCAGCTCGCCGATCGCGTCGGCGAACGCTCCCACGCCGGGCAGCACGACCTTCTCGGCCGCGGCCAGCTCAGCCGGAACGTTGGTGATCTTCGCCCCGCAGCCGACCTTCTCGAAGCCCTTCTGCACGCTCCGCAGGTTGCCCATGCCGTAATCGACGATGGCGATCATACGAAACCTTGAACCGGGGCGAAGGCGGGAGCAGTGAGGGAGGAACGATCGACGACGGTCCGCCGCCCCGGGAGTCTACCGGAACGACGCAGCGGAACGA
>CALKYM010000322.1 GCA_938003525.1 uncultured Planctomycetales bacterium | reverse complement strand
AGCCACATTCTGCCCGAGCTGGCCGACATCTGTAACAAGATCGGCATCATCGAAAAGGGCGAGCTCGTCGTGAATGCCGACGTGGCCGACGTGATGAAACAAGTTCGCCGCCAAGCGGTGCTCAACATCCGCGTGATCGGCGATTCGCAAGCGGCGGCCGATTTGTTGCTCGCGCAGCCGGACGTCGAATCGGCTGAAATCCAAGACGGACAGATCGTGACCACTTTGGTGGAAGGCGCTGAAGACTACAGCAGCCTGCCCAGCATCCTCGTGGGCGCCGGTTACAAGATCACGCTCTTCAAAGAAGACGAATTGAACCTCGAAACCGCCTTCATGACCTTGACCAAAGGCATCACGTCTTGAGGCGGAGCTTACCGCTGCCGGCCTTACCATTCTCAGACTGATGCATGGTCGTCAAGCATTGGCGTCCGAGCCGTCGATCAAGTGGCGGATCACGTCGACCAGCCCGTCTTCGTCGTGGCGCCCCACGACGAGATCGGCGGCCTGCTTCACTTCCGGCAAGGCGTTTCCCATCGCCACGCCGAGCCCGGCCGCTTCGATCATCGGCACATCGTTGACGTCGTCGCCGACCGCACAGATCTCACGCCTTGCAATCGCCCACTCTTCGGCCAGCCGCGCGACGGCCGACCACTTGCTCACGTCGGTCCGCGCGATCTCGCACATGTAGCCGCGATAGCGCGGACTGCGCAGCACGTGCGTGGCGAGTTGGCCGGGCATGCCCGCCTGCAACACGTCAGACAGCGCGAGCATGTCGTCGCGCGTGCCCATCGCGAAGGCTGCGAACACGGCCGATGGAGGATTTGTCATCAAGTCCGATTGCACGCGCTCCCAGGGTTGGTTTAGTGCAAGAAACTCGTCCAGCAGCGGCGCGCCCGTCTCCACCCGCGTGCAGTAGTACTCGAAGCCCTGCGCGTATGTATCCGCGTAGAGCACGGCTTCGTAGCCCTCTCGCGCGATGATGGCGAGCATCTGCCGCACGGTCGTGGGTGATAACTCGGCGTGATAGAGCGTCTCGTGAGACAGCGGGCACTTCACCAGAGCGCCGCTGGAGAGAACGAGCGGCGCGTCGAGTTTCAGCGGTTCCACAAGCGGCAATACGCGACCAAACCGTCGCCCGGTTGCCAACACGATGCGCACTCCGGCAGCAGCCGCCTCGTGCAGCGCCGCGCGCGTGGCCGCCGTTAGCTCATCACGGCTGTTGAGCAAAGTCCCGTCGATATCGACGGCGAGTAGTCGGTGGCTCGGGATTGCACCTCTCCTCGCTGGCCGTGCGGCGGTACGATGTCCGGTCACTTCAGTTGTTCGTCCAAGAACATCACGATCACGGCCGTCAGGTAGTCGCGATTATCCTTCTTGGCGAAGCCGTGACCTTCGTTGTCAGCGTAGATCGTCCACACGTTCTGGCCTGTCGCACGCACACGGTCGGCGATCTGCTCGGCTTCAAAGAACGGCACACGCGGATCATTCACCCCGTGCGCCACCAACAGCGCCGAACGGATGCGCTCCGCTCCGGAGGTTGGGTTGATGCGCTCGAACACCGCGCGCATTTCGGGATCGCGCTCGTCGCCGTACTCCGCGCGCCGCAAGTCCTGCCGATAGGGGCTCGTGCGTTCGAGAAACGTGATGAAGTTTGCGATCCCCACGATGTCGACCCCAGCCCGCAGGCGTTCGCCAAAGTGGACCAGCGAAGCCAGCACCATGTAGCCGCCATAGGAGCCGCCCGCGACGGCGACGCGCTGCGGATCGAGATCGGGCTGCGTCGAAATCCAATCCAGCAGCGCACCGATGTCGCGGACGCTGTCTTCGCGCAGCGGACCATTGTCCATCTGCAAGTACGACTTGCCGTAGCCGGCTGATCCGCGCACGTTGGGGTGAATTACCGCCAGCCCCAATTCGTTGACGTAAAACTGTGTGACGCTGGAGAAGTAGGGTCGGTATTGCGATTCGGGGCCGCCATGTATGTTCACGAGCACGGCAGCCGGCTTATTGCGGTCGCCGTGCGGCCGGTAGTAGTAGGCCGGAATCTGCCGCCCGTCGAACGTCTCGTAGCTGATGCGCTCCGGCGCAACGAACTGCTCCACGTCCAGTCCGCCCACTTCGCTGAACGTCCATTGCATCAGCGTCCCGTCGAACAGAGCGATGGAGTAGGCGTCCGAAGGACGATCGGGCCGCGAGAGCGTGAAGCCCAACTGCGAACCATCCGGCGAAAACTCCAGCCCGCCGATGATGCCCAGCGGCGTCTCCAGTCGCCGGCGTTCGCCATCGTGCCAGACATAAAGGGCACTGGCTCCGTCTTCGTTCGCCGTGAACGCCAGCCGACCCGTCGTCCGATCGACTTCCAGCGCATCGACGTTCCACTCGATGTCGTCGGCCAGCCATTCGTACTCAGAGGTCGCTAAATCAAACCGCGCCAACGCCAAAAACTCCCCGCGGCCGTCGCAGGTGAGAAACAACGATCGGCCGTCGCCAGAGAACGCGAAGTCGCTGTAAGCCACCTTGCCTTCGCCGACCGGCGGCAATGGTTCGAGCCGCCGCTCTTCGATATCGAACAACGCCGGGTACGTCTCGTTGATCGAGACGTAGCGATTGAGAATCAGTCGGCTGCCATCCGGCGACCAGTCGCGGGCCGTCCAATACTCGCCATCCACCTCGAACAGCATCTCTAACGAGTCTGCCCGTCGCGGATCGGCCACGTAGATGTCGGTGTCGCGACCATTCCGCTGTGTGCTGTGCACGATCATCTGCGAACCGTCATCGAGCATGGGCCCCGGCAAATTGCGTGATGCTCCATCGGTCAACAACGTTGCGCGGCCCGTCGTGCGGTCGAGCAGATAGATCTGATACTTTTCGTCCCCACCGCGGCTCATCATTACGTGGATCGCGCCGTCGGTTGCCTCGGGAATGAAGCGCCCACTGGCAGGTTCATCGAAGAACGTCACCTGCTCGCGCCGCCCACCCGGTTCGTAAACGCGATGGAGTTGTGTCGCGTTGCCAAATCGCGTGGCGATGAGCATGCCGCGACCATCAGGCGACCAGCCGCTGAAGCGCGCCGATCGAATGTTCTGGTACTGCGAGAGTCGCTCGAACAGCTCATCGGGAACCGCAGGAACACTCTGAGTCTCGATGGCCGACGGTCGCCGCGGATCGTCGTCTTCGGCAGCGCGGGCGAGATTCGCAGGTAGCGCGAGACTGGCGAGCCAGACACACAGCCAAATAGAAGTGCGCGGCAGTCGGCGTCCGCCGGCGAAGTGCGTTGTCATGGTGTTTTTCCTGATCCTCTCTTGACGCCACGCTTCGCCAGCAGGGTGGCGCCGTTGCTCGTCGATGTCAAAGCAATCACCGCACACGCAGTAGGACCCGATCGTCATCGCCTCTATCTACTGCGCGGCCGATAACTGTGGGCCGCGAACCGGCGTGTTGCTCCCACTGGTCCAAGACGTGACTGAGCTGTTGTTCAACGACCCCCAACAACAGGCCACCCGACGTCTGCGGGTCGAATAGCGATCGATACTCGACTCGTTCGCGAACACCTGCCGCTGTCTCTATCTGATCTTCAATCGAACGATTGGCCGGTGCCAGCGTACTCTCGATGCCTTCAGCCAACATCTCTCGGGCGCCGGGCAACAGCGGCACGTCCGCCAGACAGATTTCGGCCGTTGCGCCGCTGGCCCGCAACATCTCCAGCAGGTGGCCCGCCAGACCGAATCCTGTCACGTCGGTCACGGCGCGGATATCGGCCGTCTCGAATAGTCCCGGCGGCGGCTCGTTGCTGCGCAACATGTTCTCGACCAACGGGGCGAACCAATCGCTGCGGCACTTCGCCTGCATCTGCGCGGCCAGCAGCGTGCCCGACCCGAGCGGCTTGGTGAGCAGGAGATGATCGCCGGGACGCAAACCGGATTTCAATGTTGGCTGTGCCGGCGCGTCAGCGAGGATCGTAAACCCAAGTGCAGCTTGCGGACCTTCGATCGTATGCCCACCGACAAGTGCGGCCCCCATCGCGGTCAGTTCTCGCAGCCCACCGGCCAATAGTTCGTAGAGCAACTGCTCCTGCTGACGCGGCGAGCCCAACGGCAGGGTGGCCATGGCTAGTGCCCCACGCGGCCGCGCCCCCAAGGCGAACACATCGCTGGCCGCATTCAGTGCTGCGATGCGGCCCACAAGATAGGGGTCGTCAAGAAAGGCCGTGAAGAAGTCGGTCGTTACGACGGTCTGCCCGCCAGCAGGAGTGCGGACGATTGCAGCGTCGTCGGATTCGGCCAAGCCCACCACGACATGTTCTGCAGGCGGTACATCGAGCCGCGCGAGCACGCGCGACAGAACGTCAGGCCCGACTTTTCCGCCGCAGCCCGCACAGCGCATTGCGACGGCGGACGTCGCGTCCGAGTCGTCGGGCTTCATCTCCATCGGTTCATAGTCTTGATACTTGTCCATGAACCGCCCGTCGATCCAGTCTTTCAGCTTCCAGCACCACCGCCCGTGCGCAGCCATGCCGCGGTAGTCGAGAATGGCTCGCCCGTCGCCGGTGGAAAGCAACTTTAAGAAGCCGGACTGCGGCTTGTATTGCACCAGCGACTCACCACGGAGTTGTCGCTGCAAGTTTTGCCACAGCACGCGACCCTGCCGCACGGCATAGACTCCGGCTTTGGGAGTGCGGCTGGCCGCGATTGTGCCGCTGTCGCCCACGACAAAGATCGGCTGGTCGGCAGTCGTCTGCAAGTTAGGGCGCGTGAGCAGGAAACCGGCGTCATCGGTTGGCAAATCGAGCCGGCGCAGAATCTCCGGTGCCTTGGCGCTCGTCGCCCACAAAGCAATGTCGACCTCGAGCTTCGTTCCATCTTCGAGTTCAAGACCACCTACATCCCAGCCTCGGACGTCGCTGCCGAGCACTCGTGTGACGCGGCGCGCATCGAGCTCATCGAGTATCAACCGCTGTGCACGGTCGTTGAGCCCACGGGTGACTTGGTCATGGCGGTCCACGAGAAAAAGCTCGCACTCTCGCCTTGGATCCAATGCGCGAACTCGCGCCGGCATCGCCAGCGTGATCTCAATGCCAGCTACACCGGCACCGACCACTGCCACGCGCAGGGGCCGTCCAGCCGATCTCTCCATGGCGCAGCGAAGCTGCCGCTCCAAGCGTCCCAGAAACGTCTGCATCGGCTTGATCGCCAGATTCAGACAGTCATCGCTCGCCGCACGGCCATTCGCATCGAGAACGCTGCCGCGCGGAACCGAGCCGATGCCAACCGACAACACGTCGTAGGGCAGGGGGGGACGGTCGGCCAGCAGAACTTCCCGGCGCTGCAGATTCAGCCCGGTCCACTCGCCGAGAACCAATCGCACACCGGCCGATGCGCAAAACCGCACCAGATCGATGGCCATCCGCCGCGGCTCGTACAACCCAGCCAGCGTGCCCGGCAACATGCCGGAATAAGTGGCCTCATAGAAGTTCGTGAGGCAGGTGAGCCGCACATCCTTGGGTGGCTTCATCCGCCACATTCGCAGCACGTGCGCATGCGTGTGCCCGGCACCAATCAGCACAACGTCGCGCGCGGGCAGCCTGGCGTTCATCGCGTGGTGTCTGGCAGGAACTTGAACGGGTGGTTGCCATTCTACTGTCGACTCCGTGCCCGCGCAGGGCGCAACGCACCGCCCGCCAACCTCGCTGAACCATCACGCCCCCAAAAAACAGGTCGTCACTGCTGCACGCTGTAGCTGACTACAGCCCCACACGCTCGGCAGTGGGAAAGGGGTCGCTTGCAGCCGCCTCGCGCAGCGCCTCGTCGTCGGAAGTATCAATCAGGTCGCGGACCGAGTGCTGCCTCCCGACACGCTCGATCTCGCCGGCCGTCGGCCACTGCGCCGCAATGCGCGTACAACCGGTAGAGATGCCGGTCGGCAGCAGCAAGAACATGACGATGGCGAACCGCAAAGAGTGCATCATGCTGCGCAAAGACCACAACAGAGAAGGGGCGATGGAATCGATCGTTCGATTGCTCGCGTTACAGAAAGCTCGGCGTGGCAGCTATCATAGACGGCGAACGGACATCGGATCGCCGCGCTATTCGCCGGGACGATCTTGCGCAAAGAAGTCTTCCAGCGTACTCGAAGGGTGCGAGGGTTCCGCGGGGCGGAACAACCCGCTGAACCAACCGCCACCGTCGTCATCATCATCGCGATTGTTCGCGCGGCGCGACTGGCCGGGCGGCGGGTTCTGGTTCCAGGTGGGAAATGCACTTCCGGCTTCCGGCTCGTCGTCGCGCAAGAACGACAGCGTCAGCACGTCGGCCGTCTTGTAAAAAAAATCTTTCGTGCCACGTCCTACACGCGACAACATCGAGGGCCGCGAGCGGTGCGACTTGTCGATCAAGGGTCGGCCGTTGAGCAACGGCGTTCGCTTGGTGGTCGACGACGAACGCTCAGCGCCGCTCGACGATGGCCAGAGATCCCTCAACGACCAGCCGTCCGCGCAACACGGTTGCGGCACGCTTGCCGCCGCGAGCACAATCGCCGTGATCAAGACCCGCCGCGTCTTCACGAGTGCAGCTCCTTGCCTCTCCACGCACAACAGGGTGGAACCCGGCGCGAGAATGCTGACGAATGTCGGGGCACGCCTCAGGCGATCGCCCGCTGAGAAGGGGCGGAGAGTGTCGCAGAGTCGAGTGCCAGCGTAAAGACCGGTTCGGCCGCAGTGGGCTCCATCATCAGTTTGTTTCATCGCGAACATGTGACGTAGACTTGCCCAAGGTCGAGCCATCGCATGCGCGCTTGCATGCACTCGACTGATGGCTGCCGAGGCACAGCACTCAGGCGGCGCACGCTGTCAGGATTTCTTGCGGTGAACGACGCGATGACGCAAACGAACTACGGATTCATCGGCGCCGGACAAATGGCCACGGCCCTGGCCGGCGGCATGATCGAAGCCGGCCTCGCCACCCCCGCCCAGATCTGCGCGGCAGACCCCTTCGAGCCCGCCCGCGAGGCGTTCGCAGTACGAACTGGAGCCGTCACGGCTGCCGACAACCGTGAGGTGCTGACCCGCGCAGACGTTGTGATTCTGGCCGTCAAACCACAGCACGCGCAGCAAGCTACGAGCGCGAACCGGGACTCCTGGGACGCGCGCCACTTGCTGATCTCGATCGTCGCCGGACTGCGACTCGCGCAACTGCACGACTGGACAGGCCGGCAGCCTCGCTTGGTGCGCGTGATGCCGAATACGCCCTGTCTCGTCGGAGCCAGCGCCAGCGGCTTCTGTCTCGGCCCAGGCGCAGACGACTCGGACCGACAACTCGTATCCGCGTTGCTGGGCGCGGTGGGCTCGGCACACGAACTGCCCGAAAAACTCCTCGACGCCGTGACGGGGCTCGCGGGCTCGGGCCCCGCGTTCGTCTATCAACTCATCGAGGCGCTGTCCGATGGCGGTGTGCAAATGGGGCTGCCCCGAGCGGTGGCCGCTGACCTGGCCGCGCAGACGGTGCTCGGTGCGGCGCGGATGGTCATCGAGACCGGTGAACACCCAGCCGTGCTGAAGGACCGCGTCGCCAGCCCCGGCGGAACGACGATCGCCGGTCTGGCCGCATTGGAGCAAGGCGGCTTTCGTGCGGCGGCGATCGAAGCGGTGCGGGCCGCCACGCGCCGCTCGACGGAACTCGGCGATTCGGCTTAAACTGTAGCCGTTGCCATGTGGCCCGAGTGCAGGAGCGCGCTGGGGTTTCGTGTCCTGAAATAGCTACGCGGACCGAGGCGGGACGATCGCCGACGCGAGCCGCACTGGCCGGGTGAACAACGTTCGCTGCCAGTCGGTGGTCCCTGGTTCTAGCGAGGTGTCAGAAGATGCCGATCTTGTGCCTGGTCGACGATAAGCACGTCCCGCTGTATCGGGTGATCTGGGTTGCCGAAACTCCGCACTTTTGCGGCGAAGACGACTGCCAGTGCGAAGGCATGTATGAAATCCGCCTGGAGCACGGTGAGTCGGTGTGGGGATCGCAGATCGATCGAGATCGCATGATCGAGGCGTTGGAGAAGTGGAACGGGGGCATGCACCCGCCCGAAGAACGGTGGGAATGAGCGTGCGGCGGGCACCGTTGCAGCCGTGCGATAGATCGCTACGCTCACACCCAAGGAGCGGGGCAGGCCAGAGGAGGGTCGACTGATGTCCACGTTCCAAGACAGCGAGTACGATTGGCGCGATACGTACTTCGTGCTCTTTCCCGCTGCCAACCGCCCCAGTCTGGAAGCGGTCACCGAGCGGCTGCGTCAGATGCGCACGCAGTACGATGTCGCCAATCCACAAGCCAACGAAGAAGGACTCTTCGAGGCGATGACGATCCGCTCGCCAGACGACTTCAGCGCACTCGACGTAAGCTTTATCGATGGTGAAGAAGTCATCGAACAGCGCGACGCGCTATTGGAAGAATTCGCCGCGGCCGATCCCGATGAACTCGATCCCCGGCAGGTCAGGCGGTTGGCCGAGTGCGACGCCCGCTTCGACGTGATGCACTTCGCCCAGGTGATGGACGACGTCGAGGAAGACCCTGACGCCATGCTCGACCCTTCGGCGCTGTTGATCGTGCTGGAAGAGCTGGCCCGCCTTACCGACGGAGTCAGCATCGATCCGCAGTCGGGCATGGTCATGTAGTCGGCGACGATTGCGTTGCCCACGGCGCCGCTTTTTCTTCTCGACGTGAGCTCCGCGCATGCAGGCCAAAGACATCAAGTCCGGGACGGCGGTGGTCTACAACGAGCAGCCTTGCCTGATCCGCGCAGTGAGCGTGCAAACGCCGTCGGCGCGCGGAGCGGCGACGCTCTACAAGTTTCGGGCGACGAATCTGGTCTCCGGACAGAAGGTCGATATCACGCTGCGAGGCGGCGAGTCGCTGCAAGAGGCCGACTTTGGGCGGCGTCCCGTCAAGCTGATGTATAGCGACGGGAACGAGGCGCACTTCCTCGACGAAGAAGACTACAACCAGTACGCCCTGCCACTAGAGACCGTGCAGGAGCAACTGCAATACATCACCGACCAGACCGAAGGCGTGCTCGCGCTGATCTACAACGAGCAGTGCATTGGCGTGCAGGCACCGCTGACGGTCGAGCTCAAGGTCACCCAGTGCGACCCCGGTGCTCGCGGCAACTCGGCTACCAGTCGTACGAAGCCCGCTACGCTTGAGACGGGGTTTATCGTCCAGGTGCCCGAGTATCTGACCGAAGGCGAGACCGTCAAAGTCGACACGACTTCAGGCAAGTTTCTCTCGCGCGCCTGAACGCGCTGCGGCGCTGTGGTCCTGGGCGTTGCTCACCACAGTCAGTGATTTCGCTCAAAGGTTCCCAGCCACCTGATCGACGAGTTGCTGCTCGTCGGGAAACTCGCCGGTCTTGAGCTTGGAGTAGGCGAGCTGGCCGTCGATCTCCAACTCGAAACAGCCGCCCTTGCTGGGCACCAGCTCCAGGCTGCCGATTTGTGTCTTGAAGCGCTCGAGCAACTTGGTCGTCAGACTGACGGCCTGCGGCTCGTAGTTTCACATGGCGCAGTATTCGAGACGCAGCTTCATG
>CALKYM010000321.1 GCA_938003525.1 uncultured Planctomycetales bacterium | reverse complement strand
CCCACGCGGTGGATGGACAACGACATCTACGGCCACGTCAACAACGTCGTCTACTACTCGTACTTCGACACGGTGATCAACGAGTACCTGATCCGCGCGGGAGGACTGGACATCGCCGCGGGCGAGGTGATCGGCCTCTGCGTCGAAAGCCAGTGCCGCTTTCACGCCCCGTTGACGTTTCCCGAAACGATCGAAGCCGGCCTCCGCGTCGCCAAACTCGGCCGCACCAGCGTCCGCTACGAGATCGGCCTCTTCCGCCAGAAGTCCGCCGAACCCGCCGCCACCGGCCACTTCGTCCACGTCTTCGTAAATCGAGACAGCCGCCGGCCGGAGCCGATACCAGAAAGAATGCGGGCAGCGTTGGAGAGGCTCGAAATCTCGAAGGGATAGCACGCCCGCGCAGTGCCACAATTGTGTCGACATGCGGGAGGTTAGTGCGGGTAGTCTGTCAGCCATGGAACTCTTGGCGCACAACACACTGCCCGATCGACTAGTCGCACTGTTCAGAAACGCTCGACGCGATATTCTCATCGCGTCACCGTTCGTTAGCACCACGGCTGTGAACCGCACCCTCGACCAGTTCACACCAGCGTTCGAGAGTACCGGGCGCCTTACGTTTCTAACGGACTTGTCGCCGCGAAACGTATACCAGCAGGCAACCGACCCGGCGGCACTATTGAAGTTGTCGGATCGCGTTCCAAGAACTTCGATAGTTCATTTGCCCAGTCTCCATGCAAAGGTCTATCTGGTAGACGACTCCGCTGCCATCATCACTTCCGCAAACCTGACCGCCGGAGGCCTCTATCGAAACTACGAGTACGGGGTTCATGTATCAGAGCCAAATCTAGTCGTGCAGATAAGGCAGGACCTCGACGGTTACAAGGAACTGGGGGCTACCTTGGATCGGCAGGTGCTGGGCGACTACTGCCGCGTGTCAAACGAAGTCCGCAAACTGTACGCGAGGAAGTTAGCCGCTGCTTCTAACAGAATCGCGATTCAGTTTGAGCAGAAGCTCCAAGCGGCTGAAGATGAATTGATACGCCTGCGTCTCGCTGGCGGTGCGATGCACACCGTATTCGGGCGCACGGTACGCTACCTGCTCAAGAAACACGGACCACTTTCGACGAAGGCACTGCATCCAATGATTTCTGCAATACATCCCGACCTCTGCAACGATGCGGTGGACCGCGTTATCGATGGAAAAAGCTTTGGAAAGAAGTGGAAGCACGCAGTACGCACCGCACAACAGAAGCTCAAGAAGGATGGTATCATCGAATTCGACGGTCATCATTGGAGGATTTGCGGCGATGTCAAAACGCAATGAAACAGCGAACGAACCATGTGAAGGCTGCGACGGCAGTGGCATTCGTGCGCCTGCTACGCCTTCTTGTCGGTTGCCGATCCTAGAGTCGGGATGGTTTGTAGTCGAACGCTGTGACTACTGTGAACGCTATAGTGACGATTTGTGTGCGGCAGAGTCGCAGTTCTTGGAGTCTAAATGGATTCGATGCGCTTCTGGCGGCTGGCATGCGATTGCCCGTAGCGTCCATCGATTCGGGCAGCAGTTCGCCGTGAATGAGCGAGCCGGGTTGACGTCGACAACGGCGTGAGAATCGCGGGGTTAATCCCTACCCCATAATCTCACCCACCGGTTCACCCGTCGGTACGAGTCGGTGGGGACGGCCGAGGCGGTCGTGGAGCTCTTGGTCGTGGGGGACGCCGAGCAGGTGGTAGATCGTCGAGACGACGTGGGCGGGCTGCAGCGCGCGATCGGCCGGGAATGCGCCCGTCTTGTCGCTTGCGCCGTAGACGAGCCCGGAGCGGATGCCGCCGCCGACGAGCATCAGGCTGTAGCAGTAGTTCCAGTGGTCGCGGCCGGCGTTCTGGTTGATCTTGGGTGAACGTCCAAAGTCGCCCATCACCGCCACCAGGGTTCGCTCCAGCATGCCGCGCTCGGCGAGATCGCCAATCAGGCTCGCCAGCGCCGCATCGAGTTGCGGCAACAGCGAATCGCGGAGCTTGCTGAAGTTGCCGCCGTGCGTGTCCCACGTGGCGTTGGCATCCGGCGCCCACGAGACACAGGCCAGTCGCGTTCCCGCCTCGATCAGCCGCCGCGCCAACAGCACGCTCTGCCCGTAGATGTTGCGGCCGTAGGACTCGCGCACCGCGTCAGGCTCTTCGGCCA
Source organism: uncultured Planctomycetales bacterium (assembly GCA_938003525.1). GTDB lineage: Bacteria > Planctomycetota > Planctomycetia > Pirellulales > JAEUIK01 > CALKYM01. The sequence continues at coordinate 12,144 of CALKYM010000321.1, read as the reverse complement.
TCTGAAAGGCTGCCCGGGTTCGCGGCGAAGTGAGCAGTTCCACCGCCCGCCGTTGATGCGCGCTCATCGCGTCCCAAGCTGTGCTGCCCGATGCGGAGGAGAGCGCGGCGTCGATACGCTCAAACAGCGCCCGTCGGGCATCCAGTCGCGCCAGGGACACGCCGGCCCGCAGCGATAGCTCCGGCACCGTGAAGTCGGCCGCGTTGGGATCGCGGGTGACGAACAGCGGATCGAACTGGGCACCCAGGTAACCGCCGAAGAAACCCGGTTGCGGCGGGCCGGCGGCGCCTTCTTTGGTGATGTAGGGCAACGTGACGTGCGGCACGACGGCCGCTTGCGGTGGTCGGACGAGCGACAGTACCGCGCCGGGCGTGGGATTATCCGTCGGTTTCGCCCCGCCGCCAAGCTCGCCGCGGTCATGCCCGGTGAGCGCCGCGTAGACGGCCGCCGCATGGGCATTGTTCACGCCGTGGTGCATCGAGCGAATCACGGTCGCGCGGTGCATGTGCGTCGCCAGCCGCGGCAGATGTTCGCTGATCGTATACCCGCGCAGCGAGGTCGTGATCGGGTTGAACTCGCCGCGAATTCCCTCGGGCGCCTCGGGCTTCATGTCCCACATGTCGAGATGACTGGGACCACCGTTGAGAAAGATGATGATGCACGCGTCGGCCCGCGGCGTGAGCCGGCTTGCTGGTAGATCGTTGGCGGCCAACAACCGCGGCAGATCGATACCCAGCAGTCCCAGGCTTCCGACCTTCAACAGATCGCGCCGGGAGAGTCGGGCAGGGCGGTGTGTGCGATCGCGACGGCTCATCTTCGCTGCGCTGACTTGGATCGCGGCTGACGTCTCGCTCGCTGGTCGCCGTTGAACGACCGCTGAACATCATAGCGGCCACAGCCAGGCCCCGCACCTATTGCGCGGTGGCGACGGGCGAAAAGGTGACGCCGCACGAAGAGACCGCGAGTTTGTACGCCCAGCACGAGTGCAGGCTACTCTTCGATCCGCGCAACCTGCACGCGGGCGTCATTGAAACACGCGCCTTCGGCTACGTCCGTGTAGTCGTCCGAGGCCAACGCGTTGGCCGTCCAGCCGTTGCGAGTATGGCGGCGCCAGAGCCCTTTGGGGATCGAGACGACACCGGCGCGCAGATGCGGATCGATTCGGGCGGGCGAGACGACCTCGCCCAGTCCGTTGAAAACCCGCACCGTATCGCCGTTGCGGATGCCACGCGCTGCGGCGTCATCGGGCGAGATCTCAATAGGGATGATCTGCGACTCCAGTTCCCACAGCGACGAGTTGACCGCCTTCGAGGTGGCCGGCGAAATGAGCGCCAGTGGAAATCGCTCGCTGCCGGGATCGTCGCGGTAGCTGTAGAATGCGCCGCCCGCCGCGCGATCCAGCGTCTGGGGCACGAGATGGACCTTGCCATCGGCCGTCGTCGGACGCACGTCGACCATCTGCACGGGGTGAGAACCGCAGGCCGGTGGTGCGGCGCCGTCGGCAGCGAGAATCTCTTGCACATCTTCGCCATTGCGCAGGCCGGCGAGCGCCGCGGCGCGCAGCTCTTCGGGTGAGCGAGGATCGCCATCGCGGGCCAGCACCAACCGTTCGATCAACTCAGCGAAGACCTCGTAGTTGGGGCGCGCTTCGCCCGCCGGCTCGGCAACCGGATGCGCTTGCTGCACGCGCAGGGCGCCATAGCTCCGCCGCAGCTCGTGATGCTCCAGAAACGTTGTCGCCGGCAGGATCACATCGGCGTAGCGAGCCGTGTCCGTCATCACCTGATCGAAGACCACGGTGAACAGGTCGTCCCGCTCCATCCCGGCACAAACGGCACTTTGCATGGGCAGCGTGGCGACGGGGTTCGCATTGTAGACGAACAGCAACTTGATCGGCGGAGCATCGAGTTCGGCCAGCGCGCGGCCCAGCCGATTCATGTTCACCACGCGGGTAGACGACTCTGGCTCAGCGGCGACCTGCTGCAAATCGAAATCCCAGGCGGCCGAATTCGAGAGCGTGAAGCCTCCGCCGCGCACGCCGAACTTGCCCGCCACCGCAGGCAGCGCCAGGACGGCAGCCACCGCCGAACCACCGTTGCGGTTCCGTTCCAATCCCCAGCCACAGCGCACCAGCGCCGGTTCGGCATCCGCGTACCACCGGGCCAGGCGCTCGAGTTCAGCGTGCGAGACGCCGGCTACGGTGGCGGCTCGCTCGAGCGTCCATTCGGCCGCGCGGCGGCGGAGTTCCTCGCCACCCGTCGTGTGGGCGGCCAGAAATTCTTGATCGGCGCGACCGGTCGTGAACAACCAGTTGATCAGACTCAAAGCCACCGGCAGGTCGGTGCCGGGACGTAGCGCGAGGTGAAGATCGGCCGAGCGGGCTACCGGCGTGGCGCGGGGATCGATGACGACCAGCTTCGCGCCCGCTTGTTGCGCCTGACGCAGGTACGGTACGAGATGAATGTTGCTGGCCGACGGATTGGCGCCCCACAGAATGATCAACCGCGCACACGGATAGTCTTCGAACGACACGCCCGCCATCTTGCCGTACATGCCCGCGAGCGCAGCACCGGTCGGCGCGGCACACACGGTGCGCGCCAGACGCGACGCGCCGAGTCGACGAAACAGCCGCTCGTCGATGCTGCCGTGCGTGAGAAAGCCGTTCGAGCCGCCATACGAAAAAGGCAGTATCGCTTCGCCACCGAACTCCTCACGCGCGTTATTGATCGCTGCCACGATGCGATTGAGCGCTTCATCCCAGGAGACGTCGCGAAACTCTCCGGCGCCCTTGTTTCCCGTGCGGATGGCCGGCGAAAGCAGTCGCTCGCTGCCGTACATCCGCTCGGGGAAGTGTCGCACCTTGCCGCAGATGAAGCCGCCGGTAATTGAATTGCCCGGCCCGCCGTCGAGACTCAGCACCCGTCCATCGCGGACGTGCACGTCGAGGCTGCACGTGTCGGGACAGTCCAAAGGGCAGACGCTCGTGCGAACCTCGATCTGTCCCGTGGCCATCGAGCGGGCTCCTCAATCACGTGTACCCTGGAGAGCTTCGCGTATTGCCGCACAGCAGCAGGAGGTCTCGACCTGCCGCCGGGTTCGCGCCCGGCTGACGCACAGAAGAGGTTAGCAACTCGGGCCGATCCGCGATCATGCTACCACAGGCCTTGGCGCCGTGTCGTACAATGCGAGTGCGTTGTGTTTTGCGCGAAGACGGCGTCTAGCGGCACGGTGCGACCGACAGGGCTCGTCCGATGATTCTGCATGTCGACATGGATGCGTTCTATGCGTCGGTCGAGCAGCGCGACGATCCGAGTCTAGCCGGCCGCCCGGTGATTGTGGGCGGGCGTCCCGATCAGCGGGGCGTCGTTTCGGCGGCCAGTTACGAAGCTCGCCGCTTCGGCGTTCACAGCGCGATGCCCACGGCCGCCGCGGTGCGTCTTTGCCCAGAAGCGGCCTTGCTGCCCGTGCGGATGGATCACTACGCGCAGATTTCGCGCCAGATACGTTCGATCTTCGAGAGCTACACGCCGCTGGTCGAACCGCTCTCACTCGACGAGGCGTTTCTCGACGTGACCGGTAGCCAGGCGCTCTTTGGCAATGCGGAAGAGATCGGCCGTCGCATTCTCGATGATATCCGTCGCGAGACCCAGTTGACGGCCTCAGTGGGCGTCGCCCCAAACAAGTTTCTCGCCAAGCTGGCCAGCGATCTGGAAAAGCCGGCCGGTTTCGTCATGGTTGCCGACGGCACGGTCGACGACTTTCTCGGACCGCTGGGCATTGAGCGGCTGTGGGGAGTGGGCCGCGTGGCCAACCGGCAGTTCGAGCGGTTGGGCGTGCGCACGATCGGGCAGCTGCGGGCACTAGGCGCTGAGTTCCTCCGCGAGCAGTTTGGCGCTGCCGGCGAACATCTCTGGAAACTGGCCCGCGGTATCGACGAGCGCCGCGTCGTGCCCGACCGCGATGCGAAGAGCATCTCGCACGAAACGACGTTCGCCACCGATGTCACCGAGCCAGACGTCCTGCGGGCGGTGTTGTGGGGCCTGGTCGACCAGGTCGGGCGGCGTTTGCGGCGGCACGATCTGGCTGCCCGCACAGTACATCTGAAGATTCGCTACGACGACTTCCGCACCTATACCCGCGCCGAGAAACTCCCCGATCCGACGCACTCCACCGAAGAGCTGGGCCGCTGTGCCGAGCAGTTGTTACGCACGCGCTTACCCGGGCGTCCGCTGCGCGTGCGTCTGTTGGGCATGGGCACCAGCGGTTTAATGCGCGACGATCTCCACCAGCGACATCTGTTCGACGAAGCACAGCGCGAGCGCCAATCGCGACTCGACGACACGACCGACGCCCTGCGATCACGATTCGGCAGCCGAGCAATCTCGCGGGCGATCGAAATGAAAGGAAAGCGCACACGCAAGCCGAAAGCGAGCTAATTGGGTGCCACTGGCTGCTCGTCAGCCAGTGTTTGTGGACACGTCGGCACAGGCCGACTGATCGGTGAGCACAGCCCAATACTCCAGATGATTGAATCACTTTTCACTGCGAAGAACTGTGTCACTATATCAGGCACAGAGCGTTGCGGGTCCGGAAACGAAACCTCCTCCTGCGAGTCGGGCACTGGCTGGCCAGCAGCCAGTGGCACCCGTTTTATATCGTTCGTCGTCCGAACAAGGTCGCAGCCCGCTGCCAGACTAGCCGGACGGTTTCGATCGCAGTCCCTTTGGCACCAGCCGGCGTTCGGCGAGCTCGAAGATGCCTTGTACGGCCAGGGCGAGGATGGAAGCCGGTACCGCGCCCTGCCAGATGATCATGTCTTTGTCCACGCGGCTTAAGCCGGTGACGATCGGCTGGCCGAATCCGCCGGCGCCGACAAAGCCGCCCAGCGCGGCGGTGCCGACGTTGATGACGGCCGAGATCTTGATGCCGGCCAGGATCGATCGTGTGGCCATCGGCAGTTCGACCCGCCACAGTCGCGCCTTGGCCGGCAGTCCCAACGCAATGGCCGAATCGCGCAAAGAGGGTGGAATGCTGTGCAGGCCGGTGGCCGTATTGCGCACGATGGGCAATAAGCTGTAGAGAAACAGCGCCACGATGGCCGGCTGCACGCCGGTGCCCAACAGCGGAATCATGAACGCCAACAGGGCCAACGAAGGAATCGTCTGCACGATGCCCACGCCCGCCAGAATCACCTGGCCGAAGTGTGGCAGCTTGGCGGCCGCGACTCCCAGCGGCAGTGCCATCACAATAGCGGCCCCCAGGGATACGGCTACCAGCCACAGATGTTCCCAGGCGTTGCGAACGAGTTGTTCCGTCTTGCTCTCCACCTTGGCGGTGTACGTGCCGCCGAGTACGTCGCTCAAGAAGCTTGCTGCCGCTTCAGCGGGTTGGCGCCCTTCGTACTGCACGGCCGCGTTGAGCTTGGTCATTCTCGTTTCATCAATCTGGCCGCTGAGCTGGGCCAGTGCCTCGCTCGCGCCGGGATAGCGTTCTTCGAGATCGGCCCGGTGCAGCACGAATGCCTCGTAGGCGGGGAAGTGCCCCAGATCGTCTTCGAGCACACGCAGGTTGAGTTGCTCGATTTGACCGTCGGTGGTGTAGACGTCTGTCACGTCGCATGAGCCATTGGCCAGCGCCGTGTATGCCAGGTTGTGTTCGATGCCGCGGACGTCTTGTTGCGGCAGGTTGTAGCGCACCCGCAGCGTGGGCCAGCAATCGTTGCGGGCCATGAAGGCCGTGCTGAAGCGAATTCGCAGCTCGGGATGTCGGGCCAGATCGGAGATCGCCCGTATGCCCAGTTCGTCGGCCGCCGCCTCGCGCATCCCCAGCGCATAGTTGTTGTGAAAGCCCAACGCCGGGCCGCGCTTCAGTCCACGTTCCGCCAGCGCCGCATCGAGCTGGGCGTCGCTCTGAATGTCGAGATCGATGAGCAACTCTTCGGTGAGCGTGCCCGTGTACTCGATGTACAGATCGATCTCGCCGTTGTTCAAGGCCAACCAGGCAAGCTGCCCCTGCATTTCCGCGCGATCGTGCCGCGCTTCGAAGCCTGCCTCCTCCAGTACCTGCACCAGCGTGTCGCCGAGCACGACAGACTCGGTGAACGCTTTGGAGCCGACCTGAATGGTGTCGGCTCGGGGTAACAGCCACCACGCGGCTACCCCGGCCGCGCACACCAGCAGGGCGATGATCAGGCCTTGCCCGCGCTTCACGGCGATACTCCATTGCGGCTGTCGAGCACGGTCCGTTGCGCGTTGATGAACTGCGAAACGAATGGATCGGCCGGCGCGTGCAACAGCTCATTGACCGTGCCTTGCTGCACGATGCGCCCGCTGCGCATCAGGACGATTTGGTGGCCAAAGAACGACGCCTCGCCCATGTCGTGCGTGACCAGCACGACGGTCTTGGCTAGTCGCTCGAAGATTTCCTTGAGGTCGGTCTGCAGGTCGTAGCGGATCATCGGGTCGAGCGCGCCGAGCGGCTCGTCCAACAACAACATGTCCGGGTCGAGCATCAAGGCCCGCATCAGGCTCACGCGCTGGCGTTCACCCCCGGAGAGCTCATGAGGAAAGCGATCGAGACCATGTCCGGGGAAGTGCGTCAGTTCCGTCAACTCCTCGAGCCGCTCGGCGATGCGCTGGTTGCTCCAGCCCAGGTAGCTGGCCAGCAAGCCGGCGTTGCCCCGCGCCGTGAGATGCGGAAACAGCCCGCCATCTTGAATCACGTAACCCAGCCGCTGGCGGATCGAGATCAGGTTGCCGGGAGCGAGCGACTCGTCCTCGAAGGTGACGCTACCTGCGTCCGGACGGACGAGTCCGATCATCATCCGCAGCAGCGTCGACTTACCGCAACCACTGGGGCCGATGAGCACCGTGGTCGCCGCCGCGGGAATCTCCAGAGAAGTCGGGTGGACGGCCGTGTTGCCATCGAAGGTTTTGGTGACCCCAACCAGTTCGAGCATCGTCTCTCACGGCGCGCGGGAATTCGTTGCGAACGAACCCTTATTGTACGGGCATGAGAAAGGAGCCACCAAACGCGCGGCGCCGAGTGAAGGCAGTTTGACCTTCGCGACATATACATATACGCGCGTTCGGCGATCCGCCGGTTTATCATCTAGACCGACGGTCGAGCCGCGGCTTGTCTGCGCGCAACAGGGATGTCCCGAGATCCGATCACCCAATCGAAAAAGGGGTCCCACTGCTGGCTTGTCCAGCAGTGCGAGCCGTATGCAGGACACGGCAAGATGAGCTAGCGGTGACGCCCGGCAGCAGAGCCACTGAAGTCAAGAAACGTCGTTGAGACATCTTTCACGCCAGGGGGCATTCATTCATGCGACGAGTTGCTTCGCTTCCAGGTGCGATGCTGGTGTTGATGTTCGCCCATCAGGCGGCGGCGGACATGCCGCGTCTGCATATCACGACGCCCATGTCGCCGCCCGAGTGGGCGCTGTTGGAGCGCGAACTGCTGCGCTCGGCGGCGGCGGCCTGCCGCGAGTTTTCAGCCCGCTACGTCGATCCGCGCGGTTACTTGATGTGCGTCGAGCGGTGGGGGGGTGACGACGGTCCCGACGACGCCATCGAATGCTTCGCCGACTGGCCGCTGTTGCATGCGCATGGTGCCGACGACGACGTGCTTCGGCTTTACAAACAAGCCTGGGAGGGGCATCTGCGTCAGTACACCGAAGCCAAAACCGTCGAGGTCGAAATGGCGCGCGACGGGATGTACTTCCGCGAGTTTCCTACCTCCTTCGATTGGGTGCACAACGGCGAGGGACTCACCGCGTTCGTCAATCAGGGGCTCTCCGATCCCTACGACGAATTGTTCACCGCCCGGGTACAACGTTTTGCGGATTTCTATCTCGGCGATGATCCGACGGCGGCGAACTACGATCGCAAGCATCGCATCATCCGTAGCATGTTCAACGGTAGCCGCGGTCCGCTGCTGCGTCGGGCGACGGGGCTCGATTGGGCGGGCGACCCGATTGAAGTCGAAGGCCGCTTTCGTCCGCTGCACGGCGAGCGGACCTACGAGGAGATGGTGGCCCACTTCCGCGATTACAACGACATCATCGGCGATCATCCCCAAAACCTGTGCGCGACGTCGCTGGCGACACTCGCCTTTGCCCGCACTGCCAAAGGGAAGTATCGCGACTGGGTGTTGGAGTATGCCGGCGCCTGGGTCGAGCGGATGGAGGCCAACGGCGGCATCATTCCCACCAACATCGGGCTCGACGGGACGATCGGCGGCGCGGCCGACGGACGTTGGTACGGCGGCGTCTACGGCTGGGGCTTCACGGTCGAAGTGCCGCAGACCGGAGAGCCCGCCCATCGCAACACGCACCACCTCGGCCTGGTCGGCTTCGGGCACGCGTACCTGTTGAGCGGCGAACGTCGTTATGTCGATCCCTGGCGGGAACAAATCGAGCTCATCAACGCGCAAGCCCGCATGATCGACGGTCAGCAGATGTACCCGCGCATGTATGGCGACGGAGGTTGGTATGCCTGGCAACCGGCACCCTACTCGGCCGGCGCGAGACAGCTTTACTATTGGTCGCAGGACCCGGCTGATCGCAGCCGGCTGGAAGGCGACGGCTGGCTGGCGTATCTAGAAGGCAGCAACCCGGACTTTCCTGCTGCCGCACTTCGCGGCGATCTGGAAGGGCTGCGCAGTCGCGTGGCCGCCATGCGGGCCGACACAACCACGCCCGACACGCGGCTGGCCGACGATCCGATGATGGTTGCCCCTTCGTCAGTCTCGGCGCTCACGCAACTCTGTTGGGGCGGGCTCTATCCGGGCCACACAAGTTCACTGCTGCACGCCCGGCTGCGTTATTTCGATCCCGCCCACCGCCGCGCCGGCATGCCCGACGATGTCGCGGCGCTGGTCGAAGCCATGACGGCCGATCAGGTCGTCGTCACACTGGTGAACTGCAACCCGGTCTACGAGCGCGAAGTCATCGTGCAGGGCGGCGCGTATGGAGAGCACGAGTTGGTCGCTGTGAAGATCGACGGTTCAAAGGAAAAATCGCAGGGCGTCGCTGGTCGCCACTTCGCCGTCCGCCTCGCCCCCGGCAGCGGAGCGCGACTGGTCATCAACCAAAGCCGCTACGCGTTGCCGCTCACGCTCGAACATCCGTGGAATGAGTGACTGCGAGCATCGTTCGGGTAGCTAAGGAGGGTTAAAAGTCATGACTCCGGAGTTGGCCAACGTCGTGATGTGGGGCATTCTGCTCGTGGCGATTGCGGCCTGGGCGGGGGCGTTGTGGTTCACATCCGTCACGGCGCGCGGCCCGCAGGCGAAGCGCGAATCGAAACGCTTTTCGGTCGATGCTCAGCTCCCGCATAGCGACGTGTTGACCGGTGAAGTGACCATCCCGGGTGTGCCGAATGAGCTCGTCGATCGATTCTGCGCGGCCATCGCGGCGCCGGGCATCCACGAGTTGGGTACTCTGCAGATCGTCGAGAAGACCGCAGAGGGCGTGCGGCTCAAGCAGACCGCGCCCACGATGATCCGCCTGGGCGAGATCGTCGTGTCGTTCACCGACGCCCGCAACGGTCAATGCCGCGCGCGGTACGCCGTACAATTGCAAAACCGCACGTGGCTGTTGTGGCTGGCGTGGCTGTTCGTCGGCCTCGGTCTGGCGGCCATCATCACCGCCTATCTGCTCATCTCGCAGTTCGCCGTGAACCACGCCGACCCCGCCGTCCGCACGCAAGCCGTGCAGGCAGTGCAGACCGTCCACTTCATCTGGCCACCCTTCCTCTTCGCCGGCCTCTACCGCACCGGCCGCCGCGGCGTGCAAGCGCGGCTGGAAGCCATTTTGGGCAACTTGCCGTATGCGGGGAGCGGAGAGTGAGTGGAGGGCGCTACGTTGTGTTGTGTTCATCTCCGGCTTGAGAAACACTGCAGGCGTGCGGAGTTCGCCGAGTCTTTTGTGGCTGATCGCGGTATACTGGACGAGCAACATTCAGATCGGATCGGCGCGACCATGTCGACAAACCTCACTCCTGACAATGAAGCCTTGCTGCGGGAGGCAGTGCGCAGCGGGAGCTTTGCATCTGAGTCTGAGGCTTTGGACGCCGCACTGGGGTTGCTGCAGCGAAAACTCGAAGTCGACGCCCAACTCGCCGAGGGCTTGGACAGTGGCGATGCCCGGGAAGTCGACGCAGACTTCTGGCAGGGTAAACGCGACGACCTCTCGAACAGCTCTTCCGGCAGAGCCGAGTCGTGATCGTTCGTTTGCGTCCCGCCGCTGAGCGCGACGTTGACGAGCAGGCGGGCTACCTAGTGCAGCACGCCAGCATCGATGTGGCACTTCGGTTCTACGATGCCGTCGAGCGATCGCTCAATGTCGTGGCGGCTCAGCCCGAGATCGGTCCTCGTTATGGGTCAAGCAACCCGCGTCTCGACAACGTGCGATACTGGCCCATCAAGAACTTCTCGGAGCACCTGATTTTCTATGCCGTGAGAACCGACGGGATCGAGGTCCTGCGAGTACTTCACGGCCGTCGCGACCTGAAAGCCGTTCTGGATTGAGCAGGCAGTCCGCAATCCGCAGAGCAAGAGGGGCACCAATCACCGCGTGCCCATTCAAAGCGCTCCCCCCTCACCCCGACACGATGAAGCTGAAGTGGAGTTCGGCGTGGCGGCAGTGAACTTGGTTCCACTGGTCGGCGGTCAGCCGGCCGATGAGCGGGCTGGCGTGCCGCTGGGTTTCGGTTTGCAGACGGCGGACGCCATCGCGGAGTATGCCCAGCCCTTCTTCGAGATCGACGGGCGGCGGAATCAGCGCGTTGGCGGCCGAGCCGCGCAGTTGAAAGCCGGCCGGTGGGGTGTGCGTCAGCACCCAGCCGCGCGCCAGCCGTCCGACGACACGCATGTACCAGGGCAGCGTGAAGTCGATGCCGTCGATGCAGTCGTGCATGAAGCCGCCCACGTGCTTGTAGATCTGCCCCTGCGACCAGTTGCCGATCGTGCGGGCGTTGCCTGACGCCATCGCCTCCGCATCGGCCAGCAACGCGTCCAGGTTCTCGAAACGCAGCTTGCGGCGGCCGGTCACTTTCTTGGTGTTGATGGCCATGCGCCGGTCTCCCAGTGTGGCGTGTCGGTGGCGTCACGCGGCAAAGGCGAAGTGCACCGCAACCTCGGCATATTGTTCGGCCCCGTCACGATACTCATATCTGAAAGTGAACAGATAGAGGCAGTTTGTCGCACGCCCGAGCCTCTCGATGTCGAAGCAGCTGGATGCCCGTCAAACAACGTGTGCTTGACCGTTGCGGCAACGAAGCATCCCAGAGCGCTCTTTCGCGCGGCTGTTTGGCGTAGACTCACGTGCATGAACCACGCCGAACCCTATCTGCCGGCTCTCCGCTTTCACTGGCTCACGCCGTTTTATGATGTGGCGGTGCGGCTGACGACGCGCGAGACGACCTTCAAGCGACGGCTGCTCGAGCAGGCCGACTTGCAGTCCGGGCAGAATGTGCTGGACGTGGGATGCGGGACGGGGACGCTCGCCCTCCGGGCCGGGCGCCTTGAGCCAAACATTCGCGTGACGGGCCTCGACGCCGATGCGCGGATTCTCGCGCTGGCCCGCCACAAGGCGCGCGACGTCGGGCCGACTGTCGAGTTCACCCAAGGCTGGGCCGACCGCTTGCCCTTTGCCGATGGCTCTTTCGACCGTGCCCTCTCATCGCTGTTCTTCCATCATCTTCTGCCTGCTCAGAAGGTGGCGGCGTTGAGCGAAATCTTCCGCGTCTTGCGACCCGGCGGCGAAGTGCACATTGCCGATTGGGGCCGGGCCACCAGTCCGCTCGCCCGCAGGCTGTTCTTCTACGTCCAGGTGTTCGATGGTTTTCCGACGACCCGCGACCACGTGGCCGGCCGCTTTCCGCAGTCTCTCGCCGATACCGGCTTCTGCGACGTCCAAGTCCGTGACAATCTGCTCACGATGTTCGGTACCTTGAGCTTGTTTTCCGGCTGCAAGCCGACAGCGTGAGCGAACGGGTTATGGGCCGCATCCTGGCAGCGAGGCCCCTTGTCCGATTTGCTTGCCGGCAAATAATGCCCGGGACCTTTTTGCTTCGGCGGTAGCCAGCGCGACCTGAAGGGGGACTGTTGCTGGTCTGTATGACGTCATGGCCGCCAGCA
>CALKYM010000320.1 GCA_938003525.1 uncultured Planctomycetales bacterium | reverse complement strand
ACACAGGTTTGATACCGGCAGTTGCCCACCCCGAACCAACCCGAACCACCGCCGAAAGCCCCAGCGGCCGCGGCGCGCAAATTTTTCGCTCGCGATTACCAATGAGCGCAAAACTGTCTCAACGTGCGCGCTTCACACATCGCAGGTCAGGATTCATCCTGACATCCCCGCCGTGCACGGCAAACGCATGCCAGCACAACCCCTGTCACGAGTCCGGCCGCAGTCCAGTTCTCGGCAAGTACGATCCGCCACGCTCGCTCGGCGCTGTCTTTGACTCTCACTTGTCGGGCAGCCACACTGTCGGTGCGCGCGATCTCTGCGCGCCCCCTCAGGGACGACGCGATGCCGCACTCGCCGCGTGTCTCGCGTCTCCGCGCCCCATAACTTCGGAGACAGACGATGAGGCATGTTGCAACACGGTTGCTCAGTATCTCCCGGCCCCTCGCCGTAGCGCTGCTGTTCTTGACGATCACCGCTCATGCGGCGGCAGCCGACGAACACTATTTCGATTCCGACGGCGTCCGGCTGCGGTACACCATCGACGGCGAGGGCGACCCGGTCGTCCTGATTCACGGCTACACCGCCAATGGGGCGCTCAACTGGCGCGCCTCGGGCGTCATTCGCATGTTGGCCGACGACTATCAGGTCATCACGCTCGATTGCCGCGGGCACGGGGGCAGCGACAAGCCCGAAACGGTCGACGCCTATGGGGTGACCATGGTCGAAGACGTCGTGCGATTGCTCGACCATCTCGAAATCGACCAGGCGCACATTGCCGGCTATTCGATGGGAGGCATGATCACGCTCAAGTTCGCCAGCATGCATCCCGAGCGGATGCGCTCCGCCGCCGTCTGCGGCATGGGCTGGATATCGGCGGCCGCGGCCGAAGCGCGACCGCAGCGCGAACGTTCCGGCTCCTCGGGATCGGCGGCGCTCGCCGCTTGCGCCAACGGCTTCCGCAACCTCGCGCTCACCCGCGCGGCCTTGCTCGAGATCGACGTGCCGCTCACGGTGATTGTCGGCGCCAACGACGGTCTCCTCGAGCGCACCGTTGAGCCGTTGCGCCAGGCACGCACCGACATCCCGGTCGTGATCGTCCCCGACGCGAACCACGTCAACTGCGCGTTCAAGCCCGAATTCCGCCAGGCGCTCGCCACGTTCATTGACCAGCAGAACGAAAGCCCCTGACAAAGCCGCGCCGTAGCGCACCAACCAAGAGAAGGACTACCGGATGACCGGCCTCTTCCAAAGGTTCGGCAAGACATCGCTGCATTTCGCCATACGGTGCGCCGCGTTAGCGAGTGTCTTCGCGTTAGCCGGTGCCCGCGCCGATGAGATCGAAGTCGGCGGTCGCCTCTACCGTGTCCCTCCCGGCTGCACGCTCGAGTTGGCAGCCAGTCCTCCGCTGGTTGAGCGGCCCATCTGCATCGACTTCGATCCGCAAGGCCGGCTCTACGTGGCCGAATCGAGCGGCTCGAACGATGATGTCAACACCCAACTGCAAGAGCGGCCGCACAAGATTCTGCGGCTCGCAGACGTCGATGGCGACGGCGTCTTCGATCAGCGCACGGTCTTCGCCGATCGCATGATGTTTCCCGAAGGCTGTCTGTGGTACGACGGGTCCGTTTACGTCTCGGCACCGCCCACCATCTGGAAGTTGACCGACACCGACGACGACGGCGTGGCCGACCTGCGCGAAGAGTGGCTCACGCAAACGCTCACCGGCTGCGCCAACGACTTGCACGGGCCCTATGCCGGCCCCGACGGATGGCTCTACTGGTGCAAAGGCGCGTTTGCCGAGCAGACCTATGAACGCGCCGACGGCCAATCGTTCGTCACCCGCGCGGCGCACATCTTTCGGCGTCGGCCGGAGGGCGGCGAGATCGAGCACGTGCTGACCGGCGGCATGGACAATCCCGTGGAGGTTGCTTTCACGCCCGCGGGCGAACGCATCCTCACGACAACCTTCTTCCAGCATCCCGGCGGGGGTCGCCGCGACGGGCTGATTCACGCCATCTATGGAGGCGTGTACGGCAAGCGTCACTCCGTCATCGACGGTCACCCACGCACCGGCGAGCTGATGCCCGTGCTTGTCCACATGGGCGCGGCTGCACCTTGCGGCCTTTTGCGACTGAAGGGCGATGCCCAGCAAGCCGCCTGGCAGAACAGCCTGCTGGCCTGCTACTTCAACCTGCACAAGGTTGTGCGGCACCGTCTGATACCCACCGGCGCTACGTTCACCACGGAAGACGTCGACTTCGTCGCCACAGACGATCTCGACTTTCATCCCACCGATGTCGTGGAAGACGCTGACGGCAGCGTGCTCATCGTCGATACGGGCGGCTGGTACAAACTCTGTTGCCCCACGTCGCAACTGTGGAAGCCCGACGTGCTGGGCGGCATCTACCGGCTCCGGCATCGCGAAGCCCGACAGGTCGACGACCCGCGCGGCG
>CALKYM010000319.1 GCA_938003525.1 uncultured Planctomycetales bacterium | reverse complement strand
CGAGCGTCCGTGACCGGCTGTCAACCGCATAGGCCGCCCATCGAGAATCGAAACGCGGCTTCATCTGCCCACCCAATCGCCACACCTCCAACGCAGGATCGTTTGCCGATGATGGCTTCGCATCGTTTTGTTACCGAACAATTCACAGCCTTGCATGCGGGTGCCACTGCTGGCTTGCCCAGCAGTGCGACTCGGGCAAAGGGCACTGCTCGACGAGCTAGCTGTGGCACCCCACGTCGACCGCTCGATTCGGCAAGGCGAGCTGCAGAGTCATTCCCAGCGCTCGTGTTTACCGCGTGCGCGCTCTTGGCAGTCGTGTTGACCATAGGCACAGCGGCGCCTGTTTTCGCCGCCGACGAGCCAACATTCGAGGCGGGTTTTGCCAAGCAGGACATCACGCCGCCGGTCGGGATGCCGATGTGGGGCTACGGCGACCGGCATGCCGATCTCTCGGAAGGCGTGCTCGATCCGCTGTGGGCCAGAGCCGTCGTGCTGCGCGCCGGAGACGACAAGCTGGCCCTGGTGGGCACCGATCTCGGACGTGGGCCGACAATTGCCATGATGGAGGTCATTCGGGATCGACTTCGTTCGGAAGCCGGCATCGAGCACGTGATCATCTCGGGAAGCCACTCGCATCACGGCCCGGTCATCGAGTTGACCGATCGCCCTGGCTACGGGGCCGGCAAGTTCGACGTGGCCGTGCAGTACGCAAAGGAATTGCCCGGCAAACTCATCGACTTGATCCTCGCCGCTGACGCCCAGTTGCAGCCCGCGCGACTGGGCGTGGGCATCAAGAACGTGGCGCTCAACCGCAACCGCCATACGAAGCGGCAGCCGAAATCCACCGAACCGATGCTGGCCGTAGTGCGCTTCGACGCGACCGACGGCAGCCCGATCTGCGTGCTGGTGAACTTTGCGGCGCACCCGACAATGATCGAGTCGAAGATTCTCAAGTATTCGGCCGACTACCCGGGCGCAATGCACAAGGCGATCGCCGACGAGCTGGGCATCGAATCGATGTTCATGCAGGGCGCCGCCGGAGACCAGTCAGCCAATCCGCCGCAGGGCACCAGCGGTCACGAGCAGTTCGGCGCGGTGCTCGGTCGCGAAGTCGCGGAGATCGCCCGTTCGATCGAAACTGCGGTGCCCGCCGAACCGTCGATCGTCGGCCAGGTCGACCGCTTCACGTTCGGCTCGCGGATCGACTTCAACAACCCCTGGATCGAGGTGGCTTACGGTCGCGCTTTCTTTCCCGAGTTGATCAAGAACTTCGCTGAAGAGATGAAAGGAGGCGTGCCCGCCGAGCTGAACACGGTCGTGCTCAACGGCGAGATCGCGCTGGTGTCTGGCTCGGGCGAGTATTTCTGCAACCACAGCAACCGCCTTAAGGAGCGAAGCTACCTACCGCATACGCTGTTCTTCGGCTACGCCAACGGGCACAACCTGTATTTCCCCACGATCGAAGCCGTGTCCGAAGGCGGCTACGGGGCCGACCCGCCCGTTTCGCCCGTCGAGCTGGGCGCCGGCGAGCAGATGATGAACCAAGCGCTGATCAACATCTATACGCTCACCGGCCAGATTGCCCCACCGCCGCGGGTTCCCTCGGGCGATGCGGCGAGCGCTACGAGCGACTGATTCGTTGAGGCAGGTCGCGTCCGGTTGGCACGGCGACTATCCGCCGTAAACCCGGGCGCGCAGCCGAATTGCCTGCGAATGTGGGCGAAAGAGCGAAATCAGCTTGACTTGGGGCAGGCCAAGGTCAGAATACCGTAGTCTGTTTTTAACAGATTCATCTGGCGCTTTTTGGGTCCAGCCGGCATGCAGCTTCGCGCAATCCAGCGGCGAATTGTCGCAGCGTTAGCCGCGCTTGCGCTCCTCGCGGCGCCCTTGAGTGCGCTCGCGGCTCCGACGTGTGCCGCCAGCAGGTCACCCCACGAGCCAGGCACCTGCTGCTGCAAGTTGCACGCTTCGGGCACCGACGGCGGTTGCTGTTGCTCGTTGCGCAAGTCTGTGGACGCGGCGGCCTGCCCAGTCAAAGCGAGTCAGCCGCGCTCATGCTGTGCAGCGAAGCAACAGGTCGCCGCGAGCGAAAGCCACGAACCGGCCGAGTTCACAGCGACCGCGCATGATGTCGACGACGCGAACGGCTGCCAGTGCGGCGCGGCGGCGGAGAAACAACTGGCGGCCTGGCACGATTCGGGCCGCAAACCTTGGCCGCGCGATGTCGCTACCGCAGCGACGGCCCTCACTTCCGTCGTGATCGACTCGTTTGTGTCTCTCAACCGCATCGAGCAAGACGTCTCGATTGGAGTTGTTGACTCTCAGCGTGCGCGCGCTCAGCTCGGCAACTGGCTGATCTGATTCGCGGCGACCTCTCGTCTGGGTGCTGGCAATCTGCGTGCATCGTGCACGGCAGCATTCCACCAACGGCGATGTTCCTTGCGATGCGTTTCGACATTTCGAGGCACGAGACAATTACCGTTTCGAACAGGGAGTTCCATTGATGAAGACCAAGTTTGCAGTAGCAGCCGTGGCGCTTTTCGCGGTGGCCGCCTTCGCCCTTTGCGTCGTGCCGCAAGCCACGGCCGATGACGAGGCCGAGTTCGCCGCCACGTGTCCCATGTCGGGCAAGCCGGCGTTGGAAGACAAAGTCGTCGACTACAAGGGCAAGAAGGTCTACTTCTGCTGCGGCGGCTGTCCGGAAGCCTTCGAGACTGATCCCGAGAAGGTGATCGCGCAAGTGCGCATGCAGTGGCTCGAAACGGGCCAGATGCTGCAGACGGCCTGCCCCTTGACGGGTCGCGCCTGCAACGAGAACCAGACGGTCGACGTCGGCGAGACCTCGGTCGCCTTCTGCTGTGGCGGCTGCAAGGGCAAAGCCGGCAAGGCTTCGGCTGAAGATCTGCTGGCGATGGTCTTTGGCGACATCGCCAAGGGCTTCACGCTGCAGACGCACTGCCCGGTGAGCGGCAAGCCCGTCAAGCTGACCGCCAGCGTCGAGCACGACGGCCAGAACGTCTACTTCTGCTGCCCCGGCTGCCCGGACGCCTTCAAAGCCGATCCGGCCAAGTACATCGACAAGCTACCCCAGTTCGCCGACGACGAAGGCTAGCCCACGCCGCGGTCCGCTGCCGTAACGTGGAGAAATGTAAAGGGGGATCGCCAGCGGGGCGGTCCCCTTTTTTTTGCTTGCGTGAGGAGGTTTACAATGGCAGGCCCGCTTCCTGCGGCGCGGACTATTGGACCCTAAGTCCTTTGAAAAACATGACTTGATAACCTGCCATTGATGCCGTACGGTGGAGATTGGAATGCTCATGGCTGCAATCTATGAGCCCAAGACTACGCGGGCAGCTAGATTCTTCATGAGCGGGGGGACTGTCAAATGACTTGCGCCGAGAATGTCGCACGCTACTTCATCGAGCTGGCGCGCTCTGAGTCCCCCGAGTCTGTGCCTATTACGAATCTGCACGTCCAAAAACTGTTGTACTACGCACAAGGCTGGGCGCTTTGCAGCAGTGGGCGTCGTTTGTTTGACGAAGACATTGAAGCCTGGAAGCTGGGACCAGCCATCCCCAGGGTGTACCGAGTTTTCAAGGAGTACGGCGCTAGCGCCATCGCCTTCAGCGAGGGAGACACATCATTTGCAGACAAGATGTCCGCAGATGACAAGGCGATTATCGAATCCGTTTGGCGGGGGTATCGAAACTTCTCAGCCGTCGGACTTGCGGCGATGACTCATCGTGAGCAGCCTTGGAAGTCCGCACGAAGTGGATTGCGCGACGACGAGAACTCCAGTCGACCGATTAGTCTCGACGATCTCAGGCAATTCTTCAAAGCGAAGGCAACTGAAATAGCGCGCAATCACCCGCATCTACCGACGAAGGAGGAAATAGACGCCGGACTCGCTGAGATCGAAGCAGGCGGCGGCGTTACGCTCGATGAACTTGAAGAAGAGCTGCGTGGAGCGTGATGTCTGATTCTCAACGCGCGAATCGCGCATATCCAAACTCTCCAACCCAAAGTGACTGTTCGTCCGCTCCATACCTGAAGAAAAACCAAAAGTAGTGTTTGGAATCCCGACTTAGCACGGGGAACTCGAACACCTGCAAGCCAGGTGGATGTGGCGGTGTCTTGGACGGATGACTAAGGCTCGCAGGTTGTTGACTGAAGCGATTCAACTGTTCCATCACTGCATCCGAAATCTCCGGGAAGTCATGCAGGATTCTCTTCAGCTTGTCGCTCGCGGCGGTTGACAGCTTGACCGTGTATCGCGCGCCTGGATCGCCCATAGATTCTCGCGCCTGTCGCACGCCATCCTTGAGGGTCGTCTACTCAGATCGTGGGCCCGTCACCGCGCCGCGTCAGGCACCGGCAGCAGCAACACCCGGGCGTCGCTGGTGGCGATGGCCAGTTCGCTGCCGTCGGGTGAGTAGGCCACGGAGAAGGCGGCCTGCACCGGCAAGGTCTCGCGGTGCAGGACTTCGCTCGTCTCGGCATCCCAGATGAACAGGTTGCCCGAGTAGCCGATAGTGGCCAGACGCCGGCCATCGGGCGAGAAGACGGCGCGATAAATCTGGTCGTCGTGACCGGCGACGGCCGGTTGCGGCTCGTCGGCGTCGGCCGGCAGGAACTGCCACGCCTTGGAAAGTCCCCCGAAGACCAGGCGGCTGCCATCCGGCGCGTAATCGACGGTGTAAAGCCCGGCCGCGATGCCGGCGGTGATCTCCTTGAGCTGCGCGCCGTCGGCCGCGCTCCATAGGCGCAGCGTCTTGTCGGCTCCGGCGCTGGCGAGTTGCTCGGCCGTCGGATGAAAGGCCACTCCATACACCGGCGCCGTGTGGCCCTCGGACGTCGCGTAGTTCGCGCCGTCGCCCGTGTTCCACAGGCGAACGGTCTTATCGGCACTGGCCGAAGCCAGCCGCGCGCCATCGGCGCTGAAGTCGAGCCCGTAGACGTG
>CALKYM010000318.1 GCA_938003525.1 uncultured Planctomycetales bacterium | reverse complement strand
CCGTCGATGAGCGACGTCGAGTAGTCGAGCTCTTTGAACACCGAATAGACGATGTCGCCCGACTCGATGTCGATCAGGAAGATGTCGTAGTAGCCGAACTTCTCCAGGAACTCGCGTGTGCTGGGATGAAACTTCCCGTGCAAGCGGTTGTACGACGATTCGGTCTCGGCCGCATCGAGTAGGTGCTTGCTCCCTAGAGGATTGCGGTTGGCAAAGATATAGGCGTGCTGCAAGGCGATCGAATCGTCGTCGATGCCGGCCAGTGCACCGGCGACGTTCGGTTGCTGCCCGCTGTTCTGCGTCGCGTACTCGTTGGCGAAGGCTCCCTGGTAGTAGGAGGCCAGCTCGCGCTTCATTTCCACGATCGCTGCCTCGTCCAACTGGGCCTCGTTGCGATACTCGGCGAACGCCGCACGAAACTCCCGCATTGCCTCGATCGTGGCGGGATTGTCGGCGAAGGTGATGATCTGATCGCGAATCGACTCGAAATAATGCTCGAGCTGGGCTTGCTTCAAGGCGCGCTGGGCAACCAGGGACTGCGTGACACGAGCCTCGAGATCGGCTTTGCTGGCCACATCGTGGACTCCACGGTTCGCCAGTGTGTAGCTGGCAATGCCGGCGACGACGAGCGGCACGAGTCCGCATGCAAGATACGTGATCATCAATCGGGTACGCAGTGTCATGGCGGCCTCTCGCTTTCAGTGCAGTGTGGTGAACTGGTGTTGATTACGCATAGATCGTTGAATCGGCGGATTCACGGGCGAATCGCCGTCGATAGCTAACTCGTGGCGAGCACCTCTTCGACATCGAGAATGACGATCAGAGCATCTCCGGTACGATGAACGCCGTTGAAGTAGCGACCGTCGCCGGCCGGAACATTCGCGGGCGTTTCCGCGATTTCAGCGGTCTTGATCGTGAGGATGTCGGCCACGCTGTCGACCAGCAGGCCGATCGTTTCCTCGTTGAATCGCACGATGATGTTCCGGCTGCCTGTGGCGATCTCAGTGGGCGAGAAGCCCAGCACCTTGCCCAAATCGACAACCGTTGTGACCTCGCCGCGAAGGTTGATCACACCGCGCACGTGGTCGGGAGCGTGCGGGACGAGCGTCATGTCGAGATTCCGATTGATCTCTTGCACGAACTCAATCGGGATTCCCAAGAGCAGCTCACCCACGTGGAACGTGACAAGCTGCATCTCGGTGGCAGTTGTTGTGTCTGCTGTCTGTGTCGTCACGTTCAACTCCGTGTCATTCACTGCGAGCGAGTTTTCAGGGATCACTGCCGGGCGGGAACACGTTCGAGCAACTTGTGGATAGCGTTCATGACCCGTTCGCGGTCGAACTTGGTTTGGTACTCATCGACCCCAGCCTCGAAGCCGCGCTGATGATCTTCTTCGCTGGCCAAGGACGTCAGCGCGATGATCGGGAGGTGGCTGTGTGCGGCGGAGCCCCGGATCCTGCGGGTCAGCCCCAGGCCATCGAGGTTGGGCATCTCGATGTCGGTCACCACGAGATCGATGGGCTCTTCACCGGCGGCCAGCACTTCCCAGGCCAGCTCACCATCGGCGGCGTCCACGATTCGAAACCCTTCGCCTTCGATGTACTGGGCCACTTGCTTGCGGAAGAATGTCGAGTCTTCAGCCAGCAGAATGGTCTGCTGGCGATCGCCTTGTGCATTGGCTTTGGGCTTGTCGACAAACCATTCGGGATGGGCGACTTGCGCCAGCTCGTAGAGATCGAGCAGGCGAGTCGTCTGTTCGTCGATGACCAGCGAGCCGGCGACACCTGGCTCGCGGAACGTGTCGCCGTCGATTTCGGCGGCGATCTGACGGATGTCGCTGAGTTGCGGCGCGATCAGGCCCGCTTCGCGGCCATGCACGCTGAACACAACAACGTGCACGTTGCGCGATTCGGCGCGCGGAGCCGCTTTGATCAGTCTCTCGACGGACAGCAGCGGCAGCGACGTCCCGCGGTATTGCAGAAGTTCCTGCCCACCCACACTGTCGATCTGATCGCAGCGAACGCGTTCGATGCGATCGACCAGACCCATGGGTACGGCGAAGTGATCGCCTTCGCAGTTCGCGAACAGCAACAGCGACTGCACATCGGTGTTGTCCGCCGTGGTCGCGCTGCGTTCCGCATGATGCTCGGCGGCTTCCTCAGCGGTCGAGTTGATGTCGCATCCGCTGGCGATGCCCGTCACGTCCAGAATCGGCGCAACGTGGCCATCGCCGAGAATGGTCGCTCCGGCCAGGCAACTGCTCGACTTGAGGTGCTGGCCCAGCGGCTTGACGACGATTTCTTCCGAGTCGTCGATTTGATCGACGACCAGACCGTAGCGCGTCTGGCCCGATTCGAGCACGACGATGTGCCGCGTGCCGGAGGATTCGCTGGTAGACTTCGATGATTCGCCGGGCAGCAGCTTCAACGCCCGATCCAGCGGCACCAGGGGCAACAGGCTGCCGCGCAGGCGCAGGACGCTGGAGTCTTTCACGAAGCTGATGCGATCGGCGACTTCATGCTCTCGCACGCGGACCAGTTCCACGATGTTGACCTGGGGAATGGCGAACCGCGCGCCGCGGCAGCGCACCAACATCGAAGGAATGATGGCCAGCGTGAGCGGCAGTGTGATTTGCAGCGACGTGCCCACGCCGGGTTCGGATTCGAGTTCGACGGTGCCGCCGATCTTTTCGATGTTGGTCCGCACCACATCCATGCCGACGCCGCGTCCGCTCACGTCGCTCACCCGCTCGGCGGTTGAGAGACCGGGATGGAAGATGAGCATGATCGCTTCGCGGTCGCTGAGTTGGTCGGCCTGGTCGATCGTGATCAGGCCTTTGGCGACGGCCTTGTCCTTGAGCCGCTTGGCATCGATGCCGGCGCCGTCGTCAGAGATGTCGATCCGCACGTTGCCGGCTCGATGGTAGGCCCGCAAGGTGATCGTGCCCGTGGCGCCTTTGGATGCCGCGACCCGGGCATCGGGCAGTTCGACGCCGTGGTCGACGGAATTGCGGATGATGTGCGTGAGCGGGTCGCCGATGGCTTCAATGATCGTCTTGTCGACTTCGACTTCCTTGCCCTCCATGACCACATCGCACTGCTTTTTTAGTTTGGCCGAGAGGTCCCGGACGATTCGCGGGAACTTGTTGAAGACGTTGCCAATCGGCTGCATCCGCGTTTGCATGATGGCTTCTTGCAGCTCGCTGGTGACTTGGTCGAGCCGCGCGGCCACGCCTTGGATGCCCTCTTGATCCTGCGTGCCGACGGTTTGTAGCAACTGGTTGCGGCCCAGGACGAGCTCGCCCGCCAGGTTCATCAATTGGTCGAGCACGCCGACCTGCACACGAACGCTGGATTCGTGCGGGGTGGAAGTAGCGGGCGCGGACGGTGCCGGCGCCTTGGCTGGAGTCACTTCAGCAGGTGGTTGGCTCGTTGCGGTTGGTTCCGGTGTCGCCGCAGCGGGCTCAGCGAGCTTTCCGTCTTCGGGACTGCTCTCGTGTTGGGCGGGCGCTGCCTCCGAACTCGCCGGCGGCAACTCGACCGCGCCTTCTGCGTGAATTCGATCGAGCAGAGCTATCTCCGTCGACACGTCGACGCTGTCGGAGTTGTCGATATCGTTGATCAGGCTGGCCAGCACGTCGGCTGATTTGAGCATCACGTCGACCGCGGCCGACGTCGGTACCATTTCGCGGTTGCGGATCTTGCCCAGCACGTTCTCTAGGCTGTGGCTCAGCTTGTTGATCACCTCCAGGCCCATGAATCCGGCAGCACCCTTGATCGAGTGAATCGATCGGAACACGGTGTTGACGAGTTCTACGTTGACATCGGCGCCGCTGGCTTCGATTTCGAGGAGTTGGGCCTCGACGTCGGCCAGGTGATCGCGCGACTCGGTCACGAATTCGGCCAGGAGAGCCGGATCGTCGATGAGCATGGTGAACGGTTCCTTGGTGGGTGGGCCAATTGCCAGCCAGCGCCTACTACCGTTTGATAGCGCGCTTGCGGCTGCGGCCGGATTGCTTCTTTGATTTCACCGCTGCGCGCGCCGTGCGACGCGTTTTGGCCGCCTTTGGCTTCTTGGCCTGCGCTTTGGTGAGAGTGTTGTCTGCGCGGCTGCGCGCGGCCGGCGCCGAGTCGGCTCCGACGGACATCTCAACAACTGCGACTGGCGTCGCGGCGGCATCGCATGCTCGGAACGCATGTAATTCAGATCCCAGGGTACGCTCGTCGAGAATACCCGTCTCGATGAGCACCTCGTTGAGCAGCGGAGTTCGCGCGGCCTGGAGTTCGAGTACTTCCGACACATCGTGGGACGTCATGAAGCCCAGCCGCATCGCAATCTGCCCGATGGGCTCTGTGGAGATGTCCTGAACGCTGAGCAACTCGAAGAGTTGGTGCATATTGAGCTTGTGCGTCTCCAACGCCAGCGTGCCGAACTTCGGCCGCTGTTCGAGCATGCACTCGACGACTTCGACAAAGTCGTCGGCAGAAATCACGCCGTTGCGGACGAGAAAGATCCCGAATTGCATCCTCACGCCATTCCTCGCTCATGCCACGGCGATGCGCCGTGCTTGAGTCCCTGAGAGTTACGAAGTCGTGGCGGCTGGTTCTCTCAACGGTGCACGCACATTTGCTGTCGAATAGCCGACGCGGAAAGGTAGCTTGCGGCGCGCGGCAGTGAAGCGAGAAGTCACGGCTTTTCAAGCGTGCGGCTGCCCGCAATCGGCGCGCGGTGCCCCGCACCGATACTGCCTGTAGCGGCTATATAAGCCAGACCCGGCACGATGTGGTAGGTGGCCCCGCTCTCTATGAGGCTCAGACGGGTTTGATGCGATTGGCTCGATCGGTTGGCAGGTTCAGTTCACCGTCCTCGGTCCACTTTGCGTGCTACTTTTTTCTGCAAGGCACCTGATAGGTAGGTCTGCAGCAAAGGCGGAGATCGATGGTCAACAAGGTACTGGTGGCCGACGACTCGGGCGTCATTCGCAAGATCGTCGTCCGTGCGCTCAATGCTTGTGGTGTGACGGACATCGTCGAAGCGGGTGACGGCGCCGAGGCCCTCACTCAGTTTCAACAGCAACCGTTCGATTTGGTGCTCACCGACTGGAACATGCCCAATAAGACAGGGCTGGAGTTGATTCAGGACATTCGCGGCGGCGGCTCGGACGTGCCGATCATCATGATCACGACCGAAGCCGAGAAGAAGGCCGTCTTGCAGGCCATTCAGGCCGGCGTCAGCGACTACCTCACCAAGCCATTCGAGGCCGACGCCCTGCGCGAGAAGATCAACAAGTTCGCGGGCGAGTGATACCTTGCCGCTAAAGAACCACCCGACGTGGCTATTGCGGATGGGAAGAATCCATGAAGGCTGAGTTCATCAACCCGTTCGTCAAGGCCACCTACGATGTGTTCTCGACGATGCTCAATTGCCAGCTCTCGCGCGGCGAGCTGTCGCTCAATTCAGGCTTTCAGCCTGACTACGACGTGAGCGGCGTGATCGGATTGACGGGCAAGGCGTCTGGCTCAGTTGTTGTGAGCCTGGAAAAGGGCGTGGCCCTCTCGGCCACCGAAGCACTCATCGGTTCGACGGCCGACACCCTCAACGAAGACGTCGTGGACGCCGTGGGCGAACTGACGAACATGATCGCAGGTAGCGCCAAAGCTGCGCTCGCGAACCTCGAGATGAGCATCTCGCTGCCCAACGTGATTGCCGGCAAGAATCACGTTATCTCGTTTGGTTCGACCGCCCAAACCATCTGCGTTCCCTTCACCTGCACCTGGGGCAAACTCAGCGTCGAAGTCGGCCTGGCCGACACGGCCGAGTAGCGTCGGCGTGTCGTACGGCGGTGCTGCGCCTTCTGGCACCCCGAAGTGCAGACACTCTTCCGCTGAGGTCACCCGCGCCCGAGCATCGAAAAGCGCCGGTCACATACTGGGTCAGCCGTGCGCCGTTTAACCTCCCAGATGCCGCTCGCACCCCTGCTGACACCCAGCATCGGCAAACAGCCCAAAGCACGCCCGGGAGGACTCGAACCTCCAACCTGCGGATTAGAAGTCCGCTGCTCTATCCGGTTGAGCTACGGGCGCGTGTGGGGAGAAGGCGTCGCGTGGCCGCGATTTCGGCGTTAATGTGCGAAAACACTCCGCTGGTTAGGACACCGGCGTCTTGGTACGCGTTCGCGGTGCACCGTTTCGCGTGACGCTGCAAGATACCACCGGGCCGTAACCGCTGGAACCTCTGCGAGTTGGCAGTCGAGCGCGCGGACCGGGTAGCCAACGATGCAGCAGTGGCCCCCCGGCGTCGCGATTGATCGTCAGGGCCGAAACCATTCGTCGCATCTGTTGCTGGGCGCAGACTCCACGCCCGCAGCGGCGCAGTGCAGAGCTTCTCAGGGCTTGCTAGGCGTTGGAGATCGCGGATGTTAAGTTGCGGCCGCGTCGCGCGGGTCATCTCCAGCAGCGAATAGCCGCCCGTACGCCTGTCGGTAGTGACTTCGATTGGGCGGTAACTCGCGTTGCATTGACTTGCGTTTCATCTGAACTTCGCCCTATGAGCTCTCAACTGCAGACGATTTCTCCGATCGACGATTCGGTCTACGTCACCCGCGAGTACGGGTCGGCGGAAGACATCGAGCGTTGCTTGGCTCTCGCAAAGGAGGTTCAGGGAAACTGGCGGCGGCATTCGATTGTTGAGCGCGCCGCGATCTGCAATGCCATGGTGGATGCCTTCGTTGGCAAGAAGCAGCAGATCGCCGAAGAGCTGGCCTGGATGATGGGCCGCCCGATTCGGTTTGGGCCGGGAGAGGTGGCCGGGTTTGAAGAACGCGCGCGGTACATGATCGAGATCGCGGCTGCGGCGCTCGTGCCGGTCGAGATCGAGCCGAAGCCAGGCTTCATTCGCAAGATTAAGCGCGAACCCCTGGGAGTCGTGTTCGTCATCGCCCCGTGGAACTATCCGTACCTGACAGCGGTGAACTCGATCGTCCCGGCGATCATGGCGGGCAACAGCGTCGTGCTGAAGCACTCGGCCCAGACGCCGCTGTGCGCAGAGAGGATTGCCGAGGCGTTTGCTGCAGCCGGCTTGCCCGAGGGTGTTTTTCAGTACTTGCATCTCACGCACGACGGCGCGGAGATGGTGATCGCCGATCAACGCGTCGAGCATGTGTGCTTTACGGGATCGGTGCGGGCCGGCGGCGCCATTGAGCAAGCGGCCGCCGGTCGCTTCATCGGCGTGGGGCTCGAACTGGGTGGCAAAGATCCTGCCTACGTGCGTGGGGACGCCGATCTGAAACATGCCGTCGAAACAGTCGTCGACGGCGCCTACTTCAACTCGGGACAGTCTTGCTGCGGCATCGAGCGCGTTTACGTGCACGAAACTGTGTTTCAATCGTTCGTCGAACAGGCCGTCGAACTGGTCAACCGATACCGGCTCGGGCGATCTGACGATCCGGAAACGACACTGGGGCCGATGGTCAACGCGGCCGCCGCCGACTTCGTGCGCGGGCAAGTTGCCGAAGCAATCGAACAGGGAGCCCACGCACACATCGACCCGCAGCAGTTTTCGCTGGACAAGCCAGGCACTCCTTATCTGGCTCCGCAATTGCTCACCGGCGTGAATCACGACATGCGGGTGATGACCGAGGAATCTTTCGGCCCAGTGGTGGGAGTGCAGAAGGTGCGCAGCGACGAGGAGGCCGTCGAGTTGATGAACGACTCGGAATTCGGACTGACGGCCGCCCTCTTCACGCGTGATATCGAACGCGGCATGGCGCTGGGCGAGGCGATCGAGACGGGCACGTTTTTCATCAATCGCTGCGACTATCTCGACCCGGCGTTGGCCTGGACGGGCGTCAAGCACTCCGGCCGCGGCTGTACGCTCTCGCGACTGGGCTACGAGCAGCTCACCCGTCCCAAGTCGTTTCATGTGAAGGTCGAGCTGTAACCAGCCGGCAGGCGATGGCCAAAACCTTATCGACCGAGGAAGCCAGGGCGTTCTACGATCGCTTCGGCGCCAAGCAGGACAAACAGGCCTTCTACGAAGATTGCGCGACGAACCTGCTGATCGCAAATGGCAAGTTCGCCGAAGCTACGGCCGTACTCGAATTCGGCTGTGGCACCGGACGCTTTGCGGCGCGCCTGCTAAGCGACCACCTCAGCCCGGCTTGCACCTATCTCGGGCTCGACAGTAGCACCACCATGCAACAGCTTGCCAGTGAACGACTGCGCCCCTGGGAGAATCGGGCTGAAGCTCGCCTGAGCGACGGATCGACACGGCTTGAGGTCACCGATGCATCCGTCGATCGCATCGTTTCCAACTATGTGCTCGACTTGTTGAGCGTCGAAGCGATCGATGCTTTCCTGAACGAAGCCCACCGCACGTTGCAACCAGACGGTCGGCTCTGTCTGACCGGTCTGACGTTCGGGGCCCACCTCTCTTCGCGGCTGTTGATCGCCGGCTGGCGAACCGTCCACTGGATGCGTCCTGCGCTGGTGGGTGGCTGTCGACCGCTGGAGTTGCGCGACCATCTGGATCGTGATTCGTGGCGCATCGAGTTTCGCGAGGTCGTGACGGCCTACGGCATTCCGTCGGAAGTCGTGGTGGCACAGCGCCTCAGCAAATCGCAGCCCGCCTGATCATCATGACGCTCATCCGGACGGCGCTTCTGATGCGCTCGCAGCTTCCGTCGAAACTCATGCGACCTACAGACGCTGTATTGTGTCTCGGCTAGAATGGGCGCCTTTGCGACGCCGGGACGCGCGATGAAGGCTTTTGTCTCTTTCTTTTTCCACTATCTAGGCAACCGCACCAGCCAGCGGAACCTCAAGGTGCTGGGGCGGTTCTTTCTGCTGTTGGTCGCCTTGGTGGCCACCTACAGCGTGCTGTTTCACTACATCATGGCGGCCGAAGGAAAGAACTACAGTTGGGTTACCGGCGTCTATTGGACATTGACCGTGATGTCGACGCTCGGCTTCGGCGACATTACGTTCGATACCGACTTGGGACGACTGTTCTCGATCGTCGTGCTGCTCACCGGCATGGTGTTCATGCTCACGCTGTTGCCCTTCACGTTCATTCAGTTCTTCTACGCGCCGTGGATGGAAGCCCAGGCGTCGGCGCGGGCGCCTCGCCAGCTTGCCGCGCAGACTTCCGGACACGTCGTACTGACGCACTACGATGCGGTTGGCGCCGCGCTGATCAAGAAACTCTCGCAATACCAGTACGCCTCGGTGATCCTGGTGCCGGAGATCGACGAGGCCCTGCGGTTGCACGATTTGGGACTGCCCGTCGTTGTCGGCGACCTGGATGACCCGGATGCGTATCGACGAGTTCAGGTCGAACAAGCGGCCTTAGTAGCCAGCACGCACAACGACGTCACGAACACGAACGTGGCGTTCACCGTGCGGGAAGTCTCGCCGGAAGTGCCAGTCGTGGCCACCTCGGCCAAGGCGGCGTCGGTCGATATTCTGGAGTTAGCCGGTTGTACGCGCGTGCTGCAGTTGGCTGAAATGATGGGCCAGTCGTTGGCGCGGCGTGTCATCGGGCAGGACGCTAAGGCGCACGTGATCGGCCAATTCGACGGACTGCTGATTGCCGAAGCCAGCGCCGCCGGTACGCCGCTGGTGGACCGCACCCTGCGCGAAATCGGGCTGCGCGATCATGCCAATGTGAACGTGGCCGGCATCTGGGAACGCGGCCACTTTGAGACAGCCGGTCCCGACACCCTCATCACGTCGAGCACGGTGCTGGTGCTCGCCGGTACGCGGGCGCAGCTTAACGATTACGACGGGCTGTTTTGCATCTATCGCGCCAGCGATCATCCGGTCGTGATTCTGGGCGGCGGCCGCGTGGGAGCCGCTACGGCTCGCGCGCTCGAGCAGCAGGGCGTTGCCTATCGCATCGTCGAGAAGTCGCCGCGGCGCATCGGCGACCGCGAGAACTACATCCTCGGTGATGCTGCCGACTTGGAAACCCTCAAGCAGGCGGGAATCGAAGAGACTTCGGCCGTCGTGATCACTACGCACGACGACGACGTGAACGTCTATCTCACGCTCTACTGTCGCCGGCTGCGCAGCGACGTGCAGATCATCAGCCGCGCCACGCTCGAACGCAATGTAAGTAGTCTTCATCGAGCGGGTGCCGACTTCGTGATCTCCGAAGCGTCGATGGGGGCCAACGCGCTGTTCAATCTTCTGCGCCGCAGCGACATCCTGCTGTTGGCCGAAGGGCTCGATGTATTCAAGGTGCCCGTTCCACCTTCGCTGGAAGGTAAGACGCTGGCCGAATGCGCCGTCCGCAAAGAAACCGGCTGCAGCGTAATCGCCGTCAACTCGGGCAACGGTACGCAGGTCAATCCCGACCCGGGCACGCCACTGCCCGCCGGGGCCGAGATGATCGTCATCGGCAGCGCCGAGTCGGAAGAGAGGTTTTTGGACCGATATGTGAATCGGTGATTGGACGGTAGATGGCTTGGAGCCTATGCACAATCGACATATGGATCGTAGCAAGGCGTATCGAACGCAGTTGACCCCGCACTTTCGCCGAAGGAAGCACCACGGCTGACAACGTTGTTCTTCCGCGTGCATGATAGTTTGCCAGCAATCGGACGCACCCGTGGAAGATTTCTTGCCGCAAGCGTACTTTATGTCATGGTATTTCAACGCGTAAGATTTATCACAGCGAGTGCGTCGTTGCTACGAAGCGACAGAAGCGGCACACGCCGGAGCAGATTGTTCGCAAGCTGCGTGATGCCGACGCGATGCTCAATTCGGGTAAAGACCTGGCGGCGGCGCAGGCGGTCGCGCAGGAAGTCGACGCTGCGGTAGTGCATGCGTATGCGGGCGATGATCGCCAGGGCGATTTCGGCTCCGCGGGAATCGCCATCTACTTCCCGCTGCGCAAACTGTTGTACGACTCCGATCCGGACGGTGTAGGGTACGATGAGATCAACACCGTCTACCCGGTTGAGTGCGTGCAAGACCATCGCTGGGACAATTTCCTGCACGCCTACTTCGTACTAAATCCGTAGTCGAGTCGCCGGCGCGGTGGCTGCTGCGGTCGCGACGCGTGCTGGCCGTGTTCATCGGTGGCAGTCTGCTGGCGCGGCAGGTGCGGCTGCTTTGGG
>CALKYM010000317.1 GCA_938003525.1 uncultured Planctomycetales bacterium | reverse complement strand
GGTGAGACGCTCGATGTCTGCTGATCAGGATGTGCTCAAAGCGGTTTCGCAGAAAGACAAGTCGAAGAGCGCCGCCGGCTGTCTGTTCATCTTCTTCGGGTTGTTCTTCGTCGTCGGCTGCGCGACCGGCTATTTCTTCGTCCTCCGTCCGGGATTGCGCCTGCTCGATTCGCAAGATTGGGTGGCGACGCCCTGCCGAATTGTCTCCAGCCGTGTTGAACAGCAAGACGGAGACGACGGCTCAACGTACCGGGTTGCCATCTCGTACACCTACGAGTTTGCCGGCCAGGCGCACCGCTCCGATCGCTACAACTTCTGGGACACGATCTACTCCAGCGGGCGATCGGGAAAAGAAGCCATCGTTCGGCAATATCCTGTCGGCAAAGAGACCACCTGCTACGTGAATCCTGCGGCACCGCCTGAGGCCGTGATCCATCGGGGCTGGTCCTGGAGCATGTTGTTTGGCTTGATTCCTCTTGCATTCGCCGCGGTTGGCGGCGGGGGGATGGCTTTCAGCGTTCTCGCCCGCCATCGACTCACGAAGAAAGGCCGCACCGACTGGCTGCCCAGCACGTTGAAGTCACAAAGGGCTGTTGCGGATGACGGTCATGCAGACATGTCGACGCGCGCTTCGGGCCCCATCGAGCTGAAACCCCAACAATCGCGCTGGGGCGGCTTGATCGGGATGATCTTCTTTTCACTGTTCTGGAACGGCATCACGTCGGTGTTCGTGGTGATGGCCGTCAAAAGTCACCTGAAAGGCGATCCGGAATGGTTTCTCACGATTTTCATCATCCCGTTCGTCCTGGTCGGCATCGGCACGCTGGTCGGCATCGTCTATATGTTTCTGAAGCTGTTCAATCCCCTGCCCTCGCTCTCCCTAAGCAATTCGACGGCCGCGCTCGGCGGTGACCTTGAACTCCGTTGGCAGTTCTCCGGCAACGTGCAATCGATTCGGAGATTGCAGGTGACGCTCAGGGCGATTGAGGAAGCGACCTACACGGTCGGCACCGACACCCATCGCGACCGCCAGACGTTTCTCGAGGTCTCGCTCATCGATACGTCGGAGCACCGCGCGATGCAGAGCGGACACGTCTCTTTCACGATTCCCGCCGACTCGATGCACTCGTTCGACGCACCCCACAACAAAATCATGTGGAGCCTGCGGTTCCACGGTGACATCGCCCGTTGGCCGGACGTCGACAACGAATTCCCACTGGTCGTCCTGCCAGCGCCGCACCGTGAACTGAATCTGACCGGCGCAACGCTATGAGCCAGTTGGCAATCAATCTCGCGGACGGTCGTACCGCCTTCTGGCCCGGCGAAACGATCGACGTTGAGGCCGGCTGGGACACGGATCAGCCGGTCGAGTCGGCCGAGTTGCGGCTCGTCTGGTACACGCGCGGAAAAGGCAACGAAGACGTGAGCGTCGTCGAGACAATCACCATCGAGAACGCCGCAGCCCGCGGCTACGAAAAGCGGCAACTCGAACTCCCGCTGGCCCCCTACAGCTTCTCGGGAAAGATTGTTTCGCTCGTATGGGCTCTCGAGCTGGTGCTGTTGCCCGGCGGTGAATCAACCCGCGTCGATATCACGATTGCCCCGCAAGGCCGCGAAGTCGTGCTGCACGCCGAAAGTGAGACATGACCTCGACGACGACAACACCGCGCGAGAGTGGCTCCCGCACGATCACCGCTCCGCCGGGCCGCGGGTGCCTGGCCCGCGACAATCCGTTCGCGTCGCATCGTTGGACCGGCATGCGCTATCAGTTCCTCACCGGCGACTGGGAAAAGTTGCTGGCGCAGTTAAAGGTCCAGCAGGGCCGCGGCGCTATTGTCGGCTCGAAGGGCACCGGCAAGACGACGCTGCTCCGTGAAATCGCACAACATCTGGAGTCGCGCGGCGCAGCGGCTCACCTTCTCAGTTTCCGCAGCGAAGCGCACCGATTGACTCCTCGAACGCTTGCCACGCTAAGGAGCGACTTTAGACCCGGCGACGGCCTTCTGGTCGACGGAGCAGAACAGTTGGGCCGCCGCGATTGGTGGCGGCTAAAGAGCCTTGGCGGTATGGCTGGGTACTTCCTGATCACCAGCCACCGGCCCGGACTCCTGCCCACGCTGCATCAGGCGACAACTTCGTCCGAGCTGCTTGCGGATATCGTCGCCCGCTTGCTGGGTTGCGACCTGGAGACGGCCCGCTCGATTGCTGCCGCTCCCTTTCACGAACACGATGGAAACCTTCGCCTCGCACTGCGGGAATTGTACGATCGCTGTGCCTCGGGCCAGCTCCCTCTGGCGCGGCAGCGATCGTGAGCCATTTCGGCGATTTCTGGCCATCGGGCGACCGGCGGGTAGCGAAAGCCGGCCGACCTCGTCTAGTCGCCGCGCAAGCCGGAAAGGTATAATCACTAAGCTAGCGTGAACGACCGTTGCCGGGCAGTCACGGCGACGCTTCGACCACAGTAAACGTCCGTTCTCGAGGAGATGACGATGAGCTACGCCCAGGACTCGCAGAATCCGTACCAGAGCTTCGGGATGGATGTCGTCGCCAACGCCAGCGTCGACGAGCGGGCTCAGTTCATTACCCGCACCTACCTGCATCTGGCCGGCGCCATCGCCGCCTTCCTGGCGCTGGAGGCAGTGTTCTTCACGTTCCTGCCAGTCGAACAGATTCTGGGCACATTCTTGGCAGGGCGGTGGAGCTGGCTGATCGTGCTGGGTGCCTTCATCGGCGTGAGCTATATCGCCGACTACTGGGCTCGTTCATCGACGTCGGTCGGCATGCAATACCTGGGACTGAGCGTTTATGTCGTGGCTCAGGCCATCATCTTCGTCCCGCTGCTCTACATGGCTCAGGTCATCGACGGGTCCATCATTCCGATTGCAGGTTTGGTTACCCTCGTACTCTTCGGCGGCATGACGATCACCGTGTTCATGACGCGTAAGGACTTTTCCTTTTTGGGATCAATCCTCAGATTCGCCGGATTCGTCGCGCTGGGATTGATCTTGTGCAGCATCGTCTTTCAGGGATTCACCCTGGGCATCGTGTTTACCGTGGCGATGATCGCGTTCGCATGCGGCTATATCCTGTATGACACGTCCAACGTGATGCATCACTACCGCACCGATCAGCATGTTGCCGCTTCGCTGGCGCTTTTCGCAGCCGTGGCTCTGCTGTTTTGGTACGTGATCCAGTTGGTGATGGCGCTCACTTCGCGCGACTGACGCATTTGGTAACCAGTGTGGCCCTGGCGAGCGCGGGTAGCGCCCTCGCCGAAACGGGGGCGGGTCGGGTAGCATACGCCGCATGGAACCCGACGCCCTTTTGAGTCTCGTCACCATCGTCGTGCTGGGAATCGGCGCGCAGTGGCTGGCGTGGCGCTTGCGCCTGCCTTCTATTTTGCTGCTATTGGGCGCAGGGTTGATCGCCGGCCCCGCCATCGGCTGGCTCGAACCGGCCAGCTTTCTCTCTGACGAAGTGCTGTTCGCGTTCGTCACCCTCTCTGTTGGCCTGATTCTCTTTGAAGGCGGCCTCAGCCTGCGGCTTCGCGAACTGACCCAGGTCGGCAAGGTGGTCTTCGCCCTTTGCAGCATCGGCGCGGCAGTAACGTGGGTCGTTGGTGGGCTGGCTGCGTACTACCTGTTGGGTCTCTCGCCCTCGGTGGCCATGTTGCAAGGAGCCCTGTTGGTCGTCACCGGGCCGACCGTAATTGGCCCCCTGCTACTACACCTGCGCCCTGAACGTCGCGTGGCGACGACGCTCAAGTGGGAAGGCATTCTGATCGACCCGGTGGGCGCGATCGTCGCCGTGCTGGTGCTCGAAACGATGCTGCACGGTGGCATCGCCACTCCCGCCGGAATGGCCCTGGGTGGCATGGCGGCACTCGGCGCCGGGACCGTCGTCGGCATCGCGACCGGCATCCTGCTCACTGTGCTCTTCAAGTACCACTGGATCCCCGACAATCTGCAGAATCCGTTTTCGTTGATGCTGGTCGTCGTCGCCCTGGCCATCGCTAATCGCTGGGTGGAAGAATCGGGCCTGGTGGCCGTCACGGTGATGGGCGTGTGGCTGGCCAATCAGCGCAGCGTCGACGTGCGGCACATCGTTGAGTTCAAAGAAAACCTCCGCGTGTTGCTGCTCGGCAGCCTCTTCATCCTGCTGGCCGCGAGAGTTCAGGTCGAATCGTTACAGCTCGTCGGCACGGCCGTCATTCCCTTCGTGCTGGTGCTGGTGCTCGTTGCGCGACCACTGTCGGTTTGGGTGTCGACCATCGGCGCCGGTTTCACCTGGCGCGAGCGCGCATTTCTGGCATGGATGGCGCCCCGCGGAATCGTCGCGGCCGCCGTTTCGTCACTGTTTGCCTTGAGGCTCGTCGCTCAGGATCCGACCTCGGATGGTCGGCTACTCGTGCCGGTCACCTTCGTAGTGATCGTCGCCACGGTGGCCATCTACGGACTCACGGCGGGATGGGTCGGCCGAAGATTGGGCCTCACGCAGACAGATCCCCAAGGAGTTTTGATCGTCGGCCTGCATCCCCTCTCGCGCGCCATCGCCAACCTGCTGCAAGAAGAAGGCTTTCCGACTCTGTTGGTCGACACGAACCGCACGCTGGTGTCCGATGCCAAACTACAAGGATTGCGAGCCGCTGAGGGCAATGTGTTGGCCGAACACGAACTGGAAGACATGGATCTGGCGGGAATCGGCCGGGCGCTGGCCATGACGCGTAACGACGAAGCTAACTCGCTGGTGGCCATGCACTGCTCGGAAGTCTTCGGTCGCGGCGAGACCTATCAACTCGTACCCGATGCGCGTTCGCGCGTTTCAACACAGCAGGTTCACGGGCGGCTGTTGTTCGCGCCAGGGGCTTCATACAACGAGCTCAACGACCGCTTCGCCGCGGGTGCCGTGGTGAAGAAGACGAAGCTCAGCAAGGAGTTCGACTTCGCGGCGTTTCGCGAACACTACGGCGACAGCGCGCTGCCCATGTTTCGCATTTTGCGGGGCAACTTGCGCGTTTACACGGCGGACGTGGCACCTTCGCCCGATCCCGGCTCGACACTGATCATCCTCGTCGACCCCACGGCGGCTGAAGCTGAGGACGCCCCGACCGACGATGCGGCGGCACTCGGCGAGAGTTCCCCGGTCGCCGGCTCAGCCAAGGGGTCATTGCCCGGGGCCTAGGTTCTGTCTTGCTAGTGGCTCGTCGGCCCGAGTGCGCGAGAATTCAGTTGGCGGCAAGGAGGCCGAAGCAGGCGAATCACTCAAGATTCGTCGATGCAGGCCGACGCCGACCGCCGGCGGAATTCGCCGCACGAAGCCAGATCGCACTTGCGAGACAGAACCTAAGCACCGGGGACACAGTCGCCCTGCGGATGAGCCGCGATTGCCCCGCAGTTTGCCTTTTCTCATCCTTCTGCTTCCCCCGCCGCGATTCGACAAGTAGGCTGAATCGGATGGGGATTCTTCGCTCGCAACGGTGCTGATCGCCTGGCATGCAAAAGACAACGATGACGAGCGTCGAGCCGGAACCGTCGCGACGCGGCAATGGCGGCGAGACGGCTGCACAACGCGCGGCGACCGATCGTTCGCTTTCGCCCGGCACGCGCGTCACCGTCGTTGTGCCCTGCTACAACGAGGCGGCCGTCCTCGAACAGCTCTACCAGCAGGTCGAAGGCGCGGCCGCGTCCTGGGGCACGGACTACGAGGTCGTGCTCGTCGACGATGGCTCGAGCGACGCCACTTGGGCGGCCATGCACGACCTACATCATCGCAACCCACGATGGAAGTCCGTACGGTTGGCGCGCAACTTCGGCCATCAGACGGCGCTCCGCGCCGGATTGCACGCCGCCACGGGCAACGTCGTCGCTGTGATCGACGCCGATTTGCAGGATCCACCGGAATTGCTCGTCGAGATGCTGCGCCATTGGGAAACCGGCGCGGATGTGATCTACGGGGTGCGGCAGCATCGCAAAGAAGGGCCTTTCAAGCGGTGGGCCTATCATTGGTTCTATCGCCTGCTAGCCCGGCTCTCGGAGATCGACATTCCCGTCGACGCGGGTGATTTCTCGGTCATGGATCGTCGCGTCGTAGAGATCATCAAGCGAATGCCGGAGCGACAACCCTTTATTCGCGCGCTGCGCAGTTGGGTCGGCTTCAACCAGGTTGCCGTTCCCTATGAACGTCAGGCGCGAAGTGCAGGTCGGTCGAAGTACGGACTCGGCGGATTGATCGGACTGGCGCTCGACGGCATCTTGAGCTCTTCGATCATGCCACTGCGAATGGCCACATGGTTTGGTGCCACCGTATCGCTGTTGGCATTCCTCGGCGCTGTCACGCTGCTATTGATGCGCGTTTTCGCCGAGCAGTTGCGACCGCTGGGATTCGAGCCCGTGCCCGGTAGCGTGTCGATCATCGTCAGTATTTTGTTCCTGGGCGGTGTGCAGATCTTGTGCGTCGGCATCCTGGGCGAGTACATCGGGCGAATCTACGAAAACGTCAAAGGTCGCCCGCTGTGGACCGTGCGCGAGACCTGCGGAGTCTCGCTACCCGCCGCCGGCCACGCCGATGAGTCCGCGATGGGCTCACAGAAGCACGCGAGTCAGTCCACCTGAGAACGCTGCGGCTCGGGATTCGGGCGGACTCGTGGCCGGAGAGGTTCGTCGACCTCGCGAAGCGTCGCCCACCAATTGAGGTCGGGTTCGTCGACAACCGCGAGTTCGGCGAGCCACGCTGCGGCAGCCTCGCGCACCAGCGGGGTCTCTGGCCGAACTCGCACTGTCGCTACCTCGGCAGCCGGCATCAAGGCAAAAAACTGCCGCAGCCGGAAACGCTGACCGGACACCATCACCCACCGGTCGGGGACGACAAGCTCCCGCTCGTTCGCGACCGCCCATGCGGACAGCGCGCCCACATGGCGCTGTAACGCCAACGTCTCACGAGCCGCCAGCAGCCATTCGGCAGCGAGCGCCGCTGGCGCCGCTTCAAGAGCATTCAAACCTGCTTGCACCTCCCCGCCATCGACGTTGTTTCGCGCTGCGATATGGGGCGTCGCTCGCTGTAGTGCGATGAAGGCCGACAGGGGGAAATAGACATCTTCGACCGGTTCCAGCCGCAACGGCAAGTCCGGCAAAACAAGCGTCGCTCCCCGCGCCGATGCTTGCGCCTCCAGTGACTGGAGCAGTTCTGCATTTGCTCGCCATTGCACGTCCGCGCCTTGATACAACTTGGCAAAGGTATCCATTGTCTCCGTTGCCAACTGCCGCTGCGCGTAGAGATACAGCGGTGCCGCAACCAGCGCCACGACATAAACCCCGGCCGTGAGCCAGTCGCGTCGCTGCTGCAAGCAACCGTTGAACACAATCGCACCGGTCACACACCACAGCAGCATGGCCGGATAAAGATACCGGCCCCAATAGAGTGCTGCTTCGGCCGGGATGTTGGCACGCAGGACATTCACCAACACCAAATGCGCTGCTGATGCGGCGGCGAACGTCACCCAAAGCCTGCGCCCAGTCGATCCGCTCACCAATACCGCCACGAGTGCGAAAGCGGCCCCCGTGCCGGCCAACCAAAACGGCGCAGCCGAGTCGACCGACGCGGCCGCTCCCCCCAGTCGCCACAGCGCCGCGCCGCTTTGATCCAAACTGCGAGTCAGTACCTGAAGGGCACTGGGCACCGGACGTTCGACTTCCGAAGTCTGTAAGTCGCCCATCACGACGATGGCTTGCCACAGGGCCAACACCGTACACACGCCCCCCCACATCACCACACTCGGCCAGCGATTGCGCCCGGCGGATCGCGAGCGTTCAAGCAACCACCACTGAACCGGAATCATCACGCTCAGCACCAGCGCCGTTCCCCAGGAGAGAATGGCCGCCGCCAGACAGAATCCCAGCGCCGCCAGCCACCGCCTTCGACCAGCCTCCGAATAGGCTCCGAGACAGGCCAGTGCCGCCAGTAGCCACGCCATACTCAACGCGATGAGCCCAGAGGCCGGCCAGATCAGCGGATTATCCCAACCGCCAATCGCCGCCGCAGCCCACAGTCCGGCACCACAAACAGCCGCGCTCGTCGACTTTAGGTGTCGTCGCAGCACGAGGAACAGGCACCACGCGCTTAAGGCGTGCACCACCGTAGTGGTGATATGCCAGGCCGTCGCATCGAAACCGAACAGTCGCCACTGCGCGTAATAGATAAGTTTCCAGAAGGGCATCACGTGCCCTTCCATGGGGCTCAGCAGGTAGCGCGGCCAAGATACGCGGCCGGTTTCGAGCAAACCTACCAGGAGCTGAAAGAAACGGTCGTCGAGTGTGTGCCAGGCCGCGCGATAGGGCCACGTGACGAACAGCGCGACAAGCGCCAATGCCGGCGCCATAAGACAGGCCGATCGGCGGCCGCTGCCCGACGTTGTGGCCTGCGGTTTCTGCGTGCCGTTCCCGCTGCGACGCTCGTTCACGGTCAAACGATAATCCACATCGCGCGCAGGCAAGAAGGCAGCTACTTCATGATCCGCGCTACGATGCCGCGGCCGGCTGCTGTTGCTGCTGGCGTTGACGCAGCGTCTTGGCCCGATGGAAGATCGCGCCCACGCGCTGCTCCAGCACCGAGTCGCTCTCGTACCGCAGTACGTTCCGCACGAAACGCACGAACCGCCAGGGCCGAATCAAATACGACAGCGCAAAGAAGCTGGCCATGCCGAACAATCGCCAGTACTTCAACTCGCGACCACTCACGTGGCGGCAAAAGGCCGTCGTCGAGGTCGGGTCCATGAAGTTCACCAACCCGTGGAAGTACTCGTCACTGGGCGGGCCGATCATCCCCTCATCGCGCAGCTCGTCGTAGAGTTGGCTGCCCGGATAGGGGGAGTACAGGAAGATGCCGACGTCGTGGACGCCCATCACCGCCATCTTCCAGCAGAATTTCATCGTGCGCCACACCTGCCGCCGGGTTTCGTGGGGAAAGCCGATGATGATGTTGCACTTGACGTTGATCTCGTTCCGCAGCGACGACCGAATCGAAGACAACACGTTGGGAATCTTGACCCGTTTCTTGATGCGATCGAGCGTCTCGGGATCGCCGCTTTCCGGCGCGTAGGTGATGTTGCGGCACCCGGTGCGGTGCAGGGCCGCGGCCACTTCATCGTCGACGACCTCAGAGCGCGTCCCGGTGGGCAACTGCCACGTGAACTTCAATCCCCGCTCCTCGATCAACCGGCAGAACTCCAGCACCCACTGCCTTTTGAGAATCATCGTCAAATCGTAGAAGTCGACGTTCTCGCAGTCGTATTTGTGGATGTACTGCTCGATCTCGTCGAGCACGTCGGCCGGCTCGCGGGGCACATAAAGTTTGCCGTACATCACCGGGTTCGAGCAGAACGTGCATTTGTAGGGGCATCCGCGCGTCGCCAGGATGCCCATCGTTCGCCCGCGGTACACGCCGTGGCCGTTGCGCGTCTCGAGGTACACTTCCATCGGGAAGTGATCCCACGAGGGATACGGTAAGCGGTCCACATCGCGAATCCGCGCCGCCGCGGGCATCTGCACGTATTGATCACCATCGAGGTAGGCGACGCCAGGCAACTCGCGTGGCGACTCGCCGGCAGCCAGCTTGCGCACCAGCGCCGCCAGGGTGTCTTCGCCTTCGCCCAAGATGCAGTAGTCGATGGCCGGGCAATCGCGCACGCAGTATTCCGGCAGTGCCGTGATGTGTTCGCCGCCAACGACAATGCATTTTTCCGGGAACCGCCGCCGCAGCGCGGCCAGCAATTCTTTCACGTACATCCAGTCCTGACTAAACATGCAAGAGACGCCGATCACATCCGTGTTCGGATCGACACGATCGACCGTTTCGTCGATCGCCAGCCCTTGATAGATGTACCCGTCCTTCTCGACGAAGTTCTCGACGTCTTCAGCCAGCGCGTCGATGCAACGAACTTGCGCGCCAGTCTCCTCGACCGCGGCGGCCAGATAGGCCAAGCCCAGCGGTGGCGTGACCGGGGAACTCCAGGTTCCCGACGAAGAGACAATCGCGGGCCGCAGCAGCGTGACGTGTGACCCACTGGCGGACGGCGGCGCAGGCGCGCTGCTGTCCACAATCGGCAGATGCGCGTCGACGTGGCTCAAGGACTCCTCCTGCCTGCTGCGCAAGGGCTGCAGAGGCGACCGACACAGGCAACGAAAACGACCGCCGCTGGTCGCTGTAAGTGGTTAGTTCACCGAAGCTTCTTCAAATCAGACTCTATGGTCACAGCCATGAGTTGTCAACGAATTTGGGCGTCGTCGAGGCGATTTGCACCCAGAATCTGGCTCATGTCGCCACGTATCGTCGCGCAGATCGCCGCCAGATCGAGATCGTCCTCCGATTCACCGAACGGCTGCTCGACGTCGTGAGCCGTGCGTTCCACCGCCACGGACAAAAGCGTGGCAAGCGCCACAACCGGCACGGTCCACCAGCCAAAGGTCTCCGCGAGGCCCCAAGGCAGCGAGACGATGTACAACACGACGCTTGCTAGAACCAGCTTCCGATACGAAGGCGGCGGCAGCGTTCTGCGGATTCTCTCACAAGCTCCACACACTTCGAGCAACTGTCGCGCCTCGCGATCAAGCATCCAGACGGTCTCTGTAGTGAGATGGTGTTCACGGCGCCATCGTTCCAGGATTGCATAGACGCGACCGGCAACGCGCGATGCCTCATGCGATTCCGGTTCCCCCTTGCCGCCGGTTCGAGCCGCGGCAGTCACAGGACGCTCGAGCGATTCTCTCAGTGTCTCCGCAAACCGGCTGATCTGCTCTCCCAGTTCTGCATGCTCGCTGTCCGGCGCCGTGACCAGAGTCTTAGCCTTTACCGCCAGATTCCGGCTGGCGTTGACGAGCGTGCCCCACAACGTCCGTGCTTCCCACCAGCGTTGGTGGGCCACGTTAGTTCGCAACGCGAGCAAGAGTCCCAGAGCAAAGGTGAGGATGGCCTCAATCGAAGCAGGGACATCCGCATAGGCGCTATAGGCACTAGCTTCCTTGAGCACGGCCAGCACCGAATAGCCTCCGGCGACCAGTGCCCACACCGTTGCGTAACGAAAAGAAGAAGTGAGAAGCGGACGCATCGAGTCCGGCTCCCGGCGCTGCAGCGATGGCCCGTGATACTGGCGATGTTCGTCGGATGGGCCGACTGATACCGCTAGCTAGTGTCACGTTGGTCGGCCACTTCAAGATAGCCGACGCTGAACAGATTGTCCTCGTCGCTCCACCAGTGCACGCCTTGCCAGCCGGCTTTGCGGGCAAGTTGCTCGAACTCGTCGAGATCGTACTTGTACGAATTCTCAGTATGAATCGCTTCACCATCGGCCAATTCGATGGTCACGTCGCCCACGCTCACGTGCTGTTCTTGCATGCTCACGATGTGGATCTCGACGCATCCCTCCTCCTCGTTGAATCGCGCCCGATGTTCATAGCGATCGCGCTGGAAGTCCGCGCCTAGCTCGCGATTAATTCGCCGCAACAGGTTCAGGTTAAACTCGGCCGTCACGCCCTCGGCATCGTTGTAGGCACGTTCGAGCACGGCGCGATCTTTCTTGCGATCGATACCGATCACCAGCGCACCACCACGGCCACATTGCTCGGCAGCCATTTGCAAGAAGGTCACTGCCTCTTCCGGCGGGCTGTTGCCGATCGTCGACCCCGGGTAGTACACCGCCCGCCGGCGAGAAGGCTTCCGTGGCTTGGGAATCTTGAGCGGTTGATGGAAGTCAGCACAGATCGGCCGTACGTCCAGTTCTGGATATCGACGCATCAAACGCCGCGCCGACCGGACAAGGTGTTCGCGCGAAATGTCGATTGGAACGTAAGCCGTGGGCGACTCGAGGTGATCCAACAGGCGGCGCGTTTTGGTACTGCTACCGCTGCCGTATTCGATCAGCGTGACGTGCGTACCGAGGAGCCGCGCGATCTCGCGACCGTGTCTCCGCATGATGGCGGTCTCGGTCCGCGTGGGATAGTACTCCTCCAGCTCGCAGATCTGTTCGAATAACTGCGAACCCCGCTCGTCGTAGAGGTACTTGCAAGGAATCGCTTTGTTGGCCTGCTGCAAGCCGGACAACACGTCGCTCGCGAACGAATCGACCGGCGCGTAGTCCACAACGCGAAGCGGAGCCGAGGTTGTCGTCATTGTTTGCTTTCGGTGGGTTCGGGATGTGGTGTCGCGATCCACTCTCAGCAGCCGAAAACAACGATGTCGGCCGGCCGAACTGTTTGTTGGGAAAAAAATAAGGGCACATGGCAGCAGACAGTATTGCCCGGCCACGCCGATGATGATGCCCGTTGAGAACCCGTCGGTCGTGCGAGAATGGGTTTGTCTCACCGCCGCGGGCGAGATCGATCATGGCTGGTACGTGATCGACACGCACCGGGAATGAAGAATTGTAGCATTTCACCTGCCCCCGACCACCGTGCGCACTTGGCGAGCGGCTGATTCCATTGGCCGATAGCAGAATCAATGCACGAGATTGCGTTTATCGGCAGCGATTGCGCAGCCTTCGCAAACATGCCGCTTACGTTCTGCTCACAAAACGCCGTGACATGCTTCGACCTCTTCCAGTTACCTGCACGAACGGTACACGATGTGCGTGGCATGAACTTAATGTCTTCAGCACGGAGGCATTTGCACGCGAAGGGGACGGTTGTCGCTTCGCCGGTCGACTGATAGAGTCGAACCTCAAGCGTAAATTCTCGCAGTGAGTTCGCTTTTCGTCTCGTCGATCTCGCCGCAGTTCGGAGCCCTGCACGTGTCCACGACGACTCAGACAATCGCCTCACTTACTGAGCGGTACGGGCAGGTTCGGGGGCTCACCGAGTCACTGTGTGAGTCGCTGGAGCCGGAAGACTGTGTCATCCAGACCATGCCCGATGTCAGTCCCACGCGATGGCATCTGGCGCACACCACCTGGTTCTTCGAGACGTTTGTGCTCGCGCAGTGCGTGGCCGACTACCCGCCGTACGATCCCGACTACGAATTCCTGTTCAACTCGTACTACAACGCCGTGGGGCCGCAGTATCCGCGGCCGCGGCGAGGACTGCTCTCTCGCCCCACGGTTGCCGAGGTGTGGGACTATCGCCGCGCGATCGACGAGCGTTTGCTCGAGCTCCTCTCCGGTGCTGAAGACTCTTGCGATGACGACGTACTCCAGACGATCGAGCTCGGCCTGCAGCACGAGCAACAGCACCAGGAACTGATCCTGACCGACATCAAACACGTGCTTGGTGCCAACCCGCTGTTTCCGGTCTTTCGCCCGCTGCCACCGGCAATCGCAGTCCCTGTCGGCCCGCTCGGATGGTGCGCCTTCGGCGAAGCAGTGCGGATGATCGGTCATGCGGGAGAGGGCTTCTGTTACGACAACGAGACGCCGCGGCATAAGGTGCTCGTGCCGGCCTTCGAAATGGCCGACCGGCTTGTCACCGCCGGCGAATTCGCCGAATTCATCGCAGACGGCGGCTACCGGCGGCCGGAGCTATGGCTTTCGCTCGGCTGGCAGACCGTATGCGAGCAACGTTGGGAGGCGCCGCTCTACTGGCATCGACGGGGCGATGCGTGGCACGTGTTTACCCTGGCCGGCCTGCGGCCCATGCAGCCTGGAGAACCTGTCTGTCACGTGAGCTACTTCGAGGCCGACGCCTACGCCCGCTGGGCTGACGCCCGACTACCGACGGAGGCTGAATGGGAGATGGCGGCCGAAGAACTGCCGATCTCGGGCAACTTCGTCGATCAGGCTGCATTTCATCCCCTGCCCTGCGCGGCCGCCAGCAATGATGCACCGCAGCAGATGTTCGGAGATACCTGGGAATGGACGGCGAGTGCCTACGCCCCCTACCCGGGATACCGCGCTGTTGCGGGTGCCCTGGGTGAGTACAACGGCAAGTTCATGTGCAATCAGTACGTCCTGCGTGGCGGCTCCTGCGCGACATCGCAAAGCCACATCCGACCGACCTATCGCAACTTCTTTCCCCCCGATGCCCGCTGGCAATTCTCCGGCATCCGACTGGCGCGAAGCTGATGACCGCCGCATGCGGTTAGTCTTCAAGTGGAAAGAGCTGCACGGCG
This sequence comes from uncultured Planctomycetales bacterium, assembly GCA_938003525.1. Taxonomy (GTDB): domain Bacteria; phylum Planctomycetota; class Planctomycetia; order Pirellulales; family JAEUIK01; genus CALKYM01. The sequence goes on along the minus strand of CALKYM010000317.1, from coordinate 3,606 downwards.
TCGACGATCACGTAGCCGTTCGCATCGCAATTCGAGATGGTCACGCGCACAGCGTCGCCCGCCTGTAGCACGTATTGTCCGAGCGACACGAACGTTTCTTCGATCGTTGGCTGTACGCGTTGATCGATCCTGTGATCGGCCTCGCCGCTCGGGGTGCTGACCACGACGGGCACATTCGAGGCACGATTGCCGTGCGCCGCGTAAGCGAGCCGCAGGTCGTACTCTCCATCGCGCGGCGCCCTGAGCGTGAACGTGGCCTGCTTCTCGCCCTGTCCGTCTTTGCCATCGTGCAGGTACCACGCGCCAATGAACTGCCCCGTTGAGCGGCTCGACGACCACAGCCCGACCAGTTCCGCTTGAGGATCGTCGACAACCACGCCGGCCAAGCTGTCCAGACGCCTCCCGCGTCGTGGTCGCGGACCACTCCAATCGAGGACCTGGCCACCTTCTCGCAGCCGCATCGCGAGCCGGTGATAGTCGATGTCCTGCACGGCGCCGCCTGCGTCGATCGCCTGACAGGCAGCCGTCGCCGCCGATTGGCCGAGCACCATGAACACCGGCTCCATGCGAATCGATCCGTAGGAAATATGCGAGGCCGACAAGCAAATAGGCACCAGCAGGTTCTCACATTCGCCTCGCCGGGGAACGATCGCGCGGTACGAGATGCCGAACGGCGAGAATCCGTGAATCTGCACATCGCCCTCGTTGAGTACGCGTCCGCCGGCGTCGTAGCGCTGCACGTTGTGTGAGTCCATTCCATAGGCAGCCAGACCGATTGGATCGTCAGCGACCACGTCGCCCCAGCAGTGGTGTTCGGTCATCACCACTTCGGAAACCATCCGCCGGGCTTCACGCACGTAGAGCTGATGGGGCCAGTTGCCGGTGTCGCGAAATTCGTCCCTCGCCAGTCCCCACTCCCCGACTTCGGCGCGGACTTCAGACGGCACGCGAGGATCGTTGGCGAGAAACCACAGCCACCCCTGCTGGTACGAGATGTGCTCGTCGATGACCTGCTGTCTCGTGTCGTAGTCTCCTTCCGGGTACTCATAGTTCATGCCGATGTTGTCGGACGAAAACGCGCCGTTGTTGTTCGTGTCCGTCTTACGGTTGGGCATCATCGTCGGGCTGCCCAGCCCATCCCACTGCCCGGCTTGAATCGCCCGCAGCGCCAGTTCGTACTGCAGGGGATCGTAGTTGTCCGGCTTCGGATAGGGCACGCGGTTCTCCGGCACATCGGTGAGGCACATGCGATAGCAGTAGGCCTGCACCCGATGGTCGCCGGCGCCGTGTTCCCCCGGTGCGCCTGGTTGAATGCGCGGCAGCAGTCCACTGGCTGGTTCACCCGGCCGCACGTACGGATCGACCGCGAAGAGAAACTGATGTTTCCGCGAGCCGAGCTGGACACCGTTGAACTCTTCGCCGTAGGCCGAATTCGCTTCGCGTCCCACGTGGTAGGAGACGCCTGCCGCGGCCATCAGATCGCCTTCGTACGTCGCGTCGATGAACATCTTGGCCGCCAGCCGCCGTCCACTTTCCATGGCGATGGAGCGAATTCTCCCGCCACGCATCTCGACACCGTCGTCGCGATTGAGGCGTTCTTCAAACAAGACGTCGACGCCGACCTCGCCGAGCATCGTGCGGAGGATTTCTTCGGCGACGTGCGGCTCGAACGTCCACATCGTGTCTTCGCCGGCCGCCTGTCGACGACTGCGATAATCTTCGCGCTGCTCATACGTCCAAGCCTCGTCATTGGCATAGTGCTCATGCACGCGGCGATAGAATTCGCGCGCGATGCCGCCGATTGCCCCCTTATTCCCGATGTCCGTCGCGCCCAAACCACCGGACGTCAAGCCACCGACGTGTCGACCCGGTTCGACAAGAATCACCGAATGCCCTATCCGGGCGCCTTGCACGGCCGCCACCACGCCGCTGGCGGTGCCGCCATAGACGACCACGTCGTAATCGGCGCCATGAGTAGGGACCGGCGCGAGCGCCGCGACGAACAGGTAGAGAATCGATGTCACACGAGAAACGATGGGCACGTGGCTCTCCCCGATGATCGAACATGATGCAAGACACTCGCTGAGCAGATCGCATCGGTAGCTCACATGGTAGCCTGCTGCGCGTTGCCGATCACCTCCCGAGGATCGGCCCGCCTGCACGCAGAACGTGCGTCTTGAGAGTGTGACCGGCTTCGCTTGGCCGCTTGAATCGCGTCGACGGGCAATCAATACTGGCGCCACGCGCATCGATATGCAGTCGACCAGTTGGAATCCTAAAGGGCAGCTCGTCTACATGTTCTGGACTCTCAAGCTACGTAGTGCCGCGATACTGTTGCTGGTGGCGGCCATCATTTCATTCGCCGCTGAAGAGACATTGGCTACACGCCCACCAAACATCGTGCTCATCATCAGTGACGATCAGGCGTGGACCGATTTCGGTTTCATGGGACACCCGGTGATCGAGACACCCCGTATCGATCGACTGGCGGCCGAGAGCACGGTCTTCCGCCACGGTTATGTGCCCACGGCTCTCTGCCGGGCAAGCCTCGCCACGTTGCTCACCGGCTTGTATCCCCACCAACACATGATCTGCACGAATGACCCTCCCGACGGCCAGCCGCGGGAAGTGATGCTGCCGTTCATCGAGAGGTGTGCAACGGTGCCAGAGCTGCTCGCGTCTGCCGGGTATACCAGCATGCAAACGGGCAAGTACTGGGAGAAGCACTACCGCACTGCCGGCTTCACCCACGGGATGACGACCAAGGGGCGGCATGGCGAGGACGGACTCGCCATCGGACGCAAAACCATGCAGCCGCTGTACGACTTCATCGAGAAGCACCGGGCTGAACCGTTTTTCATCTGGTATGCGCCGATGCTGCCCCACACGCCGCACGATCCGCCGCCGAAATTGCTCGCCAAGTACTCGACCGACGACCGCCCCGATAAACTTGCCCGTTACTACGCGAACTGCGAACGCTTCGACACGACCTGCGGGCAGCTACTGGACTACATCGACGAACTCGGACTGCGCGACAATACGCTCGTCGCGTTCGTGGTCGACAACGGCTGGATCCAGGAAACCGGCTCCCAGCGGACGACACGCGGCTGGTTTGCGCCCAAGAGCAAGCTCTCGCCCTACGACGGAGGACTACGCACGCCCATCATGCTGCGCTGGTCGGGCCGAACCGAGCAGGCTGTCTACGACGACCTGGTTTCCAGCATCGATGTCGCGCCAACGCTACTCGCTGCCGCAGGCGTCGATGTACCACATGAGATGCCCGGCATGAACCTCTTGCCGCGCTGCGCAGGCGGCCAGCCCATCGAGCGCGACGCCGTCTACGGGGCGAACTACGTACATAGCAGCGTCGATGTGAACAACCCAGCCGCCAACCTGACCCATCGCTGGATAAGACACGGACGCTGGAAGCTGATCGTGCCGGTCGACGAACAGGACCCCTTCGAGCTCTACGACGTGCACCAAGACCCGCACGAAGAGCACAACGTTGCCGAGGACAACGCCGACATTGTTGCCGACTTACGTGCGCAGCTCGACGCCTGGTGGACGCCGTGAATCTGCAACCGCCCGCCGGAGCGGCTTGAAGTA
>CALKYM010000316.1 GCA_938003525.1 uncultured Planctomycetales bacterium | reverse complement strand
TGTCGTCCGGCGCGGTGATCGCTTTCAGCGGGACGGTCTGCGGATCGATCATGTTGCTGTTGGCGCCCGAAGCGATGCGCGGCGGACGCGAACCGCTCGGCGAGTGGGTCATCGCCGCAGCCATCTTCGGCACGCTCTTCGTCGGCTTCTTGATCGGCACGTTGCACGCGTGGCTGATCACCGTCGTCGGGCTGCCACCGTTCGTGGCCACGTTGGCTTCGCTGGTAGGACTACGAAGCCTGGGCCGGGCGATCACGGAATCGCTGGCCGACAGCACGCAGATTCAGCTCTATGACGCGCAGTTTCGCGATCTGACCAAGAGCGTGCCGCTGCAGGTGACGCTCTTCGCCCTGTTGGCGCTGGGAATGTGGGTGCTCTTGTCGCGGACGGTCGTCGGCCGCCACTTGTACGCGCTGGGCGGCAACGAAGAAGCCGCGCGGCTGAGCGGCATCCATACCGATCGCCTCAAGTGGCTCGCCTATTCAGTGGCGGCCGTGCTCTCGTCCCTGGCCGGCATCCTCTATATCGGCGATCAGGGCGTTGTCGAACCGCAAACACTGGGCCGCGCCTATGAACTGAACGCCATTGCGGCCGCCGTGGTTGGTGGCTGTAGCTTGCAGGGCGGCGTGGGCACCGTGCTGGGGACTGTGCTCGGCTGCATCTTTCTGCGCGTCGTCGTCGACGGCGTGGCCAAGATCATTCAAAGCGGCGCCGATGTTTACGAAGGATTAATCGTCGGCGTGCTCGTCGTGCTCGCCGTGGCCTTCAATGAGTGGCGGCGGATTCGCGCCGGCGGCAAGCACTTCTTCCCCGGAGCGCTGGGATGGGCGGCCGCCAGCGTGTTGGTGCTCTTCGCCGGCACAGTGGTCGCCGTGTTCGTCGGCAACGCCCGCAACGCGGAGCTGCACCCGGCCATCGCAGGCATTGCGGCGGCGTCCCTTGTCGGCGCTTTGATCGGCGCCGGACAGTGGCTGGGACGCAGCCGACGCAGCAAACTCGATCCATGAACGACCTTTTGCCGCCAGCGAAACCTGCCAGGCATGTCTGACTCGCCACCCATCATCAGCGTCTGCCGCGTCACGAAGCGGTTTCCCGGCGTGGTGGCGCTCGACGATGTTTCGCTCGACATTGCCAAAGGCGAAGTGCACGCCATTGTCGGCGAGAACGGAGCCGGCAAGAGCACGCTGATGAAGATCCTCGCCGGCATCCTCACCGACTACGAAGGCCAGGTGACGCTCCGCGACGAGCCCGTCGCATTCACGGGCACGCGCGATGCGCAGGACGCCGGCATCAGCATCATCCACCAGGAGCTGAATCTCGTCGAAGAGCTTTCAGCAGCCGCCAACATGTTCCTTGGGCGGGAGATGATCACGGACTGGGGCTTTCTGGATGATGGCGCCATGCAGCGCGCCGCGAGGATGTGGCTGGGTGATCTCGAATGCGACATCGATCCCTCGGCCCAGGTCGCCAGCCTCCGCGTCGGCGATCAGCAGCTCGTCGAGATCGCCAAGGCGCTCTCACTGGAAAGCAACGTGCTCATTCTCGACGAGCCGACCAGCGCGCTCACCGAGAACGAAGCCGCGCGGCTGTTTCGCGTCCTCGACCGTTTGCGGACCAGTGGTGTCACCATGCTCTACATTTCCCACAAGATGGACGAGGTGTTCCGGCTGGCCGACCGCGTCACGGTGCTGCGCGACGGCAAGCTGGTCGCCACGCGCCAGCGCGAAGAAACCACGCCGCGCGAGGTGACGCACTTGATGGTCGGCCGCGAGATCGAGACCGCCCAGGTCGCCTCGCCCCGCGAACCCGGCGATGTCGTGCTGGCGGTCGAACGTCTCAGCCTGCCTTGGAGGGGGCACGCGCGCGAGTGGCGGCTACATGATATTTCGTTCGAGTTGCGGCGCGGCGAGATCGTCGGCTTCGCCGGGCTGATTGGCGCCGGGCGCACGGAGTTGCTCGAATGCCTCTTCGGCGCCAGCAGCGAACCTCCACAAGGCCGCATCCTGCTCGAAGGCCAAGAGATCCGACCCGCGCATCCCCAGCAGGCCCGTGCGGCCGGCATCGCGCTGGTGACCGAAGACCGCAAGAGACTCGGGCTGTTCGCCGAGATGAGCGTGGCTGAAAACATTACGCTCTGCACGCTCGAGCGCTCCTGCCTCGGCGGCGTTGTGCGACCGGCGCTTGAGCGTGCTCATGCGGCCAGTGTGGTCGACGAACTCCGCGTGAAGACCGCTGGACTGGAAGCGCCCATCACCAGCCTCAGCGGTGGCAACCAGCAGAAGGCCATCATCGGCCGCTGGCTGGCAACGCAGCCGAAGGTGTTGTTACTCGACGATCCCACGCGCGGCGTCGACGTGGGCGCGAAAGCCGAACTCTATTTGTTGATGGACCGGCTGTGCCGCGAGGGACTCGGGATTCTGGTCACGTCCAGCGAGATGCCGGAGTTGCTCGCCCTTTGCGATCGCATTCTCGTGCTGAGCGAAGGCCGCCTGGTCGCCGAGTTCACCCGCGCAGAGGTGACCGAGGAGCGGATCATGGAAGCCGCAGCGCTCGGCTCGGCTCAGCCTGTTTAACGCGGCAGCCGTTGCCTCAAGCGCCCACATACTTGGCGTAGACGGTTTTGGCGGTGGCCACATCGTCGGTGCCGCCAATGATGGCGCGGCCGTCGGGGAATACGGTCACTATGTAACCGTCGACTTCAGCGCGGAGCAAATAGCGATTGTGCTTCACCTGTCCCACCGCAGATAGTTTTTGGGCCAAAGCCTCCAGCGCCACCGGCTCGCGCGCAGGTGGGCTGAGTTGCACGGCGTTGCGACCACAGAGCACCGCGCTGTGGCTGCCACGCTCGCCCTCCAACCAGGGAAACTCACCTCGTTGGCAGGCGGGACACTCGGCCGTCTCGCGCAACCCGTCGAGTCCCACCTGCCGCACGCGATTGTCCCACAGCCCCACGACCAACAGCGATCGGTTCACAGCCTCGCGATTGCCGCTGAGGATCTTGATGGCTTCGATCGCCTGAATCGATGACACCACGTTGACGATCGAGCCCAGAATGCCGGCCGTGTCGCAAGTCGGCGTTGTGCCCGGTGGGGGTGCATCCCGCATCAGGCAGCGGAGACAGGCCGTCTCACCCGGCAGGATCGTCATTGTCTGGCCTTCGGCGCCCAAGCAGCCGCCGTAGACCCAGGGAATGCCCAGCTTCAAGCTGACGTCGTTGAGCAGGAAGCGGATCTCGAAGTTGTCCGTACCGTCGACGATCGTATCTACATCCCGGCACAACTCGACGATGTTCGTGTGATCGACGTCGGCCACATGGGCTTCGATGTCGATCTGCGAGTTGATCCGCTCGAGCTTCCGCTGGGCGGCGATGGCCTTCGGCAGTCCCGCGGCGACGTCCTCTTCATCGAACAGCACCTGCCGCTGCAGGTTGTTCATCTCGATAAAGTCGCGATCGACAATCCTCAGATGCCCCACGCCTGCCCGGGCCAGCGTGTTGGCCAGCACGGTCCCCAGCGCACCGCAGCCGCAAACCAAGGCACGACTTTCCGCAAGCCGCTGTTGCCCCTCGCGCCCCAAAGGGCCGAAGAGAATCTGGCGGTGATAGCGCTCGAGTTCGCCGAGCGGCTCGCTAGGTTCGGGCATATGGAAATGATCGCGAGTATCGGGCCTGGCGCGTTCTTTGGCGCTCGTTCGATGGGTCAGGGCAGTTCGAGATCTTCGGCCAATGTCGACGACTCTTTGCCAATCGGGTCGGTTCGCCAGCCTTTGCGCTGCCATTGGCCGTCGACGGCTTCGTAGGTGATTTCCAACAAGATGGGGGTTTGCCGCGGATTGAGCGGTGAGTTCATCGCCTGCATGTCGGGCGCCGGGCTGGCGGCGAAGAATTCGTCGGCCGCTTCCGCTGCCTCGCGCGTGGGAAACAGCAGGGTGAAGTTCTTGGTATACGTCACCCGCACCACGCCTCGCAGCGTTTGATCGTCGCTTGCCATTTCCTCGCCGCTGACCTCGTCGACGACGCGCCGCAGTTTGCTGAAGCCCTTGGGAAAGAACTCCGCCTCGACGATCTCCTCGCGGCCGCGCATCTGCCGGGCGACCTGCTCCGCCAGTTCAGCGATGGCGAGCTGCGGACGTGCGTCGCCAGGTTTCGCGGCCTCAGCGATGGGCTGTTGATCGGTCGTGGGCTCGGTGGTGGATTCGATTTCGATCGTTGTATCGGTCGCTAAAGTAGCGTCTGCTTGCTGGGTAGCGACACCGTTTGTTTGCGGCGGCTCACCGTCGTACCGCATGTTGCAGCCGCACACAGCGGTCACACACGCGAACAACACGGCAGCAAAGCTGCGCGCCAGTGGGCCAAACGGCATGTGTCTTGGGGTGACCATTCGTCCGTGCCCTCCGATTCCCGGCCATCCACCGTCGTAGACTGACGGTTTACTCACCGTGCCCAGTATACCGTTCGCCGCGCGGCCCACATCAGGCGGTTCGCTCGCGCTGCGCTTCGGCCAACGACCGCGCGAGAAACTCTCCGGTGACCGAGCCTTCGGTGCGCGAGACCATTTCCGGCGTGCCGGTGGCCACGACGCGCCCTCCTTCATCGGCGGCTCCCGGTCCCAGATCGATCAGGTAGTCGGCCGCCTGAATCAGATGCAGGTTGTGCTCGACGACGACGAGCGAGTGCCCCACCGAGAGCAGCGCGTCGAAGCAGTCGAGCAGTTGCACGATGTCGGCAAAATGCAATCCCGTGGTCGGTTCGTCGAGTAAGAACAGGCAGCGGCCGCGGCGTGCGGCCGAGATGTATCCGGCCAGTTTCAGTCGCTGCGCTTCACCGCCACTCAGCGTATTGGCCGGCTGCCCCAGCCGCAGATAGTCGAGCCCCACGTCGATCAGCCGCTTCAGTCGCGCCTGCACCTTCGTGGCGCCGCGAAAGAATACGAACGCCTCGCGGACGGTCATCTCCAGCACATCGGCGATGTTTCGCCCGCGGTGCGTCACGTCGAGAATCTCTGGCCGATAGCGCGTTCCGCCGCACTCGCTACACCGCATGTAGACGTCCGGCAGAAACTGCATGTCGATCTGAATCTGCCCGTCGCCCGAACATTCCGGGCAGCGGCCCACGGCGCCGTTGAAGCTGAAATGGCTGAGCGTGTAGTTTCGCGTCTGAGCGTCGAGCGTCTCGGCGAACAGTGCCCGGATTTCATCGAACGCCTTGATGTAGGTCACCGGGTTCGAGCGCGCCGAGCGGCCGATCGGGCTTTGATCGACCATGACCACTTCGTCGATCTGCCCGTCACCAAACACGTCTTCGTACGGCTCGGGCTTGCCGGCGTCCTTCCGCAGCCGCCGACACAGCGCTGGGTAGAGGGTGTCCTGGATCAGCGTACTCTTGCCCGAGCCGCTGACTCCCGTGACCACGCACAACAGCCCCAGCGGGAACTCGACGGTGACGTTCTGCAAGTTGTGACCCCGCGCACCGGCCAGTCGAATCCAGCCCCTGTTGGGTTGTCGCCGCCGCTCGGGTGGGCGGATCGCCCGCCGCCCGGCGAAGTAGTCGCCCGTCACGCTCTGCGTCTCTGCGGCGATCTCATCGGGGGTGCCTTGAAAGACAACCTTCCCGCCGCGATCGCCCGCGCCGGGCCCGATCTCGATCAGTTGATCGGCGGCCTGCAAGATGGCTTCATCATGTTCGACGACGACCACCGAGTTGCCGCGGTCGCGGAGGCGAAACAGCGATTGAATCAAACGATCGGTATCCTGCGGGTGCAAACCGATCGACGGTTCGTCGAGCACATACAGCATGTTCACGAGGCTTGATCCCAGGGCCGTGGTCAGCGCCACGCGTTGGGCTTCGCCGCCACTGAGCGTGCGGACCATTCGCTCCAACGTGAGGTACCCGAGCCCGACCGCTTCGAGAAAACCGAGCCGCGCCTGCACCTGATCGAGCATCATCCGCCCGACGGCCTGCTCCCAGTCGCTCAGCTCGAGGTCCGCGAACAGCGCTCGCGCATCGCGAACTTTGAGCCGACAGATGTCGGCAATCGTCTGTCCTTCAATCCGCGTGGCGAGCGCGTCGGGCCGCAGCCTTGTGCCGCGGCAGGCTTCGCAGCGGCGGTAACTGCGCCAGCGGCTGAGAAACACGCGGATGTGCATTTTGTACTTGCGCCGCTCGAGCCAGGCGAAGAAGCCCCGCAGCCCGCCAAACTCGCGCTGGGGCACTCCCTCTTCAATCAACTGCAAATGTTCCGGCTGCAACTCGGCGAACGGTACGTCGACTGGCAGATCGTAGTCGCCGGCCAGAGCCAGCAGTTCTTCCAGTTCGTGTTCGTAGGCCGGCGTGTTCCAGGGCGCGATGGCCCCCTCGCGGAGCGACTTCTGCGGATCGGGGACGATCAGCTCCATGTCGACGTCCATGATGTTGCCGAAGCCCTCGCATTCGGGGCAGGCCCCCAGCGGGCTATTGAAGCTGAACAGCCGCGGCTCGGGCTCCGCGAAGTCGCGGCCACATCGATCGCAGGTGAGTTGCGTGCTGAAACGAAACTCAGACCACCGCTCCTCATCGAGTTCGACAGGCTGGCCGGTTTGCTCACCCATCCGCACCGACTCACCGCGGACGAGTGCCGTGCAGACTCCTTCTCCCTTAGCCAGCGCCAGTTCGACCGACTCCACCAACCGCCGCTCTTCGGTGCGACCCGCGGTCAAGCGATCTACGACCACCAGCAACTCATCGGCTGGCTGCGAAGCTTGAATGATCGAGCACAGCTCGTCGCTCTCCTCCTCGAGCGACCACGTGCTGCCGCCTGCCACGGCCCGCACGAATCCGTCGTCGCGCAGCGCCGCCAATAGCGCCTCGTTGTCACCTTCGGGCACTGTTTGCAGGGCAAATGCCAGGAGGAACCGAGTACCGTCGGGCAGTTCGGCAAGCTGCTCGGCGATCCGCTGCGGCGATTGGCGGCGGACCTCGACGTTGCAATCGGAACAAACGACATGTCCGATCTTGGCGTACAGCAGGCGTAGATAGTCGAGCGTTTCGGTCGTCGTGCCCACCGTCGAGCGGCTCGACCGTGTCGGGTTCTGCCGGGCTACCGCCATGGCGGCGGGAATGCCATCGATGCGGTCGGCGTCCGGTTTGTCGAGCTGCTGAAGGAATTGCCGCGTATAAGCCGAGAAGGTCTCGATGTAACGCCGCTGACCCTCCGCGTAAAGCGTGTCGAAGGCCAGGCTGCTCTTGCCGCTGCCGCTCAAGCCGCACAGCACGACGAGCCGCTTACGCGGGATATCGAGGTCGACGTCCTTCAGGTTGTGGACACGCACCCCCCGCAGGCGAATTGCGGCATCGGCGGGCATCGCTGCTCCTGTAGCCTGCTGGCAATGGTGGCAAACCCGTCATCGTACTGCTGCTAGCGTGGCCTGAACAAGGACCGCGGAAACCGTCTATCGCCAGAACTCGCACCGCACACGTCGTGGAACGACGACGCGAACTGGCAGCAGTCGGGCTTTTGGCAATGGCCACCGACTCCTAGAATTCCCGTTGCGCGGCAAACCGCATCAGTAGATGGTGAAGCGTCGCCACGTTCTATCCTGCGCGGCAGCGACTAGCGCATCGAACGCTGCCTCCCACCGTTGGCGAAAGCAAACCACTGGCGAACTCAAGAGCACCTGCTAGAAGCACGAACTGCACGAGGAAGACATGGATGTCTCCGGACGACGCGTCACTTTGATGGGACTCGGCTGCCACGGCGGCGGCATCGGCGCGGCACGCTATCTGGCCGGCAACGGTGCCGTGCTGACTGTCACCGATTTGCGCCCGCGCGAAGCTTTGACGAGTGCGCTCTCCGCACTCGACGATCTGGCCGACATCCGCTACGTGCTGGGCGGACATGATGAGAGCGCGTTCCGCAACGCGGAGTTGATCGTCGTCAATCCGGCGGTCCGACCCGACAATCCGTGGCTGCAGCGCGCCGCCGAAGCCGACATCCCGCTCACCAGCGAAATCGAACTGTTGTTGAGAGCCGTCGATTGCCACACGGCGGTGGTGACTGGCTCGAACGGCAAATCGACGACGGCCTCGATGTTGGCCGCTATCTTGGCAGCCGACGGACGGCAGGTGCATCTAGGTGGAAACCTGGGCGGAAGCCTGCTGGCCTCCGTCGACAAGATCGAGCGCGACGATTGGATGGTGCTGGAGTTGAGCAGCTTCCAACTGGACCGCTTGCCACTCGATGCTGCGCGGTTGGAAGTCGTCGTCGTCACCGGTTGCACGGCAAACCACCTCGACTGGCACCCCACGTTGGTCGACTACCACCGCGCCAAGCAGCGGGCGCTGCAGATGCTGGCGTCCAACGGCACGGCCGTGCTCAACACTTGGGACTCGGAAGTCGCTGGTTGGCAGCGACTTGTGCGCGATCGCTGGTCGCCCCCGGCGGCTTTGGCCGACGTGCCGCCGCTGAAGGTTCCCGGACGTCACAATCGCCACAACGCGGCCTGCGCAGCGGCTGCCGCCGTCGCCGCCGGCGTGCAACCGGCAGTAGTTCGTCGGGCGCTGCTTGAATTCACCGGGCTGCCACATCGTCTCGATCGCATTGCCACGGTGGCAGGTCGGACGTTCATCGACGATTCGAGCGCCACGACGCCCGAAGCAACGGCGGCAGCGCTCGATTCCGTCGCTCAGCCGGTATGGCTGTTGCTTGGCGGTCGCGCGAAAGGTTCGAGTTGGGCAACGCTCGTCTCTGCACTGTCTGAGAATGTGCGCGGTGTCGCCTGTTACGGTGAAGCGGCGGCGGAACTTGCCGATACGGTGCGCGAGGCACGCCGTGCGTTGAACGTGCGCGTGTGCGACGACATGCCGACGGCCATGCGTTGGTGTTTTGCATCATCCGCGCCGGGTCACTCGATCATGTTGTCGCCCGCCTGCGCGAGTAGCGATCAATTCAGCAACTACGTCGAGCGCGCAAAGACGTTCCATCGTTTGATCGACGAAATCGCGCTTCCCGAAGGCGCGCAAGCGCTTGCATGAATACAGACAGCATGCTAGGCTCGGAGAAGATCGCATGAGTGCTTGTCACTTATCGATCGCCTCGAGTTCGACGGCTATGGAACTTTCTGGAGAGAGTTCCTAGGCGCTGGGAGCCGTCACTCGAGGTTTTTTGTTGCGCAGCCTCCGCCGCACTTGTCATGCACTCGCCTCGCATCTGAAGTTTGCGATGTGCGACGACCTGCGCATCGCGTTCTTTCTGCGGCAAGCCTTTGCCGCCCTCGCTCGACAGTTCGATGCCGCTGCCGAGTGTTTCGCAGACGCCTGACGCGCGAGGCGGTATACTTCGGCATCAGAAATCACGCGTGCCAAGACACTGGCGAGCACGCCCCGAAGCACGATGAACCGGCTCCGGGCCGCTCGCCCTAAACCCATACTCAGCAATAGGATTCGACGCGATGAAAATCACCTCCGAGGCCCAGATTGAAGCGGCTCCGGTCGACATGGAAGGCGCCGTCGGCTGCACGGTCCGCTGGATGGTCGACGAGACTGACGGAGCCCCAAACTTCGCCATGCGACAGTTCGAGGTCGCCCCCGGCGGGCACACGCCCAAGCATCATCATCCCTACGAGCACGAGGTATACGTGCTCGCCGGCGAAGGCGTTGTCGTCGATGGAGACGTCGAGCGGCCGCTCACGGCCGGCAACGTGATCTACGTTGCGCCCGACGACGTGCACCAGTTTCGCAACACCGGCACGCAACCGATGAAGTTCCTCTGCCTGGTGCCGCATGGCACCAAGCGTCCGCCGGCCAGCGCGCCGGAAGAATGTGCGCGGCCCGGCGCGTCCTAAGCGGCGATTTGGCTCGGAAACTGCAGGGCAGCCCATGGGCCGCAAATCGGACGTTCAGGCGGAAGCTGCGGAATTGCGCGAGGCAATCCGCCGGCACGACTATCTCTATTACGTCCGCGCAGAGCCCGAGATCAGCGACCGCGAGTACGACCGGCTGCTCGAGCGACTCCAGCAGATCGAAGCCGAACACCCCGAGCTGATCACGCCGGACAGCCCCACGCAGCGGATCGGCGATCAACCGGTCTCCGGGCTTCCGTCGGTCGAGCATCGTGTGCCGATGCTCTCGATCGACAATACCTACAGTCTCGACGAGCTGCGTAAGTACGGCGAGGGCATCAGCAAGCGGCTCGTCGATGAGCCTGTCGAATGGGTCGTCGAACTCAAGATCGATGGCGTGGCCGTCTCGCTGCTTTACGAAGACGGATTGCTGACGCGCGGCGCCACCCGCGGCGACGGACGCGTGGGCGACGACATCACTCACAACGTGCGCACGGTCGGTGGCGTTCCGCTGCGGCTATTGGGCGATCGCGTCCCGCCAGTCATTGAAGTCCGCGGTGAGGTCTTCATGACCAATGGCGACCTAGTAGCGCTCAACGAGCGTCGACAGGCGGCCGGCGAAGAGCCTTTCGCCAATACGCGCAATGTGGCCGCCGGCACGATTCGCATGTTGGACCCACGGATCTGTGCCGAGCGCCGCCTGCGGCTCTTCTGCCACGGCATTGGCCATGCCGAGGGAGTTCGCGCCATGACCCACATGGAGTTTCTAGCCGAACTCGAAGAATACGGGCTGCCCGCCACGCCGCACGTCGAGTGCTTTCCCACCTTCGATGCCGCCGCCGAACATTGCGAGAGCCTCGTCGAGCGGCTCCACGAACTCGACTTCGAGGTCGATGGGCTGGTGCTCAAGGTCAACCGCTTCGAGCAGCGCGAGCGACTGGGCGCGACGTCGAAGAGCCCGCGCTGGCTGATCGCCTACAAGTTCGAGAAGTACGAAGCCACCACACGGCTGCTCGACATCCGCGTGCAGGTTGGCAAGACGGGGGCCATCACGCCGGTCGCCGATTTGGAACCGGTGGAGTTGGCCGGCACCACCGTGAGTCGCGCATCGCTGCACAACGCCGACGAGATCGAGCGAAAGGATGTCCGTATTGGCGACACCGTGGTCGTCGAGAAGGCCGGCAAGATCATCCCGCACATCGTCCGCGTCGAGAAGCACAAGCGGCAAGGCCGGCCCCGCAAGTACCGCTTTCCCACCAAATGTCCCGAGTGTGCGACCCTGGTCGTGAAAGACGAAGGCGGCGTCTACATTCGCTGCCCGAATCCCAGTTGCCCGGCTCAGCTCAAAGAGCGGCTGCGGTTCTACGCTTCGCGCGGAGCGATGGATATCGAAGGGCTGGGCGACAAGCTCGTCGATCAGCTTGTCGACGGCGGCCTGGTCAAGGGCTTCGGTGACCTCTATCGCCTCGATGCCGAAAGGCTCACTAGCCTGGAGCGAATGGGCCAAAAGAGCTCGGAGAACCTGGTCGCGGGCATCGCAGCCAGCAAAGAGCGCGGGCTTGCTCGGCTGCTCAACGCGCTCTCGATTCGCCATGTGGGAACCCGTGTGGCCGCGGTCCTGGCGGCCGAGTTCGGCGACGTCGAATCGCTTCGAGCGTCCGACGTCAAACAGTTGTCCGAGATCAATGAGATCGGGCCCATCATTGCCCAGAGCGTCTACGACTTCCTGCAGAGCGACATCGGCCGCGCGACGATTGATGAGCTGGCCCAACTCGGCGTGAAAACAAGCGAAGATCGGCAGGCGGTCACGGGCGGTGCGCTCGAAGGCAAGACGATCGTCGTGACCGGCACGCTCACCAAGTACACCCGAGACGAGATCAAAGAGCTCATTGCCCGCCACGGCGGCCACGCAGCGTCGAGCGTCTCAAATAAGACCGACTTCCTGGTGGCCGGCGAAAAAGCCGGCAGCAAGCTCGCCAAAGCCGAGAAGCTCGGCGTGCGGGTGCTGGACGAGGCGGAGTTTGAGGAGTTGCTGAGTGACTAGGCTGAGCGCGAGTCGCCTAGGTTCCTCGGCGCGCAGCGTCCCGCGCATCGGCCTATCGTAGAGGTAGACCTGCCGCCGTGCGGCAGAGCGTCACTCGTCGCGGGGGCGGAGTTGTGGACCTCGAAGTTGCGCAAAGACTCGTGGTGGCGCTGGGCCTGGGACTGTTGGTGGGCTTCCAGCGCGAGTGGACGGCGCCACACGTCGCCGGTATCCGTACGTTCGCCCTGATCACGCTACTCGGCGCGGTGCTGGCTCTGTTGCAGGACGAGGTGGGAGCCTGGCTCATCGTCGCGGGTCTAGTAGCGGTGGCAGCGATGCTCGTGGTGGGCTACGTCATCAAGTTCTCCGGCGCCAGGGACGAGCCGGGACTCACCACCCAACTCGCGGCGGTCGTGATGTACACGGCCGGCGTCTCGGTAGGGCTCGGGCGGATCGACCTGGGCGTGATCCTGGGTGGCAGCACGGCTGTGTTGTTGCATTGGAAGGCCCCCATCCACACCTTCGTGCAGCGAATGGGCGAATCGGACGTACGGGCCATCATTCAGCTCGTGCTGATCGCGCTGGTGATCCTGCCCGTTCTGCCCAACGAAAGCTACGACCGATATGGCGTGGTGAATCCGTTTGAAATCTGGCTGATGGTCGTGCTGATTGTGGGCATCAGCCTGGGAGGGTACATCGCGTACAAGTTTCTCGGTGCTCGTGCCGGCACCCTGCTCAGCGGCTTGTTGGGCGGAATGATCTCCAGCACGGCCACGACCGTCGGCTATGCCCGCCGCTCGCGGCAGGCGCCCGCGGCATCGCGGATGGCGGCCGTCGTCATCGTCGTCGCCTCGACGGTTGTCTTCCTGCGGGTGGCCGTCGAAGTCGCCGTCGTGGCCCCTGAAATCCTCGGCGATATCCTGCCGCCACTGGCCGCCATGATGTTCCTGATGGTGCTGATCTCCGCCGGCCTCTATTTCACCAGCCGCCAAGAGATGGACCGGGGTCACCTGGACGAGCAGCCATCGGAATTGATGGCCGCCATCGTGTTCGGGCTGTTGTACGCGGCGGTGCTGTTTTCCGTGGCGGCGGTCAAGGAGCACTTCGGCGACGAGGCCCTGTACGTGGTCGCCGCCCTTTCCGGCCTGACCGACATGGACGCCATCACGCTTTCGACGGCGCAACTGATCAAGACAGGGACTCTCGCCACGGAGACCGGGTGGCGAATGATGCTCGTTGGCGCGCTGGCCAACCTCGTGTTCAAGGCCGGCGCCGTCGCCCTGCTCGGCCATCGGCAGTTGCTCGGTCGCATCGCCACGGCCTTTGGTCTGGCTCTGGCCGGCGGCGTGTTGATTCTCATCTACTGGCCGTAATGAAAACGACTCACACGGTCGTCGGCGAACATATCATTTTTCTGCACGCTCAGGTCGTAAGTTCCTCGACCTTGCGCTGCAGATTGGCGCGGGCCGTGGCTTCATACCGCTGCCGGAAGACATCGGTGTAGAAGATGTGCGGACGCTGGAGGAATTCGCTGAGCACGTGAGCCCGAGCTGCACGGTACTGCTCGACGGGCACCCAGCCGTATTCTTTCTGGATGGCAACGTCGTAGGCTTCGAACTCGTCACGCGGCTGCCCGAGAACGGCCAGATCGATGTCGACCATCAGCCGGGCATCGACGCTTTCAATGTCGGCGTGTGATTTGGTGGCCAGGATCATCGCGGCGATCGATCGATCGCAGCCGCATCAGCGCCCGCACGGCTCAAGAACTTCCGGGCCCACTCGGCACTGCGCGCTTCGTTGTCGAATCGCGTGGTATCGTAAACCGCATCGTGGAACCAGATGGCAACGATCATTTCATACGGTCGTTCGGCCTGCCTGCGATGCTCATCCAGCAGGCTCAGGCACTCCGCGATGTGCGTCTTGCAGTGGTAGTGTCGCCCAGGCCCGGCATACGCGTCATCGAGCCGTGCGAAGAGCGCTGCATCCGGTTTCGCACCGGTCTGCTCGAGTGCGGTGTTCAGCGTCTGGGCCGAGTCCATGCGTGCATCGTGAGGGACGTGTTCCCGGCGAACAAGTGCCCAGATCACGTCCCAGCACGACGACAGCGTTTTGTGTCAGCCGCAGCCTCCACAACCACCACAGCCGCCGCAGCCGCCGCAGCCAGCTCCGCCGAAGCCTCCACCACCGCCGCCTGCTGAGCGGTGCCGCCATTCGAGATGGCCACAGTGTCGACACCGCCACTGGATGAGCGCAGCGCCGGTGAATGTGCGGCGATTCGACGTGCGCGCCATGGTCCAGCGGCGGCGGCAAACCGGGCAGAGATTTCCGTACAGGAGATAGACCACCGCCACCAGAATCACGATGCCGGTGACGACGACGATTGCCCTGTCCATCGTGTGTGCTCCTTCGGAGGCGCATCTTCGCCGCGACCCGCGCTGATCAGTCACCTCCGCCACCGCCGCAGCCACTACACCCACCGAAGCCGCCACAGCCGCCGCCGCGCCGTTTGTCTTCCTTCACGATCCGCGTGCCGAACTTCCACTCGGTGTGGCCACAGTGGCGGCAGCTCCACTCCTTCACCATCCGGCCGAACTGACCGCTGCTGCGGTTGTGGTTGCCCGTCCGCACCATGGTCAGCCAGTTGCGACAGGCCGGACAGCGCGTCCGCAGCGCAATCGCCAGAGCCAGCATGACGAGCACGAATCCCAGCCGAGCCGCATTCGACGCGCTCAAGGGTCAGCTTCTCCGCCTACTGCGTTTATCGACAACATCGCCGGGTGACTATGCACAGTCCCCCACGCCTATCACCCCGACCGCAACAAGGCCACGATGACCCCGACAGTCCAGGCGACGATGGCCAACACGCACAGCCCTTGCAGGGCGAACTGCTTGAACTGCCACTTTGAGACAATCCAGTTGTGCCGCGTGTTGGCTCTCTCCCAATGGAGGTCGTCACCGAAGCGGATTTCTGCCGCCGGCCAAATCTCTTGGGGCGGTTCCTCGTCAAAAAACTGGCGATAGCTGGCCAGCGTGCGGCCGTACCAGTCGTCGTATTTCTTGCCCTCGGCATCACCGCCCTGAGTCGGCCCGTGATGCAGGCTGGTTTGGAGCACCTCCGGGCAAAACCGCTCCCAGTAAGAGCGGCTGTAGATGAGGTGCAGGTGCCAGACCTGATCGACTTGATCCGAAGGCGTCACCGGGTGCCCGGCCGTCACGGCCAGAAACATGAAGCGGCGATACTCGCCGATCACCCGGTGGGCATAGTCCTGCGGCCACCCGTTCTCCCGGGCCAGCCGCGCGGCAAACGTGAGCTCCGGTTTACCTTCGTCGAAGCGAAACGCGACGATTCGCGCATACAGCTCCCGTTGCGATGCGTCCATCGCGGCCGGCCCTTTGGCGACATGCTAACTACTGGCAGCCATGCTTCGCGGCCAATGTCTCCCGGCCAGCGGCCCGCAGGTTTACAGCGGCTACTTCTTCTTCACACCCAGTTCGGCCAACTTGGCCGCCACGTCTTCGCCGTGGGAGCGGGCTTGGACGTTGCGGTCGACGGACAGCAATTTGCCGTCGGGGCCAATGTAGAACGTCCACCGCTGCGGGAACTTCCGCTCGTCGTCGATCACGCCGTACGCGCGGGCCACGTCGCCGGCGGGATCGCTGAGAATGGGATAGTCGAGCTCAAGCGACTCGGCGAAATCGGTGTTCACTTCGACCGTATCGCAACTGGCGGTGAAGTAGACGACGTCGAACTGTCGCAGCGCCTCGCCGCTCTCACGGAGCGACTTGCACTCGGCCGTTCAGCCGCCGGTAAACGCCTTGGGATACCAGGCCAGCACCACCGTCTGGCCGCGATAATCCTCCAATTTGTGCGTCTCCCCATCCGAGCCCACCAGCTCAAAGGCCGGCGCCTCGTCGCCCGTTGCAAGTTCCGCTGCCATGGCACTTCCTCCCACTACAGCCAACGCCCCGGCCAAACCCCAGGCCACCCCCATCGAGCGGCCAACACGCCAATTCATAGTACGCATCGCAACGCTCCCACTAAGTGCGAAAAGATGTCTCACGCCGGCGACGGCAGCTCCCAGCGGCAAAAGCAGATCCCATCGACGCCGTCGCGCCTCTTGCGCCCAATGTACGTCCGGCGCGCAGCGGGGCCAAACTGAAGCGTGAGAAAGCAGGTGCATCCCCTACCGAAACATCCCGCCGTTGGGGCTGATGACTTGGCCGGAGACGTAGGCGCTGTCGGTGGAGGCGAGGAAGAAGGCGACGCCGGCGATGTCTTCGGCCGTGCCGAGTCGGCCGAGCGGCGTGTCTTTGATCATCCGCGGCTGCCACTTCTCGGGCAGGTTTTGCAGCATCGGCGTGTCGATCCAGCCCGGGGCGATGCAGTTCACACGGATGCCGTCGCCGCCGACTTCGTGAGCCATCGCTTTCGAGAGCGAGATGATGCCGCCCTTGGCTGCGGTGTAGGGCCCGCTGCCGGGCAGACCACGCAGTCCGGCCACCGAGCCGAAGTTGATGATGTTGCCCCGGCCGCGGGGTTTCATCCGTTTCAGGGCTTCGCGCGAGCAGCGAAACGTGCCGGTGAGGTGGATGGCGATCGTCTCGTCCCACATCTCATCGGTGAACTCTTCCAGCGGCCGCAGGCTGCCGCCCGCATTGCCGGCGTTGTTCACCAGGATGTCGACCGGCCACCCGCGCTCATCGACCTCGGCAAACAGTCGATCGACGTCGTCCTGCCGGCTCACGTCGGTCGGCACCGAGAAGACGTCGTTGGTGTGCTTGCGGACCAGGTCTTCGGTGGCGGCGCCCGTCTCCGGGTTCAACTCGGCGATGGCGATGCGGGCTCCTTCGGCGGCGAATCGCAGCGCGATAGCCCGCCCGATCCCGGAACCTGCTCCCGTAATCACCGCTGTCTGCTCGGCAAGTCGCATCGATCGATTGCTCCCGTGTGCTGGTTTCTGCTTGTCGAATCTTCTGATTGACGGTGCCTGCACACCGCGACGACAACGCCGCTACTCGGCCGCCGCAGCCGCCGCTCCATTCGTGTCATCCGCGACGGCCGCATCGGCGCCCTTGTAGCCGGGACCGCGAATCACCCGTCCCGGCAACGCGCCAGTGTGTTCCCCGTCGCGCAACACCTGAGAACCATTGACCCACACGTGCCGCATGCCGGTTGCCAGTTGATGTGGGTCTTCGAACGTGGCGTGGTCGCGAATCGAATCGGGATCGAACACCACCACGTCGGCGAAGTAGTCGGGCAGCAGCCGACCGCGCTTGCTGATTCTCAGGTTCGCGGCGGGCAGCGCGGTCAAGCGACGAATGGCCTCGGTGAGGCTGACCGCGCCTTCGTCGCGCACGTACTTGCCCAGCAGCCGGGCAAAGTTGCCGTACGCGCGCGGATGCGGCTGACTTTCCAGAAACACTCCCTGCGGAGCCATCGAGCCGGCATCGGAACCGAAGCTCACCCAGGGCAAGGCCACCTCGCGGCGAACATTTTCTTCGCTCATCATGAAGTACACGGCGTCCACGCGGCTGTGGTCTTCAACCACCAGGTCCATGGCCGTCTCTTCGGGCGACGTACCACGCAGCGCAGCGACTTCGGCCAGCGTCTTGCCGGTGAGATGCTTCAGCGCGGGATTCTTGAAGCCGACCAACAGCACGTTTTCGGGCGAGCCGGCCGCCAGCAGGAGATTCTCCCAGGCGTCGGTCTCGGTGCGCATTTCGGAGATCACGCGCAAGCGCACGCCGGGATCTTGCAGTCGCTCGATCCAGGCATCGAGGCCCCCCTCTTGCACCCAGGGGGGCATCACCGCGTTCAGGCCCGTCGAACCGGCCGTGTACGTATACATGTCGGCGGTGACGTGCAGCCCGTTGGCGCGGGCCGCGTCGATTTTGGCAATCACCTCATCGAGCTTGTTCCAGTTCTTCTCGCCGGCCGCCTTGAGGTGATAGATCTCGCCGCGAATGCCGGCGTCGCGAACGATGGCCAGAAACTCATCGACCGCCTGCAGCAATTGATTGCCCTCGCTGCGCATGTGTGTGATGTAAAGGCCATCATACTGGGCCGCCACCTTGCACAGCTCCGTGAGCTCCTGCGTGTCCGCGTAGAAGGCGGGCGCGTAGATCAGCGAACTGCCGATGCCCAGCGCGCCGTCCTCCATGGCTTGCCGCACGAGCGCCCGCATCGCTTCGAGCTCTTCTTCGCCTGGCGCACGGTCTTCGCGTCCCAGCACGTGAATTCGCACCGTGGTCGCGCCGACGAACGACGCCACGTTGGGCGAAACGCCACGCTCGACGAGATGTTCGAGATACTCGGCAAGCGTCGTCCACGGCACGTCGAAGGTAATGTCGCCCTGCCGCTCGATCAGATCGCGCCGCATCGACTCGTTGAGGGGGCCCATCGACCAGCCTTCGCCGAAGACTTCCAGCGTCACGCCCTGCACGATGTCGCTCAGCGAGCGGCCATCTTCGATCAACGACTGGGTCGCCCAACTCAGCACGTTGATGAAGCCCGGCGCAACGGCCATGCCCGTCGCGTCGACCTCCGTCATCCCGCGGGCACTGGCCAGTTCGCCGACGGCGACGATGCGGTCGCCATCGATGGCCACGTCGCCCGTGATCGGCGGTCGACCGCTGCCGTCGTAGAGGGTCCCCCCGCGAATGATCAGGTCGTGGTGCTTTTCGTCGGTAGCATCGCGGCGCTCATCGCTGGCGACCGCCGGGTCGGTAGCAGAACCGTTCGCTGCCGGATCGGACTCGGCCGTAGCATTTGGCTTGCAGCCAACGAACACCGCCGCAAACAGAGCGATGGCCGCGTAGCAGGAAAGTGTACGACGCGTACCGTGCATGGCTCGCGCGCTCGAAGCGTCGCTTGCACCGCAGACTTTGACCATGACCGTCGTCCCCGACTAGACGCCCACCGACGGGCATCATACCACATCGACCGCCGCACCCATTGGCGAGCGTTGCCCGGCAGCTTTCCTCGGCACGACACGAGCTAGCCACCCCACCGTGCCAGCTTGATGGGCTCGTCGCGAATGAGTAGTCTGCGGGTCGCGTGAACATGGATCGTCCGCAAAGCGAGCCCCCAACCCTTCGAGCACGATGCACGAAGATCGCCCCGGCCATCGCGCCATCCACCACCACCAAACCCAGCCGACCGACGCCGTCTCGGAACCCCATTTTGCCAGCGCACAGGTGTGCCCCGCCTGCGCGGGTCGCCTGATCGAGATTCGCGGCAAACTCATCTGCTCCCGTTGCCGCACCATTTGCGAGACCTGTTGCGACGGCGGCCGCCAGGTGTAGTCCACCAGTAAAGGCCACACGCGGCGAGTTTGTCGCCGGGCGTGCGTTGAACGAGGGAGGAAGTGCTTCATGGCAGGCCCCATCAGCTCGTTCCTCGAACACCACTTCCGTCACTTCAACGCCCGCGAGGTGTTGGCCGCGGCGGCAGCCTGGCGCGAGCACTGCGAAGCGGGCGGTAAAATGTTTCTGGCGATGGCCGGAGCGATGAGCACGGCCGAGTTGGGACTGTCGCTGGCTCCCATGATCCGCGCCGGCAAGATTCACGCCATCTCGACCACGGCGGCGAACCTCGAAGAGGACATCTTCAATCTCGTCGCCCACCGCGAATACCACATCGTCAAAGACTGGCGCGCGCTGTCCGCGGCCGACGAAGTCAAGCTCCGCGACGAAGGCTTCAACCGCGTGACCGACACCTGCATCCCCGAGAGCGTCATTCGCTTCATCGAAGGCGAGCTGACCGACTACTGGACCGAAGCAGCCGAAAAGCACGAGGCGTACTTCCCTTACGAATACCTCTACCGCCTCATCGCCAGCGGCGATCTCGACAAGCACCTGCAAATCCCGCAGGAACACTCCTGGGTGGTCGCCGCCCAGGAAGCCGGCATTCCGATCTACTCGCCCGGCTTCGAAGATTCGACGATGGGCAACGTCTTCGCGGCCCGGGTGATGGACGGCACGGTCCGATCGCACGCGGCCGTGCGCAGCGGCACCGAACAGATGCAGCACCTCGTCGAGTGGTATCGCGAAGAGCAAGCCCGCGCGCCGATCGGCTTCTTCCAGATCGGCGGAGGCATCGCCGGCGACTTCGCCATCTGCAGCGTGCCGCTGCTGATCCAGGATTTGCACGAAGAGGTGAACTTCTGGAGCTACTTCGCGCAGATTTCCGATTCCACCACGTCGTACGGTTCCTATTCCGGCGCCGTGCCGAATGAGAAGATCACCTGGTGGAAACTCGACCAGGACGCTCCGATGTTCATGATCAATTCCGACGCGGCCATCGTCGCGCCGCTGATCTTCGCCTACGTCCTCGGCGAGTGAGTCGTGCGAGTCGTCCGCCGCGACATCTAGCAGTGGACAACAATCACGTCTGGCTGACGCGCTCGACACGCACTTGATTGGCCAACCTGTCGAGCATGCCGACGTCGAACCTCGCCGGCAAGAGCGTCGTCGCGCTGGCCGAGCCAACCGCCAAGGCATAGCGCGCGGCGGTAACCATCTCGTCTCCCGACAGGACGCGGTGCGCCAATGCGGCGGTAAGACAGTCTCCCGTACCAATCGCATTGACCACTTCGCAAGCGGGCGGCGTCAAACGCCACGCTTCATCGGGCGCCACAAGTGTGGCGGGCCTCGCGCCGTCGGTCACCAACACCCACTGCGCGCCGGCGTCAATCAGCTCGCGGCAAGCTGCACGCAGGGCGCGGTCGTCGTTGATCGCGCGGCCGACCGTGTGCGCCAGCTCTTGGCGATTCGGCTTTACCAGCAAAGGGCGGTGAGCCAACGCCGCCATAAGCTCCGGACCACGGCCATCGAGAATGGCGGGCGCCTCGCCACCCGCCAGCAATCGCGCGTAGTAGTCGCTCGGCGCCCCGTCGGGAAGCGAACCGCTGAGCACGATCAGGTCAGCCGCGCGCCTCTCGGCTGCAGCGGCATGGGCGAAGGCGTCCAGCTCGGCATCGCTGACGGCGGCCGCGTTTTCGACGATTTCCGTCGACGCGCCGCTCGATCCATCCAACAGCGTCGTGCAGACGCGCGTTGCAGCACGGGTCGTGATCCACCGCGCGGCGAAGCCCGCTGCCTCGAACTCAGCCGCAATGCGTTCGCCTGTCGCGCCACCAACCATGACGACTGCACAGCTCGGCGCGCTGAGGGTATTCAGCGCCCGGGCAACATTGATCACCTTGCCCGAGGCGCACCAATTTAGCTCGCGGGCCCGATTGACTTCGCCGGGAACGAGACAGTCGAGCAGAACGGTCTGTTGCCAGGCCGGAGTCAGTCCGGCGGCCACAATCACAAGTTTTCCTCCAACCGCTCAAGCAACTCCCCGTCGCTAATCTCACGGGGATTCCCATTGCGGCTGTTGCCGTGCGAGAGACGCACGATTTCGGACAATTGTTCGCGGCGGACACCGTGCTGCGAGAGACGGCGCGGGATGCCCAGGCGATCGAGCAGTCGCGCGATGCCATCAACCAGCGCGCTGACGGCTGACGGATCATCCAAACGACGACCCGTCACCGCGCGCCCAACTCGGGCCAGATCGGGATGGGCGATCTCGCGATTGATTTCGATGGCCACCGGCAGCATCACGCCGCATGCTAACCCATGCGTCATGCCGCAAACCGCGCCCAACGCCGCCGCCACGCCGTGCGCGATACCCAGCCCCCCATTGCCGAGCGTGACGCCGGAGATCAAGGCTGCCTGAGACATCCTCTCCCGGGCATTTCGATCGTCAGGCGTTTCGTGAGCGGTGAGCAGCGCTGCATCGAGTCCTTCGAGCGCTGCCAAAGCCAGCGGCCTGGTGACGGTGGTCGCACGACAGGAGATGTAGCTCTCGATCAACTGCGTCACGGCGTCGATGCCGCTGTGTGCAGTGATCTGCGGTGGGGAAGTCGTCGTCAGCTCCGGATCAACCAGCGCCACCTGGGGCACCAGTTGTGGCGAGCGCAGGCTCTTCTTGAAAGGCGGATCATAGGACGAGATCACTGCGTTGCGGGTCGCCTCGCTCCCCGTTCCAGCGGTGGTGGGTACGGCGAGAATCGGCAACGGGTCCGCCTCCAGCTTGAGCCCCCGCCCGACGCCTTCGAGATAGTCGGCCACCGAGTCAGTGCCGCCCTGTGGCAACAGCGCCGCGAGCGCCTTAGCCGTGTCGATCGCCGAACCGCCACCAATGGCCACGACGACGTCGCGCTGACCCCTCGGTAACGCGCGAACATCGGCCAGCAGACGATCGACGGCGCTGACCGTCGGCTCCTCTGAGACCGTGCCGACTTCCACGATCTGTGGCCCATCGGCATTCAAGCCTGCTATCACCGACGGCCAAAGTCGTGAAGACGCCAGTCCGCGCGAGCCCAGGACGACCAGCGCGCGATCACCGAGGCGGTTGGCGAGTATTCCTAGTTCGCTGCGGCGGCCCCAACCGAAAGCTATCTGCCGCGGCATCACCAGGTCGAATGCCGAAATCCCCTTGCTCACGCACTCACCACACTCAGATTGCCGGCTGAACGCAACACTGCAAGCCGAATTATAGGCCACACGAATAGAGTCGTCGTAACGCAGCGACGGTCGACGCGCGCTGGCTGGCAAGGTCCTGGCGGCGGCTGGCCGCAATCTCATCGCGTGGCTAGGATGGACGAATGGCCGCTACCGTCACCTCGCCCGAGACAGCTAACACCAGCGAGCGCGGCGCGCTGTTGCGCGACGGACGGATCTGGCTGTTGGGCATCTACTGGCTGCTGATGTTTGTCGGCACGCACCTGCCGCGGATCGAAATCCCCGGCGGCTCGGCCATCGTCTCGCTCGACAAGGTGCTGCACTTCGCCGGCTACCTCGGCCTCACACTGCTCTTGTCCTGGATCTTCTTGAAACGCGGCCCCGCCAGCCCACCGGCCGCGTTAGGGCTGGCAGCCGCAGCCATCTTGTTGTGCGTCGGCTCCTACGGCGCATTCGATGAAGTGACCCAACTGTTGGTCGGTCGCAGCTGCGAATGGCTCGACTGGCTCGCCGACCTCGGCGGCGCAATCACGGCACTCTTGATCGCACTGGCCGTCGTGCTTTGGCGAAGCCGAACACTCGCAACGCGGCGAATTCACCATCAGGAAACAGCGTAACCAGCGCGTCTCCTAGCGTTCGGCTGGGGTGCCACTGCTGGCTTGCCCAGCAGTGCCCGCCGGCAGCAACAGCCAGGATCCCACAGCGCTCCGCACGCTTGAATCTTGAGTGCTGCAGTATCTTCAGCCATGGGCAATCCACAGTTCGGTCCAGCACTGCTGGGCAAGCCAGCAGTGGCACCCTGGTTTCGACCGAAAGCGATACTTGAACGCGCGCTGCCGTCACGCTTCCGGCGCCGATTTCGACAGTGAGGCGGCCATCAAGCCGGTCGGCACGGCGATGATACCGATGCCGAGCACGAGAATCAGGCCCGTGAAAACCCGTCCACCTGCAGTGACAGGCGCCGCGTCTCCATAGCCGACCGTGGTGAGCGTCACGATGGCCCACCACATGGCGTGAAACACAGAGGCAAACGCCTCGGGCTGGGCCGTGTTCTCGAAGTAGTAGATGCCCACCGACGAGAGGAAAAGCAAGCCGGCCGTGGCCGCCAGATAGATCACCAACTCCTCTCGGTTTTCGTAGAACGCATGCAGCAGTCGATCGAGCGCGCGGCTGTAGCGTGCAAACTTCAAGATTCGCACCAGTCGCAGCATGCGCAAGAGGCGGATGCTACGCAGGTCGATACCCGTCGAGAGGTAAAACGGCACAATCGCGGCCAGGTCAACAACTCCGTAGAAGCTGGTCATGTAACGCAGGGGTCGATCTGCAACGAGTAGCCGCAGACCATATTCGATCGTGAACAGCCCGACGGTCACAACCTCGACGACATAGAGCCAAAACCTTGTTGCCTCGCTCAGATTCGGAAGTGTCTCGATCGAAAAGCTGACCAGCGAAACGACGATCAGCGCCTGCACGGTCAGCGCGAATGCCCTGCCGCCGCGCGAATCGTAGTCTTCGACGATCTGTTTGAGACTCATGACACTGCTCTCCCGCACAGTTGAAATGGCGGCTCGACCCCATGTGTTATGAAGCGACCCAACGAGCCTACGGCCGCGAGCCATCTTGGAACAGCCACTCGAAGACTGCCGGGTCGTCTTGCTTGGCGTAGGGCGTCTCGACCGTTTCAATGTCTTGCCGCTCGAGGACGGCGGCGCTCTCGACCGTCATTCCCAGCGGGTGGCGCGCCATGAAGTCGCCGCCCTGCCAGGAAACGAGAATACGGCGGACTGACTCGCTGGATTTCCATCCGCGCGGTGCGCTGTTGAAGTGCGCCGGGAAGAGCGGATCGCGGAGGTGGGCGGCGGTCACCAGGTACTCGTTCGTCGAGCCGTCCTGCGGTACCGGGATACGTCGCTCGACCGTCGTGCCGTCGTCCAGTTCGAGCTGCACCACGACCATCCCGTGCTTGCCCACCATGTACATCGACTGCGCCGCCAGCCGCAGCCGAATCAGCAACAGATCGGAAACGCGCGCCGCGCCGGCCGGTAGCTCGATAGCTAGCGCTTCGCCCGCCGTAGGCACCAACTCGGGCAGTTCGCCCTGCTCGACGAGCACGCGTTCCTCCCATGGTCGCTTTGCCGCGGCGCGCTGGAGCACGATCAGCGCCGGGGTGGGTGGTTGCTCGAGCTCAAACTCTTCGAGCAGGTGCCGAAAGATGACCGACGTGCGCGTCATGTTGACCACGCCGTCGAGATCGCCCGCCGCGCGATACAACAAGGCGGCCAACTCGGGTTCGGCTTCGAGTCGGTCGATCGTCTCGCGCTCCAGTCGCTGCGTGAAAGCCGCGTAGCTTTGCAGCGTGTAGTCCGGGCTGCGCTTGCCGGCAGCCGCGGCAATGATCGTCTCGAACGGCCAGACGTAGAGCGTCTCGGCCGAGAGTTGCCGCGCGGCGTCGACCGCCTCGTTGAGCACAGGATGCGTGATGTCGAGCGTCGGTGGGCTCGCACTAGCCTGCGGCCAGGCCGAGAGACGCTCCTGTAGCGCCGGGACGACTCGTGGGTTGGCCGCCGCGAGCAAAACGAGCAGCAGCGGCAGCGCCAGTTGTGCCGCGGCCGCGCGGCGCACAAACATCAAGTACCCCGGAACGAGAGCCCCGATGAGAAAGATGGCCGATGCCAGTGCCCGGGCAATATGAAAGGGGTCGCTACGACTCAAACCGTAGCGCAGCCAGAGCAGGCAAAAGCACGTGCCGCCGATCATGGCCAGCGCAGCGCGCGCGTCAGGCGCCGCCGCACGAAAGGCCGTCCACGCGCGCAGCGCGAACAGCATCAGTACGGTCAGACAGGCCAAGCCGACAACAATCAGAATCACAAGGGCGTTGGTAGCCAGCGGCAGGCCACCCGTGACCGCGTAGCCCTGCGTGAAGTGCCAGCCTTCGCTGAGATAGCCTTCCCAGCCGGGAATGAATCGTAGCGCCGCGGCCGCCAGCAGGCTCGTGCCCCACGTCGCGGTGACGCACAGCAGGCCGCGTCGCCACAGGCTGGGCGCTACCAGCGTCGTCAACACGGCGATGCCGGTGAATGCGACCAACAGCAGTGGCCCCAGATCGAACGAGTAGGCCATCATCACCGGCGGGGTCACCGCCCAGAACACGGCCGCCGGTAGCACCGTTCTTCGCGGCGACGGGCACAGCAGCCACGCAGCCGCCATGCAGACCCACATCGCCGCCAGCGGCTTGATGCTCGTCATCTGTTCGCCAAACGGCGCTGCGTAGAGCGCGGCCCAGATCAGATACAGCCCGACGCGCGCGCCAAACGGCGTCCGCACCATGCCCAGCGCGCCCCACACGGCACACATGGTGAGCGCCACCTTGGGCAACTCGTGCCAGCGCATGATCGACGCCAGATCGCCGTGGGGGAGCAACAGCCCCAGGCCGGTCACCACCTGGAATAGCGGACCGTACGAGAACACCATGTCGCGCCCGACCAGATCACCCTGACCCAGCCGGTAGGGCATGCCGTAGCGCAGCGAGTTCTCGAGAATCACGTAGGGATGCGCGATCTCGATCCGCGCGCGGTAGGTATCGGCGGGAACCGCAATCAGGATACCGACGACGACTACCAGCCAGCCGAGCCAGCGGCGGCGCGGGCCCGCTGAAGAATCGTCGGCCGCGGTGTTCGGCGCGCGCGGCACACCGCGATCCGGAGCGTTCATTGCTGCGGCTTGTCGCAACGCAAGTAGAGGTCGTTGCCCAGGAAAAACCGCACGAATGACAGCCTTCCGAACCAGGCGACGGCGCGCACCAGGCGGCTGCGGGCAAATCGTTCGGAATACTGGTGCCGGTTCGAGCGCGTGACGTCGGGATCGATCCACACGCGAAAGCCCTTCAGCCCCGCTTGACGTGCGGTGCGGCGGTAACTGAACGTGTTGTACTCGTCGACGTGCAGGCGGCGCATGACTTCGAGTTGATCGTCGATCCGCCGCACGCCGTTGCGGTCGATGAGACTGAGCACCGGCCGCATCCAGGGATAGACGTAGCGCACGAAGACCGTGTTCGGCGTCGTCTTCACGAGCATGAATCCGCCGGGCCGCGTGACGCGGTACATCTCGCGGAGCATCTCCACGGCGTCTTCAAACGGCATGTGCTCAATCACGTCGCCCGAGAAAACCCGGTCGAACGAGTCGCTCTCAAACGGCAGATCGCGGCAGTCGGCAACCCGCACGTCTGAGTCGGGAAAGTCGGACAGTGTTTCGCGCGCGATGACACAAGCCTCGTCGGCGTAGTCGACGCCGGCAACCCGCGCACCGCGTTTCGCACAGTGCAACAACAGCTCGCCGCGGCCGTAGCCAATTTCTAGCAGCGACGTGCCCGGCGCGATGTCGAGCATCTGCACCTGGCGGGCTTTGACGACGCTGAGCTCGCCGGAGAGGAACTCGTCGTAACCTTCGAGGACCGGGCTGAGAAAGAACGCGCGGTCGTATGCCTTCGACGGAATCCGCCGCTCGGCCGTCTGCTGCTTTTGTTCTTTTGCCGAGGCGCGTCGTGGCCAAATCGGCGGACGCTCAGTGCCTGTCGTCATCTGCCGCCCAATCTAGAGGAGGCCCCGTGCCAGTGGCGTCGCCGGCCACGAGCATGGGCCAAGCGGCGACGATCGGTTCCCAGAATAACAAGAAAAATCGAACGAGGCGAGTTGCCGTGCGACTGTTTTCGCTGGCCCCGCTTGGGGTTTTGGCGACCGGCGCCCGATCTGCGGGTTGTGACGACTGTACTGCTACCCACGTCTAGGCTACCAGATGCTTCCCTTGCGCGGCATCGAAAAGCTAAATTCAAGAAGGCAACGATTGACTCCCCTCTGCGCGGCTCGTGGCCCGGTACACCGGCAGCGGTCCAGCACGACTGGCATCGTTGCCGGTCCACACGTGGCGCAGATGGCAGTAAGTGGGGATGAACCACGTGGCGACGCTGATCGAAATCCGCCATAAGACGACCGGCGCCGTGCTTCACGAACTGGAAGCATCGCGCCTGGCCGGCGCCAATCTCGGCGGCGCCTGCCTCCGCGAAGCCAATCTCTCGCGAATGGTGCTCGACCGTGCCAAGCTCTCGGGCGTCGATCTGCAAGAGGCCGATCTGTCGTTCGCCAACCTGGCCAGTGCCGACCTCAGCGACGCCAACCTCAGTCGGGCCAACTTGCGCGGGACTGCCCTCACGGGCGCTTCGCTGGCCCGGGCCATGTTGCACGGTGCGAACCTCCGCAATGCCAGCATGTACCAGGTCGACTTGGAAGGCGCCCAACTGGTGAACGCGGAACTATCCGGTGCCGATCTCGCCGCCGCCAAGCTCGACGGAGCCGTGTTGACCGGCGCCCGGTACGACGCCGGCACGCGTTGGCCACAGGATTTCGACCCACAAGCCGCAGGGGCCGTGGCGAAAGAAGCATCAAACTAGCGGCGACTAATCTCCCAATCCTTCGGTGGCCGATGCGTTCGCCATCGCCAGTCCCTCGCACAATCCGGATGGAGCCGACGTGATCGAGCTGGTCGACACCCACTGTCATCTCGACCTGGAAGAGTTCGACGCCGATCGCAACGAGGTGATTGCCCGCGCGGGGGAAGCGGGCCTGACGTCGATGGTCACCATGGGCATCGACCTGGCCTCCAGCCGTCAGGCAATTGCCTTGTCCGGACGACATGCAACGGTCTTCGCGGCCGTGGGAATTCATCCCAACTCCTGCGGCGAAGCGAGCGCGGACGACTGGTCGCAAATCGAGGCGCTCGCGCGTGAGCCGGGTGTCGTTGCCATCGGCGAGTCGGGCCTCGACTTCTATCGCGACTATGCGCCGGCCGACTTGCAGGAGGACTATTTCGATCGGCACATCCGGCTGGCGGCGCGACTGAAGATGCCCTTCATCGTCCACATGCGCGAAAGCGACCAGCGCATCGTGGAGATGCTCCGCGAGGCCGCGGCGCGCGGACCGCTGTCGGGCATTATGCACTCGTTCACCGGCACGGCTGAGCTGGCGGCCGAGTGTGTCGCGCTGGGGATGCACGTCAGCTTCGCAGGCATGGTGACCTTCAAGAAGTCGCAAGAGATCCGCGAGGTCGCAGCGACAATCCCCGCCGACCGGCTGCTCGTCGAAACCGACTCGCCCTACCTCTCACCACACCCCTTGCGCGGACGCCGCAACGAACCCGCCCACGTGGTGCATACGGCCGCATGCCTGGCCGAAGTCCGCAACGCCTCCATTGAAGAGATCGCCCAACAAACGACCGCAAACGCCCGACGTCTGTTCAACCTGCCGGGGTAGGCCTGAGACAAATCTCCTGTCTCACTTCGGGTGCCACTGGCTGCTCGCCAGCCAGTGCCCGCTGTTTTCATTGAAGAAGCCATCGAGACCACGAAGCTGTACGATCGAGATGTAGAGCGATCTGAGTGCTCCGCGACACCGCGGCCGTGGATGCAATCGTCTTACTCGATCCCGGATGCAAGGTTTTGCATCGATACGGATGACTTTGTTGCGGAAACTGAGAACACTGGCTGACGAGCAGCCAGTGGCACCCTCGATTCAGCCGAGTGTGATGATCGGCGGCGCGCTGTTGGACTCTCCCGAGTTTAATTCTTTGCCGTTCGCCACCCGCTGCACGGTCGGCAGTACGTTTGTTAAGATGCGGCCGAAACAGCTAACGCTAACACTGAAAACTCGCCGTAGCATTGCAAGGAGTCGACCTCGATGGTCAAGACCGCCAGCACCATGTTGCCATTAGGGACCAAAGCTCCCGATTTCTCACTGCCGGACGTCGATGGGCGGAACGTCTCGCTGGCGGACTTTGCCGACGCGAAGGCTCTGCTGGTGGCGTTCATCTGCAACCACTGTCCGTTCGTCAAGCACGTCGCCCCGGAACTGGCGACGCTGGCCAAGGACTATCAACCGCGCGGCGTGGCTGTGGTCGCCATCAATCCGAATGACGTCGAGAACTATCCCGACGATTCGCCGGAGAAGATGAAGGAGGAAGTCGCCACGCGCGGCTACACGTTCCCGTATCTGTTTGACGAGTCGCAAGAAGTGGCCAAGGCCTACAGCGCCGCCTGTACGCCCGACTTCTACGTGTTCGATGGCGCGCGCAAGCTGGCCTATCGTGGGCAGCTCGACGCCAGCCGCCCCGACAGCGGCATTCCGGTCACCGGCGAAGACCTTCGTACCGCGCTCGATGCGGTGCTGGCGGGCCAACCGGTGCGCGATGACCAGAAGCCCAGCATCGGTTGCAACATCAAGTGGAAAGCCGGCAACGAGCCGGACTACTTCGGTTAGACCGACCGCCCTTGGACTGCGGCTTTCGTTGTCCGTCTGGCACGCAACCGATTGCGAAGCGGCCAGAGCGCAAGTGCCGTGAACGCCAGCGTCCACGTGCCCGGCTCTGGCAGCGCGATCACGTCGCCGACCAGGTGCGTCTCGTAGACCTGCCGAAAGTCGAGGCTCACCTCGACCTCGCCGTCGAACGTCAAGTCGTCGCCGCTGGCGACGGAGATCGCCCCGCCATCGACAATTGAGAACGAGTGATCGTGAGACGTGTCGAGCGTCGCGGTTCCGTTGGCGCCGTCGCTCAGCGCAAACGTACCGTTGATCTCGGTGGCCGCCATCACCTCGTAGTCTTCGACAATCGGCGCCGTGAGCAAGCCGCCCAAGGCCGATATCTCCAGGTCGAACAACCACTCGGCCTCTGCCGGCGCCGTAAAGGCGTTGCCGATCACGGGCGAAGTCCCGGGGGTTGTGCGCACGACCGCCTCTTGAATCGTCGCGCTGAAGATCGCCGGAATCGTGATGGGGACGATACCCCCATCGCTTTCGACATCGAACGTCAGCTCTGCGATTTCCGACTGCAAGTCGATCGTCTGTTCGAACATAGGGTTGATCGTCAGGAACGCCAGTGTGCTGACTTCCTCCGTGTCGCTGTCGATTTCGTAGAACACCGTTCCCACGGGGCTGTTGGTCGTCGCGACGACTTCCGGATCGAGATGCACGGTGTGCGTCTGCGGACTGGGAGAAACCGTAAACGCCTGCCCGAACAGCGTTCCTGCGCCGGAGAGAGTCACAGTGAGCGAGGCTGTCGTTTCGATCGTCGTCGACTGCTGGGGAGCGGGAAACAGTGTTGCCGCGGTAATGGTCGCTGCGGAGCAATCGCCTGGAAACCACCCGATCCACATTGGGACTGCCAACAGAAAGTAACGCCAGCGAGCGCGCACGTTTTTCGCGAAAGACATGGTGAGCCTCTTTCTGCTTCCGAAATGAACTTCCGGGCGCCGTGCTCGTCGCGAAGAGCGCACGGCAACCGCCTCTCTACTCTTCTGCGACGACGATTGTCGGCGGCGTGTCACGCCCGGCGGCTAGCATTGCTGCCACCTGCCGGGCGGGCGGGGTTTTGGCAATCGCCGCCTCTCGGTACTATGCCGCCCCTCTCATGCCCAAAAGCTCACCCATCCCGCTCGATCAGCTTGCACCCGATCGCATCTGCCTCATCAAACCCAGCGCGCTGGGCGACGTGGTGCAGGCGCTGCCGGTGCTCTCAGGATTGCGCCAGCGATGGCCTGAGGCGCACATCTCCTGGGTTATCAATCGTGGTCTGGCGCCGCTGCTGGCGCAGCACCCGGAACTAGACGACGTGATCGCTTTCGACCGCAACGCCCGCGGGCACAAGATGCTGGGCAGCGCCTATCACCTCACCCGGCGGCTGCGTCGCGGGCGGTTCGATCTCACCATCGACCTGCAAGGGCTGGCTCGCAGCGGGCTGATGACGATGGCCACCCGAGCGCGTCGACGACTGGGAATGTCCATCGCCCGCGAAGGCGCCGCGCTGGCGTATACCGATTGCATTCGCATCCCCACGCGCGACATGCCGGCTGTTCCGCGCAATTGGCTCATCGCGCAAGCGCTGGGCTGCCAGGGCAACCCGCCCCCGGCACGATTGGGAATCCTCGCAGAACAACGCAGTTGGGCCCGCAACACCCTCAGCGGCCTGCCGCGGCCGCTCGTGGCCATTCATCCCGGTGCCGCCTGGGCGACGAAGCGCTGGCCTGCGGGGCACTTCGTAAGCGTTGCGCGACAAGCGCTCCAACAACAGGGCGCCGGCGTCGTTTTGGTCGGGAGTGGCGCAGACGTGCCGCTGTGCGATGCCATCGCGGCGCAACTTCCTCAGTCGCACTGCGCGAATCTGGGCGGACAGACGGACCTGCTCATGCTGGCGGCCGTGCTCGAGGCGGCCGACGTCATGCTGGCTGGCGATAGCGGCCCCATGCACCTCGCTGCGGCGGTTGGGACGCCCGTCGTGGCGGTCTTCACCTGCACCAGCCCGCTGCGCGCCGGCCCGCATGGCGAGGGACATCGGATCGCCGCTACCGGTGTGCCGTGCGCGGCCAGTTACTTGAAGACCTGCAATTCGATGATCTGCATGCAGGAGCTCGCGCCACATCGAGTATCGCAAGCGCTCGGCGCGACCATCGACGAAACCCGCTCGCTCCACCGACAACAGGCCGGTTAAGCCCCCGCGGCGACCGAGGAGTCGTGTCCATGTCGACGACATCCACCCGAACGATTCGCCAGGCACCGACGCGACAGCCGCATGTCGTCCCCGCGAGCTCCAGTGACACCCTGGCCGCGAAACCGACGCGGCGAAGTCTCATTATTCTCGTTGCCGCAGGCGTACTGTTCGCAGGGGGCCTGCTCGCCATCGGGTCGGACCATCGCGCTGCGGCGCCGCGTGAGGGAGTGGGGCTCTCCGGATCGTTTCCCGTGACTTTCTTGCGCCGGACTTTGCGCGTCGCCAGCTTCAACATTCACGCGGGGCGTAACGCGGCGGGAGAATTCGACCTCGCGCGGACCGCCCAGACGCTCGAAGGCTTTGATGTCGTCGGGCTGAACGAAGTGCGCGGCTATCCCGAGTGGTATCGTGCCGATCATGCCGAACAGCTCGGGCGGTTGCTCGACATGAGCTGGTGCTTCGCCCCCAGCGAACGCCGCTACTGGTACGACCACTGGGGCAACGGCCTGCTTTCGAAACTGCCTGTGGGCGAGTGGCAATCGGTCCCGCTAGCCAACACACGCGGCAAAGGATACCGCAACTACACGGTGGCGGCCGTCGAGTTTGCCGGAAGCACGACGACGGTCGTCGTCACGCACATCGACAACAAGAACGACCACGAACATCAACTACGAGTGGTCCGCGAGGTGTTCCTGCAACAGCCGGCGCCGGCCATCTTGATGGGCGATCTCAACGGCGCCGCCGATGATCCCCTGGTGCGCTCCATCGCCGATCATCCTGAAGTGACCGACGCACTCAGCGTCGCGCTGGGCACCGACTGGGAGCCGAGCGTCGACTGGATCTTCGTCCGCGGTCTCGAAGTCCGCGACGCGGGCGTGCGCGATCTGGGAGCCTCGGACCACAAGTGCGTGTGGGCCGAGTTGGCGCTACCTTCCAGGCGGACGGCTGCCGCTCAGAAGTAACACTTCGAGCAGTTGTTGCAGACCGAAATCTCGTCTTGCCGCGATGTGCGGTGCAGAAACCGCAGCTTGCGATAACCTTCCGACTGCCAGATGTCGGTGATCGTGTCTTCGCGGCAGTTGCCCAGAATCTCTTTGCCCGAGAAGTCGAGGCAACACAGAGCCACGTCGCCGTTGACCAAGATGGTAAACGTGCGCCACAGTCGATCGCACGGTTTGCGGTATTTGCGATCGCCAAAAATGCGTCGCCCACCGCCCCAGTTGTGCAGCCGGGCATAGTCAACGCCGTCGACCACGTCGTCCAGCAGCCGTTGGGTGTCTTTTTTCTTCGAGGTCACGGTGCAGGCTGCCACGATGCGCGGCCCTTTGCCGCCATTCTCTTCGTCGCGCATCCGCTTGAAGTTGCGGGTGTTGTCGACGACGCTGGCGTGATCGAGGCCAATGCGAAGCTGATTGAACTCCTGCGCGTTGGCGCCATCGATGCTGACTTTGATCTCGTCGAGCCCGGATTCGAGCAAGCGCTCGGCGATCTTGCCCCGCAGCAGCGCTCCGTTGCAGAAGATCTTTACCTTGGGAATGCCGCGCTCTTTGGCCAGGCGAATCCGGTCGGGCAGCCGCTTGTCCAGGAGCGGTTCGCCGAAGTTGTGCAGGTGAACCACCCGACAGCCGTTGGCGCCGCACTCGTCGATGATCTTCTCGTAGAGTTCCTGGTCCATGAACGTCTTGTCGCGCCCGATCGACTCGCGGGGACAAAACGTGCACGCGGCGTTGCAATGATTGGTGGTCTCGATCCGCACGACTTTGGGGAACTTCGACCGACGCAACTCCATCGCATCGGCCATCAGCGCGCTCACCAGCGGCAGAGGACTCAACTTCATGTCGGTGGCTCCGCGTTGGCCCCGCTGTCAGCGAACGTGACAGAACGTAGCGGGGCGGGAATCCTTCCGGACATCAACGCGCTGAGCCGGCCTCGCAGCCGATCCATCAGCGGCGCAGACCTCAGAGCGAGGCGCGCCTAACCCTCATCGGCCCCCCGGACGACCGGCATAACAGAAACCACCAATAAAGCCGGTTTCGGCAGACAAAAGGCTAGAGCTACTGACTACCGTCAGTAGCACTGACAGCAGGCCGCTGTCCGCGGGTGGCCGCAGTTGCGGCGACGATCAGTCGATGAACTCGGGCTCGATGAGGCGGGGAATCACGCCAGCTTCGTGGCCGCGGCGGAGAACCAGCGCCACGGCTTCTCGGCCGCGAGGGCCGAAGTCGAGCGTCCAGTCGTTGACATACATGCCGACAAAATCGTCGGCCCGCGAACGATCGAGATCGCGGCCGTACTGTTGGGCGTAGTCGAGCGCCTCCTGCCGATGCGCCAGACCATAGCGAATGCTCTCCCGCAACATGCGAGTCACTTCGCGCATCGCCTCCGGCCCCAAATCCTTGCGGATGGCGTTCGCGCCCAGCGGGAGCGGAAGCCCCGTCGTTTCCAGCCACCACTTGCCGGTGTCCACAATCAGCGACAACTGCCTGTCGCCGTAGGTCAACTGGCCTTCGTGGATGATCAGCCCCGCGTCGACCCGCTTGCCGGCGTACTCGCCCGCCTCGACGGCGTCGAGAATCTGGTCGAACGGCACCAGCACGTAGTTGAAGTCGCACTCCAGGCAGAGTCGCAGCGCCAGGTAGGCCGTGGTCAAGGTGCCCGGCACGGCGATCGTCTTGTCGCGGAGTTCATCGAGCGACATCGGCGAACGAGCCACGACCATCGGTCCATAGCCGTCGCCCATGCTGGCCCCACAGGCGCACAGCGCGTAGCGA
Source organism: uncultured Planctomycetales bacterium (assembly GCA_938003525.1). GTDB lineage: Bacteria > Planctomycetota > Planctomycetia > Pirellulales > JAEUIK01 > CALKYM01. The sequence goes on along the minus strand of CALKYM010000316.1, from coordinate 15,606 downwards.
TCGGCCACATAGGCGTAACCGTGCACGCTCACGGCAGTCAGTTCCAGTTCGCCTTCGAATGCCCGGCGATTCAGCGTCTCGATGTCGACCAGCTCGTGCTGGAAGTCGAAGTCGCCGGTGTCGAACTTGTCGTTCGCCAGTGCGTGGAACATGAACGCATCGTCTGGATCGGGACTATGTCCCACGCGAATGAGCTGCTTCGTGGCTGCCACAGCACAAGACTCCCTGCAGAATGATCGTCTGAATCGTTCGCCGACAAGGCGCGTCGGGCTACAGCTAAAACCGCAACGGCCCACGCTCGCGCAACAAACAGGCTCTGGAAGCCTCTGAGCCCGCCGAATGGAGCTCAGCGCGGCTCGCGATGCACGCGGCCAGTCGAACGGCGTGCAGTTTCGCCCTCCGGCCATGGCCGGTCAAGCGGGCGGCAGGCGAGGCAAACGACAGAAGTGTCGTGGTGCGCGGCGCGATCAGGCTTCGAACGACGTGAAGCCTTCGCTGATGCCGTCGAATCCGCCTTCCAGTGTCGCAGGCGGCGGCGGAGTCGCGTGACGTGGCGCGGAAGGCTTCTCTGCCGAAACATCGGTCTCCGTAAGCTGCTGACAGACAGCTTGCCAGGTCTCGCGTTCCGACTCGAGAATTCGCAGGGCGTTGTTCAGCTTTTCTTCATCGCGACGCACGTGAGCGCTGACCAGCGAGCGGAAGATGAACAGATACACGCCCGCCACTTTGCGAACCAGCTCGGGATCGCGCTCGCGGTCGAGCCCGGCCAGCAATTGCGTGACGATCTCCTGGCTCCGCAGAATCGCGTCGCCCGCTTCCTCATCGCGGTCTTCACGCCACAATTCGAGTGCCTGCCGGGCGAAACGAATTGCGCCCTCAATGAGCATCAGTTGCAGCTTTTGCGGCGGGGCGGTCATCACCTGCGTGACCAGATACTGCTCGCGGGCAGCGGCGTCCATGCGAGTATCCCTCTATCGCTATCGAAGTGGAATCGATGTACTGCGCCTCTCGGTCACGGTCAGGAGACCGTGCCCGAACCCTACTGTGGCCGTTGCGCCACTTCTGTCTCGGCGCGACACGGTTAGGACCGTGCCCAATTCAGACACGTGCCTAAGTTGTTGTTCCCACCGGCAGCGGCGGCAGAATCTGCAAGGCCGAGAGCGCGGCTAGGTTGTTTTGTTGTTCGGCGATGGCCTGTTCCATGAGGGCAAACTGATTGAGCAGCAGCTCGCGCGACTTTTCGAGCCGCTCATCCCAAAACTCGATCTTGTCATTCAGGTCGCCGAGGCGATTGCCGAGCGTGTCGATCCGATTAATGAGCAGCGACGACTCGGAGCCGGCCAAGGTTTCGATCAAGCTGTTGAGCTTATCGGCGAAGCCGACGTCCTGCTTGGTGAAAAACTCCTCGACCGCATCCGGGTCATCGGCTAGTGCCGCATCGAACACGGATTGATCGAACACGAGCCGGCCTTCGTCGTCGAGGCTGAGCCCCACGGCGCCCAGCGACTCGATGCTACCCACGCCGAAGAACCGGCCCGTCAACAAGTTGGCCAGGTCGGTCTCGACCCGCAGCAGGTTGCCGTCGCCCAACAGCAGCCCGGCTTCGAGCGTGACTTCGTCAAAGGCGGTCAGTTCGTCGATGCGATCCTGTAGATCATTGTACGAGGCGACCAGCGCGTCGATTCCCGCCAGCAGACTCGTTTCGCTCTTCGTCACGCTGATGTTGACCGTTTCGCCGGTCGCACCCTGAACCGTGACGTTCACGTCGGGCAACACATCGCTGAACGTGCCGTCGGACGATGCCGCGATCACGCCGCCGGTGGTTTCCGAAGGTGTGCCGAACAGCAACAACGCATCTTGTGCGGCGGCCGTCTCCGTGAAACTCAGCCCGATGCCCGAGGCATCGATCAACAGCGCGCCGGCCTCACCCGATTGCTGGCTCAACAACGAGAGCCGAAACGGCGAGACGATGGAGCCGTCGACAAACTTCGAGGCGCTCACGCCGGCGCCAAGATCGTTGATCTGTTCGACCAGGTCTTCCAGCGAATCGTTGGCGCCCAACGTCACCGTGAACGTCGTGCGGCCGTCGATGACCACCTCGGTCTCGCCGCCGATTTGGACACTCTGGGCGGCGCCGGTGAGATGCAGATCGCGGGCCGAACTGCCCGTGACGTCTTCCACGGTGAACAGCCCGCTGCCGTCGGCCTCATCGATCAGCAGAATGCCGTCGCCCGTGTCGTTGATCCGCGCGGTCAGCGCAAGCCCGAGCTGATCGATCCGCTGCAGCACATCGCCGATGGTGGCGATGTCCGGATCGGTCAGATCGACGGTGGCCGAAGTGCCGTCGGTCACGGTCACGGTGAACTTGCCACGTACGATGCCGCGTCCGCCGTTGAGATCGTCCAGGCGCGTGTTCTCGCTCAGCACGCGGCGGTCGAGACTGCCGCTGTTGACCGACGTGACGGCAGCATCGACGGCCAATTGGAGCTTGTCGGCCGTGTTGGTCGCATCGCCGTTGGCCACGATCAAGTTGCTCGCCGTTGAACCCGTCGTGTCGACCAGCTCGATTCCGTTGCGGGCCTTGTTGATGCGCGCCTCGATGCCGACGCTGGTGAAGTTGATCAGCGCCAGCACCTCGTCGACCGTTTCGGCCGACGACAGATTGATCGTGTTGGTGACACCCGAGCGATCGGTGAGTGAGAGGACTCCCAGGTCGCCCAGCCCCGACGTGCCGCCCAGGTTTCGCAGCAGCGACGACTTCAATCCACCGTGAAGACGATCTCCAGTAATCTTGTCGCCCACCGCGGTACCCGCCAGCCCAAGGTCTTCGCGAGCCACCGTTCCGAAGAGTGATTGCACCTCGAACGTCGCACCGAGATCGGCCGTCAGATCGGTGAGCACGATGCGATCGCCGTTGGCGGCGATTTCTGCTTTGAGTCGCGCGGGATCGGCCGCGTTGAGCGTTTCCAGCACGTCGCCGATCGTCTGCTCGTTGCCATCGGCTACTGGATCAACACCGCCGGTGGTCGTGGTTGTGTCGGACGTCGTCACCAGCCCCAAGCCAGAGCTTCCCGTCGAGAGGGCCGCCGTGAAGACCTCGCTGGCCGTGGCGTCATCGTTGAGCGCGGCGACGATGTGATTGGCGTTGGTGTTGCCTTCGTCGATTTGGAACGTGAGCGTCTTCGTGTTCTCGTCGTAGAACACGGTCTCTTGCCCGAACGTGACCCCCGGATCGTCTTCGAACTGAATGGTGACGCCGTTCAGGCTTGTGCCTGCCTCGACGGCCGTGAACACCACCTCGGCATCGGTGCCGTTGGCAGCGTTGGTCGTGGCGGCGGCCTGCGTGCCGGCATCGCCCAGCTTGTGGAAGTCGATGATCAGCGGAGCGCTGCCGTCGCGGAAGTGCACCTCCAACTCGGGCAGGGCCTCGTCGAATCGCACGCCGTTGCCGTCATTGAGCAACGATAGCGCGAGCCCGTCGAAGAGGCTGAACACGTCGCTGCCGAGGGCCTCTGCGGCAGCCACGTCGACGCCGCCCAGTCCCAGTGAAGCGGCCGTGCCGCCGGTGATCTCTTCGACCTTCAGGTTGCCACTGCCGCCGGTGTTGTCGACCAGCGCGAAGTGGTCGGCGCGCGCTTCGAGCGTGACATTGATCTCGCTGGCCGTGTTGACCGCCTCGACCACGTCATCGACGCTCCGCGCAAAGCGCAGGTCGACGATCGCGCTCGCGCCGCTGCGGTCGGTGATGCGAAACTTGCCCTGCTCGATTCCGGCCCCACCGTTGAGCACTTCCAGGGCCGTGTCGCTATCGATATAGCCGCCGAAGCGGAAGCTCAGTTCGCCGCCGCCGAGCGGATCGGTGGCGCTGGCCAATCCCGAGCTGAGCAACTGGTGGCTCTGCGCGGTGGCCAGCGGCGTGAACTGAAAGTTGCCCAAGGGCGGCGTGCCCGTCGAGCTGACCGAGAGCAACGATGGATTGCTGCTGCTGACCGAGCGCTGCGAAAACAACGAAGCGCTGCTGAGATTGATCGCCTGGAACTGCAAGGCGAGCAGTCGCGAGGCCACGTCGGTGGTGGCCACCTGCTCGGCTTCGACCTTGGCTGCCAGTTGCACTAACAGATCGCGCGGACGGGCCTGCAGCGCGATCAGTTGATCGACCGTCTGCGTGATCGGAAAGCCGGTGATCAATCCGACGTTGGGTGTGATCGTACCCATCAGCCGTGCCTTACTCTCGCAGCTCGTGACCGGTGCGCGCGGTCACGCCATGTGCCCCACAGATGCCCGCTAAAACGTACGTCAGCGTCGCGACCGCGGCCGGCGATTCAAGACCGACTCGCGCGGCCCGCCACATCGAAAGGGAATCGACCGTACGCCGGCGTCGACTTGAGCGACTGGCAGCGTTTTGTGGAATAGACAAGCCAGGCAAGTATCTTGCCGGCAGCTTGCGACGCAGCGCCTGCCCGCACGCTGCAAAAAAAGCCGACGCCGACCCCCGCGAACGAGGGCCGGCGTCGTTATGAATTCCGCGCGTCTTGGCTTTACCGCAGCAAGGCCAAGGCGTTTTGCGGGTTCTGGTTGGCGATGGCCAACACCGACGTACCCGACTGCACCAGAATCTGGGCCCGGGTGAGTCGAGCACTCTCGGCCGCGAAGTCGGCATCGCGGATCGAGCTCTCGGCGTCGGTCAGGTTTTCCAGGGTGTCGTTCAGCGTGAAGATGTTGGTTTCCAACGTCGTCCGCTGGAACGCACCCAACCGACCCCGAAGACCGGTGATCTCGGTGATCACTTCTTCGATGACGGCCGCCGCGCCGTTGGCGTTGGTGGCCAGGGCCTTGAGACCGCCGGAGCGGAGCTCGAACAACTTGCCGCTCACGCCACCCAGCCGCGCGGTGCTGACCGCACGAATGCCCAAGCGGGCCTGCTGGTTGGAGACCACATCCGGACCGAGCTGGAACTGGGCACCACCGCCAGTGACCGAGAAGCCGAAGCTCTCGCCCGAGAGGACGGTCGCACTGACGTTGAACGACAGGTCCAGGGCCGTCGTGTTGATCGAAGCCCGCAGACCCTTGCCCACTGCCTGGATACCGTTGATCCGGGCATTGACGTCGGTGCCTTCCGAACGACCGGAGGTGTTGACCGTCTGGTCGGCGTTGGTCAACTCGAACGTTCCGCCGTTGAGCACCTTGATCGACACGAATGCGGCGGATCCGAACTCAGCCGCGTTGAAGGTCAGGCCGGTGTTCGCCAGATCGGAGTTACCCAACAGGCTGGCACCATCGAGCGTGCCGGCCTCCGTCTCGCCACCCGAGGTGACGCCACCGTCGAAGGTCGTCAGCGTCTCGTTCGTCGTGCCGGTCGAAACGTTCGTGGCGGTGAAGAACTGGTTGGCCGTGGCATCGTTGTTGAGCAACGCCGTCAGGGCCGTGGCCGTCGAGACACCCGACTCGATGCCGAACGTGAGCGTCTTCGCGTTCTCGTCGTAGGTGACCGTCTCGTTGCCGGCCGTGGCTGTACCTTCGAAGATGACTTGGACGCCATCGAAGGCCGTACCCGATTGCACCGCCGTAAAGGTGATTCGGGCGTTGAGGCCGTCGACCGCATCGATCGTCACCGACGACTGAGCCGGCTGGATGTCGGAGCCGTCGGTGGCGAAGACCAGATCGCTCGTCGTAGCCGACAACAGCCCGGTGCCGTTGCTGCCTTCGGCATTGCTGACGCTGATGCCAAGCGGCGCGAGCGTCGCGGCGTTGGCCGCATCGTCGAAGAAGGCGATCAGGTCGTTGGCCGTGGTCTGCACCAAACCGCTGGCGTCGGTCGCCAGGTTGATGATCACCGTGCCTTCGCTAACCACACCGCCGGACGTGACGGCACGGTTGGCCACCGCGTCGTCGTTGGCGGTGATGACGCCCGAGCCGTCGCTATTGCCGTACTGCTGCACGGTGAAGAACTGGCTGGCGTAGGCGTCGCCGTCCAAAATCGTCTTGATGTTGGCGGCGGTCGTCGTGCTGTGCGTAATGTCGAACGTCAGCGTCTTGCCTTCCGGATCGAACACCACCGTGTCGGTACCGCCATTGGTGTAGCGAATCGTCACGTCGTCGAAGGCTTCGCCCTTCGTACGGGCCGTGAAGACCAGGCTCGCATTGGCGTTCTCGGCCTGCGTGGTGGCCGACGCGAATCCGAGCACCTGCGGGTCGGTCGCCAGATCGACGCCCAGCGTCTGGCCGGGATTGGCCACGAAGCGGACGTTTTGTGAGTCCAGACCACCCAGGAACTGCAAGCGGTCGTTGGCCTCGGCCTGACCGAAGTAGGCATATTCCTGGAAGGCCGACACGACGTCGGTGCCGTTGTTGCCGGTTCCCAACGCGGAGGTCAGGAACTGATTGACGCTGGCCGTGTTGTTGATCAGGTTGACCACGTCTTCGGCGGTCGACGTCACCGCACCACCGTCGATGCCGCCGGTGAGCGTGCCGTACGTCGTACCACCACCCGCGGCGTCCAGCGTGCCCGTGTTGGCACTGTCCGGATCGGGCGTGAGCGTGAACAGAGCGTTGGCCGCGGCATTCGCGGGAGCGGCCAGAGCCGTGACGAGATCGCCAACCGTCGAAACGCCACCCTCGATCGCAACAGTCAGACGACCGTTCGTGCCAGCGGCGGGATCGTACGTGAACGTCTCGTTACCTTGGGTGACCGTGTCGGTGAACACGACCTCGACGCCCTCGAAGTTCGTGCCCTTGACCTTGGCGGTCAGGGTGAAGGCGTTGTCGGTACCGGCGCGATCGAAAGTACCTTCGGCCGCCACGTAGGCCTGCGTGGCCAACTGGATGTCGAGCGTGTCGGGATCACTTTCAGCCGTACCTGGCGTGTAAGTGGCCGTCAGCGCGCCACCCGGGGTGGCCGAGGTGCTGAACTTGACGCGGACGTTTCCTTCGTCGAAACCAGCCTGCGTGGCGGTGAGCACGATGTCGTTGTCCAGACCGAAGCTGGAAACGGTGATCGAGCCCTGCGTGGCCTCTTGCTGCAAGTCGGCCTGCACGCCCGTGGCGTCGGAGACGAGATTCACGGCCGCCGCGATGTCGGCGATGGTGCTGCCGGCGGCGAAGTTGAACGCCTCGGTACCGTTCTTACCACCGAGTTCAAGAACCAGGTCTTCGGCGATGGCGCCGAAACCGTAGTTCAACTGGGCCTTGGTGGCCTGGGCGACGACGTTGACCGTCACGCCGATCTCCGTCTGGGCACCAAAGTTGGCCTGGTCGATCTTCAGGTCTTGCAGCTTCGTGTCGTCCAAGGCACTGGTCACGAAGTCGAGGCTGCCGTCCAACAGACGACGACCCTGGAACGACGTGATCTGGGCGATACGATCGATGGCTTCCAGCGAGGAGTCGACCTGCAACTGGTTGGCTTCGATCTGCTGGGCACTGAGAGCCCCCGTGTTCGCGGCGTCGGAGACCAGACCGCGGATGTCGTTCAACAGCGAGCTCACCTGACCCAACGCGCTGTCGGCGGTGGCGATGAGCTGGTTGGCACGCTCACTGTTGGTGATGGCCCGCTCGACACTGACGATATCGCTGCGGAGCACTTCGCTGGCGATCAAACCCGCCGGGTCGTCCTTACCGGTGTTGATTCGCAGACCGGTGCTCAACCGGACGAGCGAGTCTTGCAACTCGGTGTTGGACCGGGCCAACGTCTTTTGTGCGATCAGCGAGCTGACGTTCGTGTTGATTCGCGTCATTTCAGTTCAAACCCCTTCGTTTGAAGTTTTCAACCAAGCCGAACCGCTCGCCGGGAGGTGGTTTGGGTGCGCTTGGCCTGCGGACCGCCGGGCGGCCACGGATACCTTGTGTTCTGCCTCGTCCCTTACGTGTCGCTTGTTCGCACCTGTGGGGCACCGGTGCCGCTTCGTATGACAACGTCGCCGGAAAACCGGGCCGACGTTCGGCACGGTGCCCGGCGCAGCCGAGGGGTACGGCTACACAGAGTCGTTGCTACCTGGGGTATCGACTTGTGAATTTAGATGCTTTAGGCAATTCAAACAGTTTTTGGGATGATCCGCGATTGTCGCTGTTACGTCCATTCGGAAACATGAATCTGCGACGTAAGCCAATTCCGAAAAGCGACTTATGAATGGTGCATGCAATCCCGGACAATCATCACCACCGGCAAGACTTATGCCACCTCGTTGGTGGCTAGTCTCGCTGATTACGTGGCGCACGTGGGGATTTGCCGCCGCGGCCGATCTGCGCCGCTTCATCCGGATCGAGCTGGCTGGCCCGGCGGTTCTCGCGCTGGATGGCCTCGTAGACCTCTTGGCGATGCACCGGAATCTCCGTCGGAGCGTTGATACCGAGACGGACTTTGTCGCCTCGAATGTCAACGATGGTCACGACGATGTTGTCGCCAATGATGATGCTCTCGTCGCGCTGACGGGACAGAACCAACATCGTGAGCTCCTTCTAGCGACCGCGACCGCAAACAGGGCTTCCTGACGGCGTGGCTCGTACGCAGTCGGGCGCCCGATCCGCGCGTTCGATGAACGCTGTCGGTTGCGGGGCAGGTGCAGTCGGGGGGGCGGGTTGTTCGCGGGGGTCGGTGGTGAGATTCGTTGGGTAGGTCGTCGTTGCAGGGCAGCGTAATCGCCCTGGGTCGTTCATGCGGTGAGTTTCAGCGCCGGGCGCAACGCCTCGACTTCGTATTGCAGCGGCTGATCGCCGGTGTGCACCACTTGGTGTCCCAGTCGTCGCCGCAGGTTGATCACCAACGGGGCTTTCAGGTTGAGCGTGATCGCACGGTCGTTCTTGGCCACGATTGCCAGCACCTGGGCTTCCTCAGGAGAGGCTAGCGCCAGTGGCTGCAAATCGGCGCGGGCCACGCGCAACTGATAGTCCGGCACGAAGCGACGTGGACTGACCACCGCCAGCGCGACTTCCGGGCGACTGATGCTCTGCAGCCAACCCAGCGCCTCGTTGCGCGCGTCTGCCAGCAGAACCCAGTGGCGACAGTCGTCGAGCCCCGAGAGTCCGGCTGGAAACGTAATGATGTCGTCCGGCTCTATCGCAATCGTTGCGAATCGCGTCGTGTCGATCTGCATGGCGCGCGTCCTGCTTTCCCTAGCTCTCGGAGTGACTTGCTATCGGCCGTCCGACAGCACACCGGTCAGTCGTAGCTGATCGTTTCACTCCACGCGGCTTCTCCATCTTTCCTGTCGCTGGCCAATAGCGATCGTTTGGTAGATCGGCTCGCTACCTGGCGTGCAAGCAGAAAAAAACCGGATCGGCCCGTCGCGACCGATCGTAACGATTTTGGCGACACTCGCCCTTTGCCGCGCGCCGATACGAATTCGGCGGCTAGCACCGACCGTAGACCCGCTTCTGCACTGAGGGACACGCCGCGGACTCTCCACTCGCGAAAGAAACGCGCGCTGATGACGTCCTTGAAGCAGCAACTCGCCGCCGCGCGCCGTCATCGGCAGGCTGGCCGTCGCGCGCAGGCCCAGGCGGCCTATGAGCGGATCCTAAAGACCGACCCGCGGCAGCCCGACGCGTTGGAATTCTTCGGGCTGGAAGAGTTCGCTGCCGGACGCTTCGCAGAGGCCGCGCAGCAGCTCGAACAGGCGGTCAGTGCCGCCCCCTCCAGCGCCACGCTGCGCGCCAATCTCGGCGCCGCGCTGCAGTCTTGCGGGCGACTCGACGAAGCCATTGCCTGCTATCGTCGCGCGCTGGCCATCAAACCGAACTTGCCGCAAGCCCACAACAACCTGGCGGCCGCGCTCAAACGCCAGGGTCAGCTCGCCGAAGCCGAAGAGCACTACCGCCGGGCCATCGTGCTCAAGCCTGACTATCACGAGGCGTACAGCAATCTCGGCAACCTGCTGCAGGAACTGCGCCGCATTGACGAAGCGCTGGCAGCCCAGCAGACCGCCCTGCGACTGGATCCCAACTATGCCGAAGGACACAACAACCACGGCTTGGCACTGGCGGCCGCCGGCCGACTGGACGAAGCGGCGGCTGAATACCGCGAAGCCATTCGCCTCAAGCCACACTACGACGAAGCCCACGACAACTTGGGTAGCGCGCTGCGCTCGTTGGGGCAAACCGCCGAAGCGCTGGCCTGCTATCAGCGGGCCATCGAGCTGAACCCCAACTTGGCAGGCGCCCACAACAATCTCGGCGCGCTCTTGCAAGCAGAGATGCGGGTTCATGAAGCGGTTGCCTGCTATCGCCGCGCCGTGGAACTCGACCCCGAAAACGCCACGACACGCGCCAACCTGGGCGATGCGCTGGCCGAACTGGGCGACTTTCACGCCGCACAGGAACACTATCGCCGCGCGATCGCTACGAAGCCCACGAATCGACTGCGTTTGGTCCTAGCCACCCAACTGCCGCCGATCTATGAATCACTGGCCGACGTGCAGGCCTGGCGCGAGCGGCTCCACGAGAGCCTGGAGGTGGAACGTCTACCGGGCCTGGCGCTCGATCCCAACATCGAAACACTGCCGTCGCTGTTCTATCTGGCCTATCAGGGCTACGACGTGCGCGGCGTGATGGAATCGATCGCCCGTTGCTACCAGCCGGCCGACGATCCGCCGCTGGCACGCGGACCGGGCGAAGCCCCCGACCGCCGCATCCACGTGGGCTTCATCTCGCGGCTGTTCAAGAATCACACGATCGGGCGTTTGATGCAGGGCTTCATCGCCCAACTGCCGCGCGAGCGGTTCGCCGTCACCGTCGTCACACACGGCCACCATCGCGACGGGTTGGCGAACCAGATTCGCAGCCACGCTGATCGATGCGTCGAGATCCCCGATCATCTTCCCACGGCGCGGCAGCGAATCGTCGACCAGCAGCTCGACGTGCTGTTCTACGCCGACGTCGGCATGGATCCGGTCACGTCGTCGTTGGCCTACTCGCGATTGGCTCCGGTGCAGTGCGTCACCTGGGGGCATCCCGTCACGTCGGCAAGTCCGCACATCGACTACTTCGTCTCCTCCGAACACATCGAACCACGTGGCGCGGAAGAGCACTACACGGAACGGCTGGCGGCGCTACCGCGCCTGCCCACGTACTACGAACGCCCGCAGATCGCGGGCTCTTCTGCGACGCGCAATGAGTACGGCCTGCCCGAAGACGGCCGCGTCTACCTTTGCCCGCAGAGCCTGTTCAAGTTCCATCCAGAATTCGATCCGCTGCTGGCTGAAATCCTGCGGCGCGATTCGCAGGGCGTGCTGGGACTGATTCGGGGTCCCCACGCGACTTGGACCGAGCGACTGACGGCTCGTTTCCAGCGCACGATGCCCGATGTGGTCGATCGCATCGTCTGGCTGCCGCGGCTTGCGCCGGAGTCGTTCGTCGCCCTGCTGGCGAAGGCCGACGTGATGCTCGACCCGCTGCACTTTGGTGGTGGCAATACCACTTACGAGGCGATTGCCGCGGCGTTGCCCATCATCACCCTGCCCTCGGGCTTCATGCGCGGACGCGTGACGCTGGGCTGTTATCGCCAGATGGGGTTACTCAACTGCGTGGCGCACGATGCGGAGGAGTATGTCCAACTCGCGATCCGCGTCGCACAGGATGAAGCGTTCTCGCATCACGTTCGCGAACAACTGGCGGCGCGCAGAACTGAGCTGTTTGCCGATCGCGGCGCCATCGATGTCCTGGCAAAGTTCCTGACCGACGCCGTCCAAACGGCGTGCGGCACTCCGATCATTCCGAAAACGACGGGGAACTGGCATGTCGACTCACCGACAACCGACCATGCCCACTAAGTGCTCGCTCGCAGAGATGATGCGCGAAGCCACCTGCCCGGCGTGTGCCCATCACGTCGCGGTGTCCTGTTTCGACGGCGGTCGCCAACCGCTGACCACGCTCGCCTGGCCGTCATCCAGGCAGGCTGCCCAGGCGATGTCGCGGCTGCCATTGGACTTCGTTTGCTGTGTGTCCTGCGGACATGTCTACAACTGCCAGTTCGACTATACGCAGGTGCCCTACTCCGACAAACCGAACCTGATGTTCAATCGGGGTCAGGTCTGGAAAGAGCATCTGCAGCGGATCGTCGACCTGCTGCTCGAACGATTGCCCGACGAGCCTGTGGTCGTCGAGATCGGCTGCGGCGACGGACACCTGCTGGCGGCGCTGGCCCAGTCGCGCCCTGGCGGTCGCTACGTCGGCTTCGACCCGCACGCCACCGTGTCTGACGAGTCGCTCGCGCTGGCCGGGCTGGAAGTGCACCACGCCCTGTTTCTTCCGGACGAGCATCTTGAAGTCTACCGGCCGCACCTGATCGTCAGCCGGCACGTGCTCGAGCACTTGACCAATCCGCTGGGGTTTCTGCAATCGCTCACGTTCGCAGTGTCGTGTACGGGCGAGCCGACCCGACTATTCATCGAAGTACCGTGCATCGACCGCGTCTTTGAAACGAACCGCACGAGCGACTTTTTCTACGAACACAATTCCCATTTCACGACGCGTTCGTTCGAGCGGCTGTTGGATCGGTGTACGAGCAAAGTGGAACGCATCGAACGCGGCTACAACGACGAGGTGATTTACGGCCTGGCCCGCTTCGAGCCGCAGAGCGAACAAGTCGCCATGGCCCGCCGCGCGGCAGACTTCGCCGCGCGCACGACGCGGGCGAATGACACCCTCCGGGCGGCGCTCGACGAACTGGGCCATTCCGGCCGCACGATCGCCATCTGGGGCGGCACCGGCAAGGCCGCGGCGTTCATCAATCAATACGGTTTGGACGCCGCTCGTTTTCCGCTGGTGGTGGATTCGGACGCCGCCAAAGTCGGCACGTTCGTGCCCGGCACCGGTCAAGAAATCCGGCCGAGCGCGGAACTGCTGCAAACTCCCGTCGACGCGATTCTCATCGCCACCCAATGGCGGGCGCGCGACATCGCGCTGGAAATGCAGCATCTGGGCATTCGAGCGGACAGCGTCTTGTTGGCGCACCGTGAGCGACTGATCGACTACTTCCGCGACACGCACCCTTATGGAACGCTGGCGCAGACGCTTGCCGCGCATTCGCCCGTTCAGTCGCCCGTACAACCGATTCCGGTGTGGCCGAATGCCATGCACACCAGCGGGCTGGGCACCCCACCTTTCGCGGGCGGCACTTCGGGCTGGTAGTCGCCCGTATCGGCTGCGGGTCGGCCCGAGAAGATGGGCATCGACCACACTGCGGCCAAGAAAAAACCGCTCGGGTGGGACTCGCCGAATCCTTGCGGTCGACGAACCCCGCCGCGAGCGGCTCTCGAGGGGCCAAGGTCAAGCGTCGTTGTCGGCGAGCGCGGCTACTGCACGAGCTTTAACGGGCGATCGTCGGCAACCTCCTTGAAGACGTCTTCGAGCTGCTCTTCATATTGCAGCACGCCTTCGCCGCCGGGCACGTTGAAGTGCACCCCATTGGTGATGTCCGCCACGCTCTGCATCAGCGCCGCGTCGGCGTTGACACCCAAGCTAATGGTGACGATCGGTATTCCCGCCGCCGCCGCGAGCGCGGCCTCGTCCAACACGAACTGACGGGCGACTGTCGTATCGGTCGGTTTGTTGGCGATTCCATCGGTCATCAGAATCATCATCCGAAACGCCCCGGGGCGAGCGTTGTTCTCGAGCTCGGTGCGGGCGGTTTGCATCCCAGAGCCAATGTTGGTCCACACGTCGTAGTGACCGGCCTGCCGCTGCTGCGCGATGTTGGCAATCACCGCGTAGTCGTTCGTGAGCTCGGATTCGAGCACGGAGGTCTGCGCCACCGAGTTATAGAGCGATAGACCAACGCGGTCGTCGGTCTCGACCTGCTGCATGTAGGCGAGAAAGATCGTCACGGCGTTCTTGACTTGCGTGACCGGCTGCTCGCTGGTTTGCCAGAGGTCGGGTGTCTCATTCGATTTGGGCTTGCGCTCCAGCAGATAGTTGACCCACGTCAGGTAGCCGTAGTCCTTCTGGTAACCGGCGGCGTTGATGTAGCCGCTGCCCTGGACATAGTTGATGTAGTCGAGCCAACTGCCGCCCGGATAGGGGTACGGCACCCCGTTGAGCCCCAACTGATTGAGCACGAAGTTGTCGTCGTTCGAGCTGATGTGCACGGGAGTCCACTGCATGTTGCCGAACGTTGGAGCGCCCAGCTCGGTGTAAATCTGCGCCAGGTTGGCTTCCACGTTCGACTGGCCGATCGTGCTGATCGAACGCAACTCGCTGTCGTCGTTCATCGAGCCCGAATAGTCGAGCACCAGCATGATGTCACGCGGCTGATACATGGCAATCGATTCGGCCTGCGTGTCGAACATCTCACGACCGAAGACGCGGCCGAAGAACAGCGGCTGATCGTTGCGTTCGAGCCTGACACGGACTGCGGACGGCACTTCGGCGCCCGGGGTGAAGACCTTGGCCGCTTCGTCCCAGTCGCCAAACTCGACTTGGAGATCGCCGCCTTGCACCTGTTCCTGGCCGACCAGGTTCATCTGCACGAACTGCGTGATTTCAGCGACGGCTTCGGCTTCGCCATCGACCAAGCGACCAGCTCCGGCCAATGCGCCGGCATCGGCCGCGCGCTTGAGCTCGGTCTTGATGTGCAGGATGTACCCAGTGTCGACACCGAAGGCGACCATCGCCAACAGCGCCACGACTAAGAAGGCAAACAAAACCAGCGTGGCGCCGCGGCGCTGCGGGTCACCCGCGCGAGCACCTGTGGCTAAGGAAGACGACTGTGACTCTGGACGACGGCGCATGGTGCACCTCACTCTCGACGACGGCGGAACGAAAGCAGTGATGAGCTCCGCAACGCCCACGGCGCGCGGCCAGACTTCAGACTTGATGGTTCGAAATGCGTGCCCGCGATCGCGACGGTCGAGTTTCGCAGTCGCGTGAAACGCCGGCAGGCGGATCGCGCTCGTGGAGCGGATCCGCCTTAGGCAGTCTCTGACGACGCGGCTGCCAGCGACCGTTGCTGCGGCGCTTATTCAACCCTACGTCAAGTTTGCTCGTCGCGCCGGACCGAACCGAAGTTTCGGGTGAGCGCGGCTGCTAGTCGACCAGCTTGAGCGGCCGATCGGCTGCAATGGCTTGGAACGTTTCCAGCAGTTGTTCTTCGTACTGCAACACGCCAGAGCCGCCCGGCACGTTGAAGTGCGGGCCATCCGTCAGGTCGGCAATCTGTTGCATGAGCTGCGTGTCGGCGTTGGCGCCGAGGCTGATGGTGAAGATCGGAATGTTCTCGTTGGCCGCCAACTGAGCCTTGTCCAGCGCGTACGTCTTGGCGTAGCTGGTGTCGTAGGGCCGGTTGGCGATGCCGTCGGTCATCAACACGATCATCTTGTAAGCGCCGGTGCGACCGTTGTTGACCAACTCATCGAGACCGACCGCGATGCCGTCGCCGATATTGGTGTACACGTCGTAGTGAGCCGCCTGCCGCTGCTGACTGATCGTGTCAACCAGATCGAAGTTCTGTGTGAGCTCCGTTTCCAACAGCGCCGTGCCATCGGACGCCGTGTAGATCGAGAGCGCGACTTGATCGTCGGCCTCGGCCTCTTCCAGATAGTCGAGGAAAATGGTCACGGCGTCCTTCACCTGCGAGATGGGCTGCTCGCTGGTCATCCACAGGTCGGGCGTCTGGTTGGC
>CALKYM010000315.1 GCA_938003525.1 uncultured Planctomycetales bacterium | reverse complement strand
GCGGTTGTTCGCTTGGCCTTCGTGGAACGCTTTTTGGCCGGCTTGCCGCCGAATACAGAGTCCCAGTTGTCCGCGTATGCGTTTGTCGACCCGACGTGCGTGACAGTCATGAGCAGTGGTGACCTTCTCCAGTTATTATCGAGCGGCGGCCCGCCTCCCATGAGCGAGTCTCTCGCCATTCTCTGATGCGGCCGTTCGTATCGCACCCGGACACAAAGGTCAAGGCGTGCTGGCCAGCGTCGCAAAGCCTATTTCTGTAGTTTCTTGTAGCGAAAGCGTCGCGGCTGATCGCTCTCGATGCCGAGCCGCTCGCGACGCTGTTCTTCGTAGGTCTGGAAGTTGCCCTCGCACCAGTGAACGTAGCCATCGCCTTCGAACGCCAGGATGTGCGTCGCGATGCGATCGAGAAACCAGCGGTCGTGGCTGATGACCACCACACAGCCGGCGAAGTTCAATACGGCCTCTTCCAGAGCACGCAGCGTATCGACGTCCAGATCGTTCGTGGGCTCATCGAGCAACAGCAGATTCCCGCCGCGGCGCAGAAGTTTGGCGAGATGCACGCGATTTCGCTCGCCGCCCGAGAGATCGCCGACCCGCTTTTGTTGGTCCTGACCCTGGAAGTTGAACCGCGCCACGTAAGCCCGGGCGTTCACTTTGCGGTTGCCCAATTCGATTGTCTCGTGCCCTCCCGAGATTTCCTCGAACACGGTGCTGTCCGGCTCAAGTGCATCGCGCGACTGATCGACGTAGCCCATCTCGACAGTTGGGCCGACGCGCAGCGCGCCGGAATCGGGCTGCTCTTCGCCCATGATCATCCGGAAGAGCGTGGTCTTGCCGGCACCGTTGGGACCGATGATGCCCACGATACCGCCGCGCGGTAGACGAAAGGTGAGGTCGTCGATCAGCAGCCGATCGCCAAATCCTTTGCAGAGCCCCTCAGTCTCGACAACCAACTCGCCCAGGTGCGCGCCGGGTGGGATGACGATCTCCAGCTCTTCATCGGACTGCCGCTCCGAGGCCGCCTCGAGTTGCTCGTAGGACTTGATGCGGGCTTTGTTCTTGGCCTGCCGCGCTCTGGGCGCCATGCGTATCCATTCGAGTTCTCGCTGGAGCGTCTTTTGCCGCGCGCGGGCCTGCTTCTCTTCCCGCGCCAAGCGTTCCTGTTTTTGCTCCAGCCACGACGAATAGTTGCCCTCCCACGGGATGCCGCGGCCGCGGTCGAGTTCGAGAATCCAACCGGCAACGTTGTCGAGGAAGTAGCGATCGTGCGTGACGGCCACCACCGTGCCGTCGTAGTCCGCCAGATGCCGTTCGAGCCAGGCCACGCTCTCGGCGTCGAGATGGTTCGTCGGCTCGTCGAGCAACAGCAGATCGGGCTTCTCCAGCAGGATCTTGCACAGCGCCACCCTGCGACGTTCGCCGCCGGAGAGCGTATCGACCGCCGCATCGCCCGGCGGCAGATTCATCGCATCCATCGCGATCTCGATGCGGCGATCCAATTCCCAGGCGTCGCGCGTCTCGATCTCATCCTGCACGCGGGCCTGACGTTCGAGCAGCCGCTCCATCTCCTCGGGCTCGAGCGGTTCACCGAGTCGGGTGTTGATCTCCTCGTACTCGGTGAGCAGCCCGCGAACCCCGGCGACGGCTTCTTCAACATTGCCCCAGACGTCCTTCTCTGGGTT
Source organism: uncultured Planctomycetales bacterium (assembly GCA_938003525.1). Classification (GTDB taxonomy): domain Bacteria; phylum Planctomycetota; class Planctomycetia; order Pirellulales; family JAEUIK01; genus CALKYM01. The sequence goes on along the minus strand of CALKYM010000315.1, from coordinate 13,167 downwards.
GAGCTGCGGTTCCTGCGACAGGTATCCCGCCGTGAAGCCCTCGGTCAGGCGCGCTTCGCCATCGAACTCTTTGTCGATTCCGGCCATGATTCGCAGTAGCGTGCTCTTGCCAGCGCCGTTGCGGCCGAGCACGCCGATCTTCGCGCCCGGATAGAAGGCGAGCCAGATATCCTCGAGCACGGCTTTGCGGCCATGCTTCTTGGTGAGGTCCTGAATCTGGAAGATGTACTGGCGGCCCATCGTCGCGTTCTCCAACCGAGCGTCATTCCCACTCGATCGTCGCCGGCGGCTTCGAGCTGATGTCGTACACCACGCGGTTGATCCCGCGCACCTCGTTGATGATTCGTGACGAGATGTGCCCCAGCACTTCATAGGGCAAATGACACCAATCGGCCGTCATGAAGTCGTCGGTGGCCACGGCGCGGACAGCGATGGCGTCTTCGTAAGTCCGCGCATCGCCCATTACGCCGACACTCTGCACCGGCAGCAACACGGCGAAGACTTGAGACGTCGCGCGGTAGAGTCCTGCCGAGATGATCTCTTCCACCACAATCGCGTCCGCCTCGCGCAACTTCGCCAACTTCTCGCGAGTGACTTCGCCGAGACAGCGCACGGCCAGCCCCGGACCGGGGAAGGGATGACGCCACACGATTTCCTCAGGCAACCCCAACTCGAGTCCGAGCGTGCGGACTTCGTCCTTGAACAAATCGCGGAGCGGCTCGATCAGCTCGAAATCAAGATTCTCCGGCAAGCCCCCGACGTTGTGGTGCAACTTGATCGTCGCCGCCGGGCCATCCTTCGTGGCGCCGCTCTCGATGACGTCCGGGTAGAGGGTTCCCTGCGCCAAGAATCGGGCATCGGCGATCTTGGCGGCTTCTTCGGAGAAGCACTCGATGAACGCGTGGCCGATGCGACGCCGTTTCTCTTGGGGATCAACAATTCCTGAGAGCGCCGCGAGAAACTTGTCCTCGGCCTTCACGACGTGTAGATCTGTGCGAAAGTGCTGCGTGAACTCGCGGATCACCGCCTGTTCTTCGTCCTTGCGCAACAGCCCGTTGTCGACGAGGATGCACGAGAGCTGGCTGCCAACTGCCTGATACAACAGGGCGGCGACGACCGACGAATCAACGCCACCGGACAGTCCGCACACCACCCGCGACTGTCCCACGCGGCGGCGCAACTCGGCGATGGTCTGCTGTGCAAAGTCGGACAAACGCCATGTCCCCGCGCATCCGCAGACGGCCGTGAGGAAGTTGGCCAGCACCATGCGGCCTTGCGGCGTGTGCGTCACCTCGGGATGAAACTGGAGCCCGTAGATCGGCAGCGCGTGATGCTTCACAGCGGCCAGGGCACACGTGTCAGTCTGCGCGAGCGGTCGGAAGTCCTGGGAAACTTCTGCCACCTGATCGCCGTGACTCATCCACACCAGAGTCTTAGGCGGAACGCCTGCAAACAACGGGTCCTCGCTGGTGATTTCGCATTCGGCCCGGCCATACTCGCGCGACGCGGCCGGCGCGACACGTCCGCCGAGAGCCGTGCACGCCAACTGCATTCCGTAACAGATACCCAGCACGGGAATGCCGAGCTGAAAGAGACCCGGATCGCACTGCGGGGCCCCATCGTCGTAAACGCTCTTCGGACCGCCCGAAAGGATGAGCCCTTTAGGAGAGATTTCCTGGACCCGCTCGGGCCTGATGTCATGGCGGACAATCTCGCAGAAGACATGCTGCTCGCGCACGCGGCGGGCGATGAGTTGCGCGTATTGCGAGCCGAAGTCGAGCACCAGCACGCGCTCACCGACCAGCGACTGGTAGCCGGCGTCTCGTTCTGCGATCGTCGCGGACATGGCGTTTTCCCGCCTTCCTCCGTGTCGGTGCGGCCGCCGGAAGCCACGAAAAACAAAATGCCCTAAACCAAAAAAGCCCGTCGCTGGACGGGCCACGAAGCAGCGAATTATACGACTGCGAACCTGGCCCGCCTAGATACCTGTTCGCTCCGGGCGGATTCCAACCAACTGTCTGAGTCGCATACCAGCCCCAGAGTTGCGCTCCTTTTTCGCAACTATCCGCACGCAGGTGAGCCGTTTACGCCGCCGCCGTTGAACGCGTGTCGAGGCGTGGACAGAATGTGACCGTTGTTCTGCATCGAGCCGGCGAGGGATGGAAGAGGAGGGCGAGTTGGAGATTCTGCTCACCAACGACGACGGCATCTACGCGCCCGGCCTGGCCGCCATGGAGACGGAACTGCGGCGGCTGGGCAATGTGACGGTCGTGGCGCCCGCCACCGAACAGAGCGGCGTGGGACATTCCATCACGTTTCTCACTCCGCTGATCGTGCAGGAGGTGTTCGACGGCGAGCGGCGGCGTGGCTGGTCGGTCGAGGGCAGCCCGGCCGACTGTGTGAAGATCGGGGTGTTCGAACTCTGCCCACGCCGGCCGGATCTGGTCGTCAGCGGGATGAACAACGGTCTCAACGCCGGCATCAACGTGCTCTACTCCGGCACGGTCGCAGCGGCCATCGAGGGAGCGTTCTTCGAGATCACCAGCGTGGCGGTCTCCTTGGAGTACAGCGAAAGGATACCGATTCACCGCGGGGCAAAACTCGCGGCGGGGGTGATCGAGCAGGTGCTCCACCGCAAACGCCCCGGTCCACAGCTCTACAACCTGAATCTACCGCTGGCGGCGCTGACAGGCCAGCCGGAGCTGCACATCGTTCCCATGAGCGTGGCCCGCTACGGCGAACACTTCGAGCGGCGGCAAGACCCGCGCGGTCGCAGCTACTATTGGGCCACCAACGATCCCCCACCGCCCGCCGGTGGCGAGGAGTCCGACCTCGCCGCCTTGGCCGCCGGCCACATGACGCTCACGCCGCTCGAGTTCGACATGACCCGCCGCGAGACTCTCGAAGAAATGCGCGGCTGGGATTTGCGAACGCCGGCGGTCGATTGAGATTCGCAATTCAGCAGCCTGGCGCCACGCGATTGCACCCGGTGCACCGGTGCGCGAGAATCGAAGATCCCGGGGCTCGAAACGCTCTTCAACGGCGGCACATCATGCAATCTTCTCATGCGTTGCTGTTAACGATCGCTTCGACGATCTTCATGGCCGGCTGCAATGATTCCGGTGGCCCACTGCCGGCGCAGCAAACTTCGTTGCGCCCCGTCGCGCCAGAACCCGCGATAGAAGCTGTGCCGGTCCAGGAGCAAGAACCACCGGTCATGGTTCGCGAAGAGGCACAGGTCGGCGTGGGCGTCAAAGGCCGCGACCTGGAAGCCGGGCTGATCACGACTCCGATCAAGACGTACTTCACGGCGCAAGAGCAACTAGCGTTCAGCAGCGTTGAGCACGCGATGAATCTTTACCGCGCAACGCACGACCGCTATCCGCGCTCCTATGACGAGTTCATGCAGGACATCGTCAAGGCCAACCGCATTCAGCTACCCGAACTGCGGTCGGGTCACACGTACGTCTACGATCCGGAAACCGGCGAGCTGATGGTTGAGCATCCGCAGTAAGCCAGTGAGTGCATCGGGCCGATCACTCCGTCGCTGCCCGAATCAGGTCGGTCTCTTCGTAGCCGGTCACCAGCCACCGCTCGCCGTCGCGGCGGAACATGACGCGCAATCGCCCCAGAGTCGGCCGGCTCGGGTACTCCGCTCTTCGGTCCCGAGACGTGACGTGCAGCACGAAGTTCGCGGTGGCGGAGCGAGCATCGGCTGGGCCCGCGACTTCGATCTCCGGCGAAGCGATCCGCAACTCGACGATCTCGAAGCGCTCCATGATGCGGCGGGCCTCATCGCGGATGGAGGGCGATTCGGGAGCAATGTGCCCGACGACGGCATCTGCATCGCCATCGAGCGCAGCATCCGCGAGCGACTCGAGTCGTGCGTAGACCTGCTCGCGGTCGGTGATGACGAACCACTCCAACGCCAGCACGCCGAGTGCCGCCAGGAAAACGACGAGCATGGCAATCGCAATTGCACCACGCCCGGTGCGGACCAACGCAATCGAGAGCACGACCTCGATGACAATCGCGGCGGAAAGCGCGAGCGTCGGATCCTCCAGCAGCCACGACATCGCGTCATCCGGTGCAGCGCAGTCCCCGGCGAGCTTCGACGGCCGCTCAAGTCGTCTCGGCAGCTGCTCGCAACTCGCGGGGCAGGGGGAACGAGACGTGCTCTTCGCGCACGATACGCGACTCGACCGTCGCATCGAAACGGCTCTGCAAGAACGCCAGGACGTCTTCGACAATGATCTCCGGCGCGCTGGCTCCGGCGGTCACGACCACTGTCTCGGTATCGGCCAGCCACGCCGGATCGATCTCCTTCGCAGAGTCAATCAGGTAGGCACCGATATTGGACTCGCGGGCCAACTCCGCCAATCGCTGGCTGTTCGAGCTGTTTTGACTTCCCACGACCAGCACCACGTCCGCTTCTGCGGCCAGTTCGCGGACGGCCTCTTGCCGATTCTGCGTGGCGTAGCAGATGTCTTCCTTCGGGGGATTGGCGATTTGCGGAAAGCGCTTGCGGAGCCGGCGAATGATGCGATTGGCGTCGTCGACCGACAGCGTCGTCTGAGTGAGGTAGGCAATGCGCGTCGGATCAGCGATCTCCAGACGGTCGACGTCCTCAGGCGTTTCGACCAGCACCATTGCCTGGGGCGCCTCGCCCATCGTGCCGATCACTTCATCGTGTCCTTCGTGCCCGATGAGAACGATCGTATAGCCGTCGCGCGCAAATCGAATGGCTTCTTTGTGAACCTTGGTCACCAGAGGACAGGTCGCGTCGATGGTCTTCAGTTGCCGCTGGGCGGCGATGCGGCGGATTTCGGGGGAGACGCCATGTGCCGAATAGAGCAATCGCGAGCCCTCTGGCACTTCACTCAAATGGTTGACGAACACGACGCCCGAATCGCGAAATCGCCGCACGACGTGCTGGTTGTGGACGATCTCGTGATAGACGTAGAGCGGCGTGCCGAACCGCTCCAGAGCCAGTTCCAGGCTCTCGATCGCCATGTTCACGCCCGCGCAAAACCCGCGCGGACCTGCGAGCAAAACTCTCATCGACCTCGTCGCTCCCTTCCCCCGCGCATCTTACCCGCCGCCGATCCGATCTGGTAGCTCGTGGTCTGCGGCACGACCCTATGAAGCCTACCGCGAAACCTGGCGCGGGATTCACGGCAGGATGCAGCTTCGTTGCCCAACGAAGTCCGAATGGCGCCTCGCTCAAGCCGTCAGCTGGCCCCGGCCATGGCCGTCAGTTGTGTCACAGCGCGGCCGTGTTCCTTCTCCAGGTACGCGCGGCCTTTCTTCACGTTGACGTGGTCCCACGGCAGTCGGTCGCCGATCGCATACGGTGCGTGCAGCGCATGGTCTGCGCTGATACCGGCGTCGGAGATGGCCTCCCACCACAAATCCGTGGCCAGCATCTCGCTCCATCCATCCAAGCGTGCCCCCCGCCGCCACGCAAGTTCCAGGGCATCGCCCATGCGGCGGTCGCCGCGACTCATCACGCCTTCCAACAGGCTGGTGTCGATGTCGTGACACTTGATCTGCACGCTGCGAAGTTTGCATCGTCGCCGCAAGTACTGGTGGGCCCACTCGAAGTACTCGCGGCGCTGCATCGCACTCCACTGATAGGGCGTGTGCGCCTTGGGAACAAAATTCGACACGCTGGCGGTCACCTTCGCGTTCCGCCCGCGAACTTCCTTGCCGATGCGGGCGATTGTCTCCGCCATATCGACAATGCCGTCGAGGTCGACCGGCCGCTCGCCGGGCAGCCCACACATGAAGTACAGTTTCACCTGCTGAAATCCATTCGCAAACGCCGTGCGGCAGCCGTCGTACAGGTCTTGGTTGCTAATCTTCTTGCGGATCTGCTCGCGCATATCATCGCGGGCAACTTCGGGGGCCAGCGTCAGGCTATGTCGCCGCGAGGTTCCCAGCAAAGTCGCGACGCTCTTCAGCGCCTCGTTCACACGCAAGCTGGGCAAGGAAATGTTGACGCCCAAGGGCGCAAACACGTCCTGCATCTCCACCAACAGTCGCTCAAAGTGTGGGTAGTCGCTCGACGACAGCGACAACAACGAGATCTCATTGAAGCCCGTGTTGCGGTAGCTCTCCCACGCTGCAGCGACGATCGTCTCCACGCTGCGAAAACGCAGGGGCCGCTTGATCACCGTGCTCTGACAGAAGCGGCATTGCCACGGGCAGCCGCGCATGATCTCGATCGCGATCCGGTCGTGCACGCTTTCGACCAGCGGCACGATGGGCGACGTCGGCACCGACAGACCATCGAGATCGGAAATCACCGAGGGCTCGATCGTCGCGGGCACTTGGGCGGACGTCGGCGTCAGCGTTTCCAGGCGTCCTGCATCGTCGTACTGCGGCTTGTAGAATCGCGGGACGTAGGCGAAAGGAATCTCGCTCGCCAATCGTTCGAGGGCCCGCTCCCGCCGGCGACGAGACTCTCCCACGTCGCGAGCCGAATTGGAATCGACATCGCCGCGCAACTCCATCCAGCGGCGGCAAATCACCGGCAGGCTCGGTTCACCATCGCCGGTGACGAACACGTCGACGAACGGCGCGAGAGGCTCCGGATTCTGCGCACCGGGGCCACCGGCGATCACCAGGGGGTGCTCGACACCGCGCTGTTCGGCGCGGAGCGGGATGCCGCCAAGGTCGAGCATCGTCAGGACGTTGGTGTACGTCAGCTCGTACTGCAGGCTGAAGCCCAGCACGTCGAACTCGGCCAGCGGCGTGAACGTCTCCAGGCTATAGAGGGGCAAGCCGCGACGGCGCAGCGCCTGCTCCATGTCGAGCCACGGCGTGAACGCCCGCTCGCACGCCCAGTCGGGATCGTCGTTCATCTGTGTGTAGAGCACCTGCAAACCGTGGTGACTCATCCCGATGGTGTAGGTGTCCGGGAAAGCCAAACACAGCCTGCCGCGCACGCTGCGATGATCCTGGCGGACCATGTTCAGCTCGCCGCCGACGTACTGAGCCGGCAGCCGCACGCGCGGCAGGATGTGGCCCACGACTTGGTCGTACAGCGACTGGTTGAACATGCGACGTTCCTCGGCGGTCGGACGCGCCGAAACGAGCGATTGCAGCAATAATGACAGCCGGGGCTGTCGCTCATCAGCGTACCAGTCGCCATCGCCAGGCAGCAAGGCGGCGCAACTGCCACGCAGTCGGTCGATTGAGCAGCGCGGAACCGCGATTTGAGGACGGACGATTTTCGCGCGTTGGGGGAGGGCAGGGGCTCTAGAGGCTAGAATCGTAAGGAGCGTACACGCCGCGGCCCACCACCAGGTGCCGATGCCATGTCGCTGAGCAGATTTGCACTTCGATTCGCTGCGCTGCGCATCTCGCTTTGCGCTTCGCTTCTCGCGCTGTCTTCAGGCGCGCAGGCCTCCGATCGTTTCGCCGAATTGCGGCACGAGATGATCGAATCCGAGGTGATCGGGGCGGGCATCACCAACGAACGCGTCATCGAGGCTTTGCGTGACACCCCACGCCACGAATTCGTGCCCCGCTCGCAGCGCCGCTTCGCCCACTACGACATGGCGCTGCCGATTGGCGAAGACCAGACCATCTCGCCGCCCTTCATCGTGGCGTTCATGACGGAAAAGCTCGATCCGCAGCCGAGCGATCGCGTCTTGGAAATCGGCACCGGCAGTGGCTACCAGGCGGCCATCCTCAGTCCACTGGTCAAAGAGGTGTACACGATTGAGATCGTCGAAGCCCTGGGGCGGCGCGCTGCGGGAACCTTGCGCAGGCTCGGCTACGACAACGTTCACACTAAGATCGGCGACGGCTATCTCGGCTGGCCCTCGCGAGCCCCCTTCGACAAGATCATCGTCACCTGCTCACCAGAAAGCGTGCCGCGCCCGTTGGTCGAACAACTGGCCGAAGGGGGACGCATGGTCATCCCGGTCGGCCAGCGCTTTCAGCAAAATCTGGTGCTGCTCACCAAGCGCGACGGCGAGTTGGAGGTCGAAACGCTCGAGGCCACTCTCTTCGTGCCCATGACCGGTCAGGCGGAAGACGAGCGTCGCGTTCAGCCCGACGGTTCGCGACCCGGTTTGAGCAACGCCAGTTTCGAGGAGTACGCGGGTGAGCCGCCACAGGCGGTCGGTTGGCACTATCAGCGGCAGATGGAACTCGTACTTGCCGAGGATGCGCGCGACGGCGAGGCATTCGTTCGCTTCACCAATCAGCAACCTGGCCGCGGCAGCCAGGCGCTGCAGGGTTTCGCGGTCGACGGTCGCAAAGTCCGGCAACTGCGACTCTCGGCGTGGGTGCGCACCGAGGGCGTGATTCCCACTCCGAATCTCAATGAGTTGCCCGCCATGATCGTGGCCTTTTACGACGACCATCGCCGCCCCATCGGCGAGACGGGCATCGGCCCCTGGCGAGGCACAATGCCGTGGGAGTTCTATACCGCCAAAGTGCGCGTTCCCCCGCAAGCACGCGACGCCATCGTGCGTGTCGGCCTGCTGGGCGCCACGGGCGCCGTCTCGTTCGACGGCCTGGAAATCACCCCGGCACCCTGATGCGCTCCCGCGCGGTTCGGCGCAGCGCAACCTGCCTACGCGGGCGACTTCGCTGCGCGAACCGAAATGGCTCGCCGGTAATCTCGTAGCCGGGACGGATGGCGACATTCAGCATTAGCCCTGTGGCCAGCGCGTGCGTCACCAGTCCCGATCCGCCGTAACTGACCAACGGCAGTGATAATCCCGTGATGGGCGCAAGTCCGACGGTCATCGCCACGTTGATCAACATCTCCGTGGCGAACAGGCTGGTGAAGCCGACCACCAACAACCGCCCAAATGGTTCGCGCGACGTGCTCGCGATCGTAAGGCCCCGGGTGATGATCACCAGGAACATCGCCAGAATCAGCAACAGCCCCGGTTTGCCGAACCGCTCGCCCACGATGCTGAACACGAAGTCGGTCGCTGCGGCAGGTAAATGATACGCGCCGGGATCTTCGGTAGCCGGACCTGTGATCCAACTCCCCCAGGCGCCGCCCAGCGCGAGCAATTGTTTCGACTGGTGAAGCTGATAGCCGTCGCCCGTCGGTCGTTCATCGGGGCCAGTCTGCTCGAACAACGACGTGATGCGCGAACGCTGTTCGCGACTCATCTGGCTCCACAAGACCGGCGCGAGCATCAGGCCGCAGAGCATGACGACGGCCAAGTGTGTGAGCCGCGCGCCGGCCGCCAACAGCATGGCCAACAACGTCGGCAGGAACACCAGCGCGGTGCCAAGGTCGGGCTCCTTCAAGATCAGCAACACCGGAATGCAACTCAGCAGCAAGGGCCACAACAGACCAAGAAGCTGCCGGTGGTTCCGGCTGTACATCAGGTAACGCGCCAGCGCGAGAACGAACGCCAACTTCGCCAGGTCGGACGGCTGAAAGCCAAGCGGACCGACGCGTATCCACCGCCGCACACCGTTGATCGGTGGGAAGAAATACACCAACACCAACAGCGCAATGGCGCCAGCCAAAAACAAATAGCTGACGCGCCATAGCCGTCGGTAGTGTGGAATCGTCGCCGCGAGAACGACCAACACCGCCAACACGGCCCACAGCGCCTGGCGCAACGCGCGGGTGCCACCGGTAAGCAGCAGCTCGTCGGCGCGGGCAATCGCCGCGACTCCGATCGCCATCAGCACGATCGACGCCAGGGCAATCGAATAGGGCATCCGTGCCGCCCAGTCGCGGACCGTCATGTTCCGTAGATCCCGTTTTGGCGTCGCGAGGGCCGGTGGGCGACCTCACTCTGGCCGTTTGGTCCGGCAGGACTTGAATCAGAAACTGTTATTTTAGATGCACTTAGGCCGTCGCCACGAGACCAGATGCGGCGTCCGCGGCTAAGTCTCGCGGGCTGAGAAACAGGTAAATGCAAGACATCAATTCTACACACCCTCCAGAGTGGGGGATTAGCGGCTCAACATGGCCTCGCAGGCTATGCAGGTTGTTCAGACCCGCTGGCCGCAAAGTCACGTGCGTTCCTCATTTTTTGTCCAGTTTCTATCAACTTCTTCTCCCGAAAATTTTGTGCACGTTCTATGTTCCCCGTGCTATCGTTGGTATGTTTACGCCTGAACCGATCAGCGGTTTTCCGTATTAGAAGGGGAGCAAAGAACTTATGTTGGCATCTCGCAAAAAGGCGCTGTTTGTCGCCGCGGTCGTCGCGGTGAGCTATGTCGCCTGGAACGCGTCGGTTGCGAACGCGTTTTGGCATTCACATGGAAGTTGGGGTTCCAGCGGCGGTTCATCCGGTAGCTGGGGATCCAGCGGTGGTAGTAGCGGTAGCTGGGGTTCCAGCGGCGGCTCCTCGGGAAGCTGGGGGTCGTCGGGTAGCTGGGGCTCTTCGGGCGGTCGTCGCGTCTTCCACCGTCGTCGTCACCACTCCAGCGGTAGCTGGGGATCCAGCGGTGGCAGCAGCGGAAGTTGGGGCTCCAGCGGCGGCAGCAGTGGAAGTTGGGGATCGAGCGGCGGCAGCAGCGGAAGCTGGGGCAGCCACGGTTCGCATGGTTCCAGCGGCGGCGCCGTCGTCAGCCCGTCGTACGAAACGCAAATGCCCGCCGAAGGCGACGCACCGGCCGATCCGGACACGACCTATCGTCCCGGTCGCGACGGCGTGCTGTTGACCGTCCGCGTGCCGGCCGCGGCCAGCATTCGCGTCAACGGTCTCGAGACCTCCAGCACTGGCGACGTGCGTCGCTATGTGTCGCGTGGCCTCGAAAGCGGCTATGCCTACAACTACGAAGTCGAAGCGACCATCGTCCTCGACGGTCAAGAGGTCGTCGAGAAGAAGTCGGTCCGCGTCCGTGCGGGTCAGAGCGTCGCGCTCGACTTTGACATGACCGGCGAGGACGTCGAGCTCAACGCCCAGCAGACTGAAGAGCGCCCGGCGACCAAGCTGACGCTCATCGTTCCGGCCGAAGCCAAGGTCTTCCTGGCGGGTCGTGAGACCAAGTCGACCGGCGAGGTTCGCGAATTCGTCACCACCAAGCTCACCGGTGGCGAGTGGGCCGACTATCCGGTTCGCGTCGAGATGGAGGTCGATGGTGAGACGCTGGTGCAGGAGCGTACCGTTTCGCTCGCCGCCGGCGACAACGAAGAGCTGACCTTCGAGTTCGAGGCGGCCAAGGTCGCCCAGCTCTCGGCCACGCGATAAACATCGCGTCGACCGACAGCGACGAGCTTCGTCGCTAACATCACTACAGTTCGTATCACCCTCGCACGGGTTTCGATCCGTGCGAGGGTTTTTCATTGCTGCTGCGACGATTCCCCGTCGCCCGAATTGCTTGCTCGCCCACTGGACGAAGGCCGATAACTATCGCTGAATTCCCGGCATACGTGACGCCCGAGTGGGCGGTGCGGCGCACCAATGGTGTGCGGCCGCGCGCATCGGCAGGAGCTGACTATGAATCGCGAGCAGGCTGCGTCACAGGATGAGCCGATTACGCTGCGCCCCGCTTGGAGGGTCATCATCAGCGTGTTGGTCTCGCTGCACGTGTTGGCAGTCTTCGCGGCTCCCTATTCACTGCCACCCACCTCCGAGCTGGCCGACCGGATGTGGCAGTTCTTTCAGCCGTATTTGCAGACCTGCTACTTGAACCATGGCTACGCGTTCTTCGCCCCCGATCCAGGTCCCAGTCACTTGATTCGCTACGAGTTGGAGATGCCCGATGGCGAAGTCCGCGAGGGACGGTTTCCCAACTTGGCCGAGCAGAACCCGCGGCTGCTGTATCACCGCCACTTCATGCTCACCGAGTATCTGACCATCGCGCCGCAAAACGTCCCCTGGCGCAAGGCCTACGTGAGGTCGTACGCCGAACACCTGCTGCACGCGCATCAGGCGAGCCGCGTCTCGCTGTATCACGTCGAACACCTGATCCCGTTTCCGGACCAAGTGCTCGAAGGCATGCCGCTCGACGATCCGAGCCTCTACCGCGAGACGTTCGAAATCACTTTGTCGGCCGACGGAACTGCCGAGTGGCCACCGGCCGCGCTCAGGCCATTGGAAGAACAAGACCCCGAGGTCATTCCCGTCGCGCCCCCGGCAGTCGGTACTCCCGATCGCCAGCCCGATGAACTCAGCCACTCCCTCCGCTCAGGCGCGCCGGCGATGGTTCACGAAGTTTTCGCCGTGCCGTCTGGCCCAGGAGCCTCGCTATGAAAGCCATCCTTCGCGAGTGGTCGGCCACGGGCTTGCGCGGCTGGAACGCGTTCTGGTTCCGCCCCAGCGATCCGGCCACTTTGGGACTGATTCGTATCCTCGGCGGCGCGATGCTGTTTTATACGCACCTCGTGTGGTCCATTCAGTGGGATGCGTTTTTTGGCGAACACCCCTGGTTGAGCGCCGAAGCAGTCGCCCTCCGCCAAGCCGACAGCTACGAGTGGAGCTATCTCTGGCACATCGGTTCGCCCGGCCTGTTGTGGGCCGCGCATCTTGGTGCGCTGGTGATCTTCGCCATGCTCGCGCTCGGCCTCTACACCCGGGTTGCGTCGATCCTGGCATTCTTCATCGCCGTGGCCTATGCCAATCGCCTTCCCGGCGCGCAGTTTGGCCTCGATCAGATCAACGTCCTGCTGGCCATGTATCTGATGATCGGCCCCAGCGGAGCCGCCTACTCGCTCGATCGCCTCGTCGCCAGATGGCGGGGCAGGGCAGGGGAGCCTGCGGCGCCGCGCGTCGGCGCGACCATCGCGGTTCGTTTAATCCAGCTGCACATGTGCATCATTTACCTCTTCGCCGGCCTGGCGAAGCACGAAGGACTCACCTGGCAGAACGGGACGGCCATCTGGGGCGCGGCCGCCAACTTGGAGTATCAATCGCTCGACATCACCTGGCTGGCCGATCATCTCTACCTGGTCAACATCCTCACGCATGTCACCGTGTTCTGGGAGCTGTTCTACGTCGCCCTGGTCTGGCCGCGCTTCACACGTCCCATCGTCATCGCGATGGCCGTGCCCTTGCACCTCGGCATCGCGTTTTGCATGGGCATGATGACGTTCGGCCTGGTGATGATCTTCGCCAATCTGGCGTTCGTGGCGCCGTGGTTGACCCGCATGTTCGTCGATCCGGTGCTGACCAAGATGGGCTCACTACTCGGTCTCGGCCATCTACTCGCGGCGCCATCCGCGCCCAC
>CALKYM010000314.1 GCA_938003525.1 uncultured Planctomycetales bacterium | reverse complement strand
CGGGCGCGGGTGACGCCGACGTAACACAGCCGGCGCTCTTCCTCAATCGCCCGGTCGTCTTCCTCGACCGAACGGCGATGCGGCAGCAGTCCCTCTTCCAGCCCCACGAGATACACGCGGGGAAACTCAAGACCCTTCGCACTGTGCAACGTCATAAGCACGACGGCGTCGCGCTCGAGCTGCGCTTCCTTGTCTTCGTCGCGATCGACCAGCAGCAGGTCATCGAGATAGTCGCACAGAGTTCCGCCGGGCTGCGACTGGCTGAACTGCACGGCCGAATTCACCAGCTCTTCCACCGCGTTCCAACGCGCTTCTTGATCGGTGGGGTTGGGGTACTGACGCTCGATCTCGCGACGGTATTCGACCCGACGTACGACTTCGCCCACGAGTTTGCCGGGCGGCACACGTTGCGACATGGCGTGTAGATCGCTGACTAGCTGACAGAATTCGACGATTGATGCGGCGGTCGTGGAATTGGCAACCTCCGCGACGCGCGGGTCGTTGAGCACCTCCCACAGCGTCACGCCGCTCTCAACAGCTCGCTGGACCAGGCGCGTGACCGTCGATGGTCCGATGCCGCGCGGGGGCGCGTTGATCACTCGCCGCAGCGCCGTTTCATCGTGTGGCTGGACGATCAACTTCAAGTACGCCAGCAGATCGCGGATCTCTCTTCGATCGTAAAATGACATCCCGCCAATCAGCACGTACGGCACCTGGGCCCGGCGCAATTCTTGCTCGAACAGCCGTGTCTGCTCATTCGTGCGGAACAGCACGGCGACGTCCTGAGCCGCCAGTTTCCGGCCATTGATTAAGTCTCGGACTTCGGTGGCGACGAAGCGTGCCTCACCAACTTCGTCGAGCATCTGCACCACGCGCGGCTTCTCACCGCCTTGGCGGCTGGCGCGCAACGACTTGGGATGGCGGTCGCGATTGAAGGCGATCAGCCGGTTGGCCCATTGGAGAATCGGCCCCTTCGTACGATAGTTGTCTTCAAGCCGCACGACCTTGGCGTCGGGCCAATCGTTGCGGAACCGCAGGATGTGCGTCACGTCGGCACCGCGCCACGAGTAGATCGACTGGTCGTCGTCGCCCACCACACACAGATTGCGATGTTCGGCGGCCAGGGCTTTGACGATGCGATACTGACTGCCGTTGGTGTCCTGATACTCGTCGATCAGCAAATGATCGAATCGCGCCGCCTCGGCGCGGCGTGCCTCGCCGCACTTTGCAAAGACGCGCTCGGTGTAGAGCAGCAAGTCGTCGAAGTCGACGGCGCCGGCCGTTTGGAGTGCCGCCTCGTAGCGGCGATAAACACTGCCGGCCAGATGCTCCTTGTCGGTCGTCGCGGATGCCATCGCCGCGGCCGGTCGGATGCCCCGCGTTTTCCAGTGACCGATGAAACTTAGGGCTTCTGCAGGCCGCAGCATCTCGCCGCTGACGCGCAACTCGCGCAGCGCGGCCCGCGCAGTGCTCTCCTGATCGCCACGGTCGTAGATCGCGAACTGCGGCGAGTAACCGATGTTTGCAATCTGCCGTCGCAAAATGCGCACGCAGAGACTATGGAACGTCGAGATCTCAGGGCGCTGAGGGCGTCGACGCCCCATTAATTCGCGGGCCCGCTGCTGCATCTCCGTGGCGGCCTTGTTCGTGAAAGTAACCGCCAGGATGCGCTCCGGGGGCGTGCCGTTGCGGACGAGATTCGCGATACGGTACGTCACGACGCGGGTCTTGCCGGTGCCCGCACCCGCCAGCACGAGCAACGGTCCAGTGAGCGTACCCACCGCCGCACGCTGCGCCGGGTTCAGACCGGAAGGGAGTTTTGCAGGGGACGACACAGGTGAACCGCAGGTCCGGGGACCGTGAGTCGAAAAACTACAAGCGGACGGGAGGAGAGTCGATCGTACGACAGCCCCGTCATGACGACAACGCACGGCCACGAATGCCTGCGGTTGCGTGAAGCGCGGGCGACGCGGCTTTGTGGCGACTGTCTCCTGCGGCCTTGACCATGTTTGCGCGACCCACCTATACTCCGGCGTCGAAGTTACTCGGGGCGCATTATGCGGTGCGCCCCTGTCGTGCTCCGCTGAACGCAGCGCGCATCGTCGTCAATTCACCACGTTGAATGCATGAAGACCGAACGTCGTCACGAACTGGAACAAAACTCGCTGGCCGCCTGGATTGAACAGACGGTCGAGTCGCTGCGTCCGTACAGCACGGCCATCATCGGTGGCGGCATCGCCTTGCTGGTACTGGGAGGTGCCTTCTGGTACATCCGCACACAAGACGCGAGCGCGAAGCAGGCTGCCTGGGACGACTACTACGATGCCCTGAACCAACGCGGCTACGACGAACTGGAAGACATTGGACTCAAGTATCCCAACCAGCCCGTCGGGGTGACGGCGGCCTTAGTGACGGCGGACCGGCAACTGCAAGCGGGACTCGAGGCGCTGTTGCAGGATCGCACGGCCGCCATTCAGGAGTTGCGACAGGCCTCCGAGAACTACGCGCAGGTGGTCACCCACGCGGACGACGATCTATTGCTCGAACGCGGCCTGATCGGCAAGGCGTATGCGCTGGAGTCGCTCGGCAGCGAATCGGCCGAAGACCTGCGGCTCGCACAAGAGGCCTATGAAGAATACCTCGATCGATTTCCGGACGGCATTTTCGCGACAGTCGCCGGTCAGCGGCTGGCAGACCTCGGCCGCACCAACACGCTGGCCTTTTACGATTGGTTGGCCGCCCAGCAGCCGAGCGCGACGGGCACCGAACCCGACTTGCCCGGCCTGAGTCCGGAGACCGATCTCGACACCATTCCCGAGGGTCCGGACTCGGAAGGTTCGATCTTCGACTCGAGCCTGATGGAAGACGAGGCCACAGGCGAGTCCGTCGACACTGAAACTCCCGACCCGGCGGCCGACACAAGCGAGCCCGTCGGTGACACATCGCCCGCCGGGGAAGAATCACCGGCCCCTGACGCGACATCGGAGCCCGAAGCTGATGGCGAAGGTGAAGCCGACGGACCGGACGAATCGCCAGCCGACCCGGGCGACGAAACTTCTCCGTAGCCGGTCAGTCGGGAACGCCGACCGCGGCTCTCAACGACTTGTAGTATTCCACGCGGGCCCATGGGCAACACCGGCCCAGAGACGCCGCCCGACTCATCAGACGACGCGGAAACGCGCGAGCTTTTCGTCTCCGAAGCCGATGCCGGCACCCGGCTCGATGCCTGGCTGGCCCAACAGTTGCCGCAGTACAGCCGTTCGCTGCTACGGCGCTGGATCAATGCGAAGGCTGTGACGGTTGACGGCGCTCGCGAAAAAGCGAGTGCCCACGTCCGCGCCGGTCAGCGCGTGCAGATCACTCCGCAGCCGCTGCCGCCTTCAGGCCCCCAGCCCGAAGACATCCCGCTGGAGATCCTCTACGAGGATGAGTGGCTGGCGGCCATCGTCAAACCGGCCGGCATGGTCGTCCACCCGGCCAAAGGACATTGGTCGGGAACGCTGGCGGCCGCCCTGCGTCATCACTTCGGGCAGCTCAGCGCCGTCGGCGGGCCAACACGCCCGGGCATCATCCATCGGCTCGATCGCGACACCAGCGGTGTGATCGTCGTGGCCAAGACCGATACCGCACATCGGCGACTGGCCGAACAGTTCGCGTCGCGAACGGTCGAGAAGGAATACCTGGCGATCGTTTACGGCACGCCCGATCGAGATCGTGACTGGATCGACCGGCCGCTGGCCGTTCACCCCTACCATCGAGAGAAGATGGCCATCGCCGAGAGCGCAGAGGCGGGGCGATCGGCGCAGACATTCTATGAGGTCGCCGAGCGATTCCGCGGCTTTGGCGCCTTGCGCGTGCTGCCCAAAACGGGCCGCACGCATCAGATTCGCGTACACCTCGCGTCGATCGGCTGTCCGGTCCTGGCCGATCAACTCTACGCCGGACGTTCAACCCTGACCGCAGGCGAGATCGCCGGCGAAGGTGCCTCAGGCGAAGTCGTGCTCGACCGCCAGGCACTCCACGCGCAGCGCATCTGTTTGGACCACCCGCACGACCAGCGGCGACTGGAGATCATCGCGCCCCTGCCCGACGATCTGCAGCGAGTGCTTGCCAAGCTGCGACAAGAGGCCACCTTGTAACCGCTGGGGGTGCGACTCACAATCGAACGTTCGATCGCTGTTCGACGGCACGACAGCGACGAAACATTCGCACGAAGGGCATCCATGCAACTCGTCAAGTTCCTGGAGTCGCAGGGCAACTCGTCCGTGGCACTCGTCGAACACGGCCAGGCCACCCCGCTGGATTTGACGGGCGGTCAGTATCAGAGCCTGTTTGACGTCCTGGAAGCGGACGACCCGGCTAACGCGGCCCGGTTTTTGACGCAGTCGCCCAGCACGGCCGTCGGCCTGGAAGTCCTCTCGCTCTTGGCGCCCATCGATCAGCAGGAAGTCTGGGCGGCCGGTGTCACCTATCGGCGAAGTCGCAGCGAACGCATGAAAGAGTCGCAAGGCGCCGCGCGCTTCTATTCCGATGTCTACGAAGCCGACCGGCCCGAGCTGTTTTTGAAGGCCACGCCGCACCGTGTGGTTGGCCCCGGGCAGAGCGTCCGCATCCGCCAGGACGCGAAATGGAACGTGCCCGAGCCGGAACTCGCGCTGGTGCTCAACTCGCGACTGGAACTGGTCGGCTACACCATCGGCAACGACATGAGCGCCCGGGATATCGAGGGGGCCAATCCGCTTTATCTCCCGCAGGCGAAAGTTTACGAGGACTGCTGCGCGATCGGGCCGGCCATTACGCTGGCCGATGCGATGCCCTCGGCGGCCGAAACGAGCATCGCGATGGACATTCGCCGCGGTGACGAAACGGTTTTCTCGGGCCACACCAGCGCCACGGAACTCGCGCGTTCGTTTGCCGACCTGATCGACTATCTGGGCCGCGACAACAGCTTTCCCAACGGCGTGATTCTGTTGACCGGTACGGGAATCGTTCCGCAAGAGAGCTTTTCGCTCGCGCGGGGCGACGTCGTAGAGATCACGATCCGCGGTATCGGCACGCTGGTGAACACCGTCGTGCAAGGCTGAGAACGTCAGCGATCACTTCCGCACCGCGCGCTCGCCGAAGAGCGTCGTCATCAGGTTCGTGGTGCGCAGCGGCCGCGGCGTGATGAACACTTCGCCGGCCAGACAACCGGACGCCAGTCCTTCGGCGATGTTGATCGCCCGGATGCCGTCCAGCGTTCGCGCTTTGGCGGGCGGGAACTGTGTTTGGTAACATCCGATCGCCTGCATCTTCGTTTCCAGCGTGTCGCTGATGTCGACGACGAACTGTGCCGACAACGGGTCGCGCGTGGCACCCACCCCCAGCGAAAAGTAGAGCTGCGTCGAAATGCGATGGACCGGCAGATGGTCGAAGTACTCTTCCCACTTGGTCAGCCGCGAATAGAAGATCGCCGCGTCGGTGATCTGCATCGCCTGCCAATGATCGGGCGACGCCAGCGGCGTCTTCTGCCCGAAGCCAATCACCACGCGGGGACGATACTTGCGAAACTCTTTGGCCAGCGCGACGCGGGCCTCGAACGAATCGAACAGCCGCCGATTCGGCAGATCGAGCGTCACGCGCACCGGCACGCCAAGTGTTTCGGCGGCGCGGGCTGCCTCGGCGTGTCGCACTTCGGGCCCCGGCGAAGCAGGCGTCGGTTCGCCATCGGTCAAATCGATGATGCCGACCTGGAATCCCTGTTGGGCCAGCTTGGCGAGTGTTCCGCCACACGCAATCTCGACGTCGTCCGGATGCGCGCCGACCGCGATGACGTCCAAACGCAGATTCTTTTCGTGCTGTGACGCATCATCCGTCAACGTGCATCTCCCTCAAACAAATGAGCGATGGAGCGAACCGGCGACACATCGCGACGGGCGGCCTCGCATCATGACTTGACGACGGCCAACAGAAAACTTGGGTTTAGGGCCTCGAACCGTACGCGTTCGAGTTGATAGGTTCCCCGGGCGATGTTGATCATCCACACCTGCACGTCGGGTCCGCGACGATGCAGGATGTCGTGCACGGCGGCCAGGTTCTCAATGCTGCCCACGTTGGCCACCAGCCGCCCGCCCACCTTTAGCTGAGTGTAGGCGGCATCGACCACGCGGCTCACCTCACGGCCACTCCCGCCCACGAAGATCGCGTCGGGCGGTGTGAGATTCTCCCAGGCTGCAGGGGCTTTGCCGTGGATGGCCACCAGATTGCTGAGGCCGAAACGCTCGCTGTTGGCGATGATCAATTCGTGGTCGGCGGTATCCATTTCGATGGCGAACACCTGCCCTTGCTGCGCAAGCTGGGCCGCTTCGATCGCCACCGAGCCGCTGCCCGCCCCGACGTCCCAGACCACCGACGAAGGCCCGATGTCGAGTTCAGCCAGCGCCAGCGAGCGGACCTCGGCGGGAGTCAGCAAACCGCTCTTGGGCTGCGACTGCAAGAACGTGTCGTCGGCGTTGCCAAACAGCCGCTTGCCGAGCATCTCGCGCGGCCGGTCGGGTACGTCGGGCTTGCGAACCAGCACCATCACGTTCAGCGGCGAGAAATCCTGCTCGGCCAGCTCGGCCAGTTCGCCCTGGGTGACTCGCTCGTCCGGCGAGCCAAGGTTCTCGCAAACGTACCCGGAAAAGTAGTCGATGTGCCGCTCCAGCAAGGCCCGGGCGATTGCGCGCGGCGGGCAGGCGTCGCTGGTAAACAGGCCGACTTTCTCCGCCACGCGGATGCGATCGATGACGCTCTCCAGCGGCCGCGCGGCCAGGTTCGTCAGGTACGCTTCCTCCCAACTCTCCTTCACCCGCGCAAACGCGAGCTGCATGCTGCTGACGTGCGGGACGACCTCGAATCGCTCCTTGCCGAGCTTCTGGCAGAGGTACCGCGCCAGCCCGTAGAAGAGCGGATCGCCCGAAACCAGGATCACAGCACGCGCGCCATCGTGCTCGGACAAAACCGCAACAACTTCGTCGAGGTTTGCCCCGACCTCGACGCGTCGCGCTTTCGAGTCGGGAATCAGCCGCAACAGCGACTCGGCTCCCACGAGTATCTCCGCGCCGTCGATCAGCTCGCGCGCCGACGCCGTGAGGCCTTCAGGCCCATCGTCGCCGATTCCCACGATCTGTATGCGCTCTGCCGTCGCCAAGCTGACTTGTCCTGAATTGGTTGAGGATGTGCACACCCGACGGGATTCTATGCCCCGCATCGAACCGCCTGCAACCGACCCCCGAGCAACGCATCCAGCGCCGGCCCGTCGCCGGCGTCGAGCGGATGATCGCAAACGCCTGTGAGCACCAACCAGGCCACGTGCATCGCGGCGGCTGGCGGCACTTGCAGACGACGAGGTGATTCATTAGAAACGCCGCGGACGTCGTCTCGCTGAGAAAATTGCACCCGGGCCCCTGAGGTCGCCAGCAGCGCATCATGCCGCGCGTACTCGTCACACCGCACATTCTTTACAACACCGACGGGCCCTTTCGCGACGCGCTCACGAGTGCCGGACTGGAGGTGGTGTTTCCAGCCGGCGGGCTATCGCTGATGGACGCTGTGCTACTGCGCTCGCATCTCCACGAGCATCGCATCGACGCTGTGCTGGCTGGCATGGAGCCCTTCGACCGCGAGGTGCTCGAAAACAGCTCGCTGCGCGTCATCGCCCGCATGGGAGTGGGCTACGACGCCATCGACGTGGCCACGGCCACCGAACAGGGCGTCGTCGTCACGATTACGCCCGGGACCAACGAGCCTTCGGTCGCCGAACATACGCTGGCCCTGTTGTTCGGCGTGATGCGCGGACTGCCCGAACGCGCTCGCGAAGTCCGCGGCGGACATTGGCTGCGGCAGACGTTGCCGCGACTGGCCGGCAAGACTTTGGGCATCGTCGGACTAGGGCGTATCGGCAAAGCGCTCGTGCCGCGGGCGCGGGCGTTGGGACTCGAGTTGATCGCTTACGATCCTCATGTCGACCCGGTATTGGCCGATGAGCTGCGCGTGCGCCTCTGCAACTTCGACAGCCTGTTGACCGAGTCCGACATCGTCAGCATTCACTGCCCGCTGACGCCCGACACGCGCAACTTGTTCGATGCCGAGGCCCTCGCGGCGATGAAGGTCGGGGCGGTGCTGATCAATACGGCCCGGGGCGGCATTGTCGACGAAGAAGCGCTGGCCGACGCGCTGCGTCGCGATCACCTGCTCGGTGCAGGCTTCGACGTTTTCGAGCAAGAGCCGCTGCCGCTGGAAAGCCCACTCTTGCAGCTCGACAACATCGTGCTCACGCCACACGTCGGGGGATTGGACGAGCAATCGCAGGTCGATATGAGCCGGCTGGCCGCCGAGTGCATCGCCGAGCTCTATCAGGGACGTTGGCCCGAGGAATGCGTCGTCAACAAGGAGCTCAAGGCGAGTTGGCACTGGTAGCCAGCCGCTGAGGCGCGGCGCCTGGCAGAAACAGGCACGCCGCGGTGCCGGGGACAATGCCACCAGCACCGCGGCGCTATGTTTCACACGGACGTCGACTGGGCGCGGCGATCAGGCCGAGAACGACTGGCCGCAGCCGCAGCTACGCGTGGCGTTGGGGTTCTCGAACGTGAACCCACGCTTCTCGAGACCGTCGTAGAAGTCGACCATCGTACCGTCGAGATAGAGGTCGCTCTTCTTGTCGACCACCAGCGTCACGCCGTGGTAGTCGTACTTCGAATCGGCCTTGGCGTCGAAGCTCGTGTCGAAGCCCAGGCTGTACTGAAAGCCGCTGCAACCGCCGCCGACCACACCGACGCGGAGCAACGTGCCTTCCTCCAGCTTTTGCTCGTCGATAATCCGCTTGACTTCGCTCGCAGCTTTCTCGGTGAGAACGACAGGCATACTACCCACCCATGTGCTTCAGGAACCATTTTGACAGCCGCATGTGACTAAATTATACGATCGGCTCGCGGCGGGGAAGAGGCAAGCTTTTCGCCGCCGGAAACCTGATTCGTCCAAGACTTTGCGGCGCACCGGCCTCGTACCGGCCAGCAAGCGGCCACGGTGGCCTGCCTGGGCGAGCGACACTTACGTCAGGCTCCCCAACTTCCGAAGCTTCTCCACGGCCGCTTGGACGGCACTGGCGGCCATTTCGACGTCTGAGGGGGTATTGAATCGCCCCAGACCGAAGCGGAGGCTGGCGCGCGTGAGATCCTCACTCAGCCCGATCGCCCGCAGCACGTGGCTCGGTTCGGGATTGGCCGACGTGCAGGCCGCTCCGGAGCTGACGGCGACGGTCTTCATGCTCATCATCAGCGCCTCGCCGTCGACGTCGGCAAAGCTGAGGTTGAGATTGCCGGCCAGCCGGACATGAGTCGAATCCAGCACGGGTCCATTGAGCGAGACGCCCTCGACTCGCTCTGCGATAGAGTGATGTAGTTCGTCGCGCAACCGGCAAAGCCGCGGCTGCTCGTCTCCCATTTCCTCCAGGCAAAGTCGCACGGCCTTCGCGAAGCCAACAATGCCGGGCACGTTCAACGTGCCACTTCGCATGCCGCCTTCCTGCCCGCCGCCGTGGATGAGCGGCTCCAACCGCATCGGCTTGCCGCGCCGCCTGACGAACAGTGCGCCGCAACCTTTCGGCCCATAAAGCTTGTGGGCCGAAAAGCTCATCAGGTCGACGTGGAGCTCATCGACATGGACGGGAATCTTGCCGACCGCCTGCGTGCCGTCGCAGTGCAGTGGCACGCCTCGCTCGCGACAGATGGCGCCAATCTCGGCGACGGGTGCGATGGTGCCAATCTCGTTGTTGGCCAGCATCACCGACACCAGCAACGTGTCGTCGCGCAGCGCGTCGGCGACGGCCTGCGGGTCGACACGACCGGCCTGAGGCGATCCGGCCTGTTCGACGTCCAACAGCGTGACCTCGAAGCCGCGACGGCCGAGGCGGGCCAATGGATCGAGCACCGCCTTGTGCTCGGTGGCCACGCTGACGATGTGTTTGCCGCGCCGCCGTCCGCGCTCGGCCAGTCCGCGAATGGCCAGGTTGTTGCTCTCGGTCGCGCCGCTGGTGAAGACAATCTCGCGGGTCGTGGCGCCAATGGCTTCGCCGATCGTCTCGCGCGAGGCGTCAACCGCCTCTCTGGCCTGCGCGCCGAACTCGTGGCTCACACTGCCGGCGTTGCCGTACTGCTCGGTGAAGTACGGCAACATTGCCTCCACGACCCGCGGATCGACCCGCGTCGTGGCGTGGTTGTCCATGTAGACCAGCGGCGAATTGCCAACGGCAGACATGTAGCACTCCAGGGCGTTTGGCGGCCAAAGTCTCTATCGAATCTCCCCGATTATACGCGGGGGGCGGCCCCGCGGCGTGTTGGACAGGGCGAACATCGACCTCGACGTCCGCGCGCACTGCGAGACAATTTCGAACTCGGTGAAAAACGCGAGCCAAAAAGTTTGCGCGCCGCGGCCGCTGGGGCTTTCGGCGGTGGTTCGG
>CALKYM010000313.1 GCA_938003525.1 uncultured Planctomycetales bacterium | reverse complement strand
CGAGACCGCAGTCGATCATCGTCTGCATCATCTCGTTGCGGATGTCCATCATCTGATCGGCAGGTGGACACGGAAAATAGCCTTCCTTGTGCCGTAGCTTGTTGCCCAGGTTGGGGCCTTCGTCGCGGCCGCGGTTCCACTCGCCCTCGATGCTATCGAGGTGATAGAAGCCCTCGTGGCTGCGCTGATCGAAGCGAACGTCGTCGAAGATGAAAAACTCGGCTTCCGGGCCGATGAAGCAGGTGTCGGCGATGCCGCTGCTCTTGAGATAGTTGACCGCCTTGCGCGCCACGTTGCGCGGGTCGCGCGTGTAGTCCTCACGCGTAATCGGGTCGACGATATTGCAGATCAACGCCAGCGTGGGCAGCTCGGTGAACGGATCGACGATCGCCGTCTCGGGTTGCGGGACGAGGATCATGTCGCTTTCGTTGATGGCCTGCCAGCCGCGAATGCTGGACCCGTCAAAGCCCAGGCCATCTTCGAAGACGTCCTCGTCGAGCTTGGTGACAGGGATGGTGAAGTGTTGCCAGAGACCGGGGAAATCCATGAAGCGGAGATCGACGGCCTTGATGTTTTTTTCCCGGCACAGGGCAAGTACTTCTTGCGGAGTCACGTTGCTCCCCTTTCCACAAACGGTTCCAGAAGGTCTATCCGCCGCGATCAACGGCCTCGACCGAGCGCGGTCGGGCAGTGCGGCTCGCGGTAGCTACACGCGAAGCGGGCAGCCTGAGACGGTACGCAGGAAGCAAACCCAATGCCTTGCATCCCTCTCGAACTGGGCATGATAGCGCCTAATTGCTTGCATGCAATCGGTTTGGGCCAGAATCGAAAAAAATCCGCCAAACCGCTCTCCGACGCGAAATTGCGCAGAACGTAAGCAGAAGCTGAGCAGCATGTTGGCAGAGCGCGTGCCGCCCGCTGGGCAGCAAGACCAGCGGCGAGACTAGCGAGAGGGTGCCCGCTCGGGCTGGCGCGCGTGGGGGCCGCGTCCCAGGGGTACCGGCACGGGCTCGATCCCGGTTTCGGTCGGCGCTGCACTGCGGCGGCGCTCGCGAGCCTCGCGCCAGCGATAGACGAGCACCAGGAAGCAAGGCACCAAAACCGGGCGCACCACGAACGTATCGAGCAGCACGCCCAGGGAGAGGGCGAATCCCAATTCGGACATGGCCCGCAAGGTGCCGGTCATCATCGACAAGAAACTGCCGGCCATGATCAGCCCACAACTGGTGATGATGCCGCCCGTGCGGACCACGGCTTGCCGCAGACCTTCGATGGGACCGAACAACCGCTGCTCTTCGAAGATCCGCGTGGTGAGGTAGATGTTGTAGTCTTCGCCGATGGCCACCAGGATCACGAACAGGAAGATCGGAGCCTTCCAGTCCAAGCCGCTGAAGCTCGGACCGTACAACCAACTGAAGGCCAACTCCGTGGCGCCGATGGTCACGAGGTAGCTGAACACGACGGAAAGCACCAGATACATCGAGATCATCGGCCGCCGCAGTATCACGATCAGTACGGCCAGCACCGTGACCACCACGAGCTGACGAATCAGTGTCGAGTCGGCGAGGGTCACGGCTTCCAAGTCACGAACGCCGGGAGTGGTGCCGATGAAGTCGAACTCTGCCTGGTACCAGGGCGACTGGGGATCGGCAGCCAGCTCGCCCAGGTATTGATCGAGTTGGTCCAATCGCGCGACGCTCTCTTTGGAAAAGGGGTCTTCGCTGAACACAACATCGAACCGCGTGACGTCGCCGGCCCAACCCGGCTGTTGCGAAACGTAGACCTCGCGCGTGCGCGAGTGCACGTTGATCGTCTGATGGCGCAGTCCGCCGGCGGTCAATCCGCGACGCCGCGGGGGATCGCCGGTGGGTTGGGTGAGACTGCGAACGGTGGTGATGCCTTCCTGCCTGGCCAGGTCGACTGACAAACGAGCGATTTTTGCGCGGCCCTGCGGCGAATCGAATTC
The DNA here is from genome assembly GCA_938003525.1 of uncultured Planctomycetales bacterium. Lineage (GTDB taxonomy): Bacteria > Planctomycetota > Planctomycetia > Pirellulales > JAEUIK01 > CALKYM01. Next base: position 34,983 of record CALKYM010000313.1, on the reverse strand, counting down.
GCCACTCTCTTGATGCACGAGAATCGTGGTCGGCCCGATATCGCCGGCGGCGTAGTGTCGCTTGAGGGCATTGGTCGAAACCACGCTTTGCCGCTGGGGCGGCAGATCGCCCAGCAGGTCGTAGCTGATGCCGACTTCCCAACCGGCGAAGGCCAGCGGCGCCAGGAGTAAGACGCAGACGACAAGTATCAATCCGGGACGGGCGACGATGGCGTGGCTGACGCGGTCCCAGAAGCCACCGAACATGGTGCGCCCGCCGATTCGGCTCCACAGCGAGTTGGACTGCGGTGCCTCTTTGCCGGGTGCGGCAACGCCGAACGGCCAGAATACCGCCTTGCCGAAAAGGCGAAGCAGAGCGGGCGTCAGCGTCACGCAGGCCAGCAGCGCCACGCAGAGACACATGGCAATGGCCGGCCCGCTGTAGGTGAACTTGCCAAACGAGGCGAAGACCATCGTGCCCAAACCGACCATGGTGGTTAGCGCACTTCCGGCCAGCGCGTCGCCCACATTGCCCAACGCGCGGGCGACCGCCTGTTCGGGATCGAGCCCGTTCTGCAGCTCTTCGCGATAGCGCGAGATGAGAAACAGGCAGTAGTCGGTGCCGGCGCCGAACAGAATTACGACGACAAAGATCTTCGTGGTCTTGAAGACCTTGAAGTCGATCCACGAGACCTGGGTGAGCATCGAAACCAGATCGACGGCCACCATCACAGAAACGACCATGGTGGTCAGCGTGACGATGATCAGCAGGGGAGCGCGGTAGACGCCGATCAAAATGAGCACGACCAGGGCGACGGTCGTCACCTCGATGTTTGAGATGCTCTCCTTGGCGGCATTAAGCGTGTCGGCGCCGATGGCCGCCGAACCCGAGATGCCCAGCGCCAAGCCTGCGTCGCTCACTTCGGGAGCGACTTCCATGCGGTCGACGAGCGCTTCCAGCGCGGCCATCAATTGCATGTTGCTGGTGGCCATGAATTCGTGCCGCACCAGCAACAAGACCAGCGTGGCCTGGCCACGGTCGTCGACTTCGCTGGTGAGCTTCTCGCCGACGACTTCGTCGCGACGGTTCCAGACGCCGACCAGTGGCAGCTCTGGCTTGCCAGCCGGTCGAAATGCGGCCACCAACTGCTGGATCAACTCGCGGTCGGCCGCCTCGAGTTCGCGGTCGGCGTTGACCAAGAGCCGAAAGTTCTCGGCGATGAGATTGTCGATCACCTCTTGTGAGCCGTAGACCGACTCACCGGGGTCTTCGGTCAAAAGGCGAAGGAGATCGGCGATGCGATCGGCCACCGCCAGGTCGTTGGGCGACAATGAGCCTTCGCGCCGCTCGACCACCACGGCGAACTGGCTCTTGGCCTTGGCTTTCGGGAATGCGGCGGCCAGAAGTTCGTGGCCGCGCACGGTGGTCATCTCCGGCGGCATGTAGGCCAAGTCGCCATCGTGGGTCACATCGTCCCACAGCGGCGCGTAATGATTCGACGCCCAGACGATGGCCGCCCATGCCAGAATGATCAGCGGCCAATACCGTGAAACGGGGGCCGCCAAACGATCGTAGATCGTGGGTTGCGCTGACAGCGTGGATGCTCTCTTGCGATCGGAAACCGCCGAGTCCGACGGCGGCGTCCCGTCCTGACACAGGCAGGAGGGACTCGGGTCAGCGAATCAAGCCGAGAATCGCGCGAACTCCGCTGGCCGACGGGTTATGCGCGATCAAACGATCGTAACCAACCGTCGGTAGCACGCCAAGATAGATAGCATCGCCCGGGCAGCGCCCGCCAGCATGCAAACCGGAGACGTCACCGATTGCGCAAAGTTTGCCGGGCAACTTGCGATCGCCAGCGAGGGAGTGCAGAAAGCCAGTAGGCGCAAAAGCTTGCGTCTATCCGCCTGGCACGGCGGAGACGACGGGCGTGAAGTCGAGGCAGCCGACTCGACCGGTTTCCAGCGCATACCAGCCCCAGCGAGCGAGTGGATCGAGCGCCACATCGACAATCGGGCCGTCGCTGGACTCCTGCCAGACGACATCGCCGAGAAACGTCAGCAGGCTGAGCTGTTGCCGTAGCGAGGCGGTGAAGATCCACCGCCCATCGGCGCTCAGATCCACTGCCGAAGGCATCTCGATGTTCTGCAGGCTGCCAATCGCCTCGCCGCGACCATCGAATCGCAGCAGTCCTTGTGCGAACGCAGCCAACGCGATCCGCTTGCCCGTCGCATCGACAGCGGCTGCCGAAACGCGACTGGCCAGATTGTGTGACCAAGTGGCTTCGCCATCGAGTCCATACCGCGCCAACAGGCCATAGGAAGAGGACGCGACGATCTCGGAGCTGTCGGCGACAAACGCCATGTGCGTTAACGGGCGCGGGGAGCGCAACCGATGACATTCACGCCCGTAGCAGTCGAGCACCAGCGTGGTATTGGCCAGCGCCACCGCCGCATACCAGCCATGGGCATCAACCGCGACCCCCACGGGCTGCTGCACCTGGTCGGACCGGCGAACTTGGAATTGGCGATCGAGCCAGAGCAGCTTGCCAGCGAAGGTAGCAACCACGATGGCACGGCCGTCGCCGCTGATGGCCGCATCGACGATGGGCGCGTCGAGCTTGGTTTGCGCGGCCAGCACACCGAGGGGATCGAACAGGTAGAGATTCTGCAGCTCGTCGACGGCGAGCGCGTGCTTCGACTCGGGCGACACGCGAAGCTTTGTGAGCGGCGCGAGTGTGGCCAGTTGCCAGCGACGATCCGGCCGAGGCGTGCCACTTGCCATGACGGGGCACTGGCTAGCGCCGAGCGACCTGCTGTTGAGCGACGCCCACCGCCGCGCTGATGTAGGGATCGTTCTGCTCGAAGGCGGCGCCGACGATCTGGCCATCGGCCGGTCGCGCGGTCACACGCACCTGCACGTCTGGCTGCACGCCGACCTTGCTGTAGGGATGACCGGCGGGTGAATAGAATTTGGCCGTGGTGAGCCGCAAGCCCGCTCCCCGCAGACCGTGCGCGGACTTCAACGGGAAGATGCCCTGCACCGAACCCTTGCCGTAACTGCGGTTGCCCACGATGGTGGCCCGCCCCAACTCGTGCATGGCGCCGGCGAAAATCTCACTGGCGCTAGCGCTGTCGCCGTCGATGAGCACGACCAGCGGGATGCCCCAGGTGCCGTTGTGATGCGCGGAGTAGTTGAAATCTTCGTGCGGGTTGCGGCCGCGGGTAGAGACGATCGTGCCGCGGTCGACGAACTTGTCGGCGACTTCTACGGCGCTGGAGAGCAGGCCGCCGGGATTGCCCCGCAGGTCCATGATCAGGCACTGCATGCCTTGACGGTGCAGGTCCCAAAGGGCGGCGTCGAGGTCACGGCTGGTGGTCTTCTGAAAGCAGGTCAGACGCAGGTAGCCGATGCCTTGCGACTCGTCGACGAGCCGCACGCGATCGACACTGGGCACTTCGACGTGGGCGCGGCGAACGGTGACGGTTCGCTGCGATTGATTCGCGGTGGCCACCGTGAGTTCCACGAGGCTGCCTTCCTCGCCTTGTAAGAGGCCCGCCGCCTCGTCGGTCGTCATGTCGCCGGTCGAGTGTCCGTCGACGGCCACGATGCGGTCGCCCGCCCGGACGCCGCTCTGTTGTGCCGGAGAGCCGGTGATGACGTTTACGATCAACAGGGAGTTCCCGTCGGCCTTCAGTTCGACGCCGAGCCCGACAAAGTTGCCGTCGATCTGCGAATAAACGTCGCCCAATTGATCGGGCGTGAGGTAGGCCGAATAGTCATCGAGCGAATTGGTCGCTCCGCAGGTGTATTCCATCACGCTCACCGGCACCGGCAATCCCAGGTGATCGCGCGTCATCCGGGCAGCGGCGGCCACGACGTCGCGCGCCGTGTGGCGACCCGTGATTTGTTGCTGGCCGACCCAGTGCCGCAGATTGTTGCGGAAGCGATCGATACGATCTTGCGGGACGCGATCCAGATGCTGGTCGACAAAGTCCGCGTCGGTCAGGGCGACTTCTAAGCTACTTGTGCCCCAGGCCACCAGTCGCGCCCAATCGGGGCGGTGGACGTAGTGCGATTGAACCTTGAGCAAGACGTCGCTGTAGACTTCCAGCGCATCGGCATCGCCCATCTGCGCCACGGCGTGCTGAAAGCTGTTGTCTGCGTAGCGGCGGCCCAGGTCGTAGTGCAGCTTCGCCAGATCGAAACGTCGGCGGAGGTCTGACTCGCCCGGATGATCTCGCAGGGCGTCTTCATAGAGCGTGAGAGCTTCGCCCCAGCGGCGTTGCAGCTCGAGTTGCCGTCCCTGCTCCAGCAGGTCTTGAAGCTGAACGACGTCGGCGGTGGCCGACTCACCCGCGGGCGGGACAATGCGCACCTGGGCTGCGGCCGGCGCAGCAAAGGTTGCCAGAAGCAGCAAGAAGGTGAAGGCGGCCGGCCAGCGCAGACGGACCCAGTTTTGCATCGTGGTTCTCTTCCATCGGGGCCCGGCTAACCGCTGCGTTCCTTGTTCCGTGGCGAGCGGAACGCGATCGACGGAAGAACTGCGTGTCCATCCGTCAGACGCAGCGGGTGCCTGGAGGCGCATCCAGCAGGCAAAATAGGGCCAGAAAGGTCGGTCTACATCCGGCCAAACCGAGTATAGATCACGTTTTGGGGACGGTCAAAAAACCATCGCCAACGTTTTGTGCACGGATGACTTACGACCCGCACAGTCGCTGCGAGAGGTGCGATCAACTGCCTTTTGGCGCAGTTGAACCGTGCACAAGAGATAGACCGCCTGGCGCGCTCGCGCGTGCGTTGCTCGATATCTCGAACGCGCGACGTCCGCCGGCGCACGTGTCGCCATCGCGACAATCGCTACCGCCGGTTGGCTCGCGTGCCTGCGCCGACCCTGGATGAGAAGCGTGGTCCTTCCACAGGGCATTACGCACCGTGGTCCAAGTTGGATCGCGCCAGCGGCAGTTTTCTGAGCCTCTTTTTTGCTGGCATTGCTCGCCTGGCGACTTACCATCGCACGCATTCAAATCTTCACGAGGCGGCCCCGACGCACCGATTCGCTGGACTTGTGGCAGAGCGTCAGCGCATCGCGTGCCATTTCGCTGCCGAGAATCGACGATGCTTTGTGCTCAGCCGCCGCGCGACAGACTTCGCGCAGTTCGGCGACGAACGCATCGACCGGATCGCCGCCTTTGAGCTTCGGCTGTTCGACGCGACCTTTCGGGGTGAGCACCGTCAGCGGTTGTTGCACTTGGGGCTCACCCCCGATTACCGCCGAAGAGAACAACAGCGTGGCGCGTTCGAGATGAATCTCGAAGCCGTGCGTGAATGCCCGGCCTTGCTGGGCAATGACGCCGCTGGTCATGGCGATTGTCGGGCCGTCGTCATAGAGCCACTGCGATTCCATGAACTCGACAACCTCGCCGCGCTCGCGCCCACTGGCGAAGACGGCGCGAGGCATGCCGCACAGCATCCGCACAAAATGCGCGTCGTGAATGTGCAAGTCGACAATCGGTCCGCCCGTCGCGCGCGGATCGTAGAAGTCCTTCAGCCACGTAGGATCGGAAATGATCCGCTGAAATCGCCCGCCCACCATTTTTCCGTACTTGCCGCTCTGAACCGTGCGCTGGACGTACTGATACTCCGCGAAGTAGGGCAGCACGTGGGCGACGTAGAGTTGCCGCCCTGCGCCATCGGCAGCGGCAACCATCCGCCGGGCGTCGCCAGGCGTCAGCGCGATGGGCTTCTCGCAGACCACATGTTTGCCTGCGCGGAGAGCGGCGATCGCGGCCGGAGCGTGCAGCGATGGCGGCAAGCAGAGATCGACCAAATCGACGCTGTCGTCGTCGAGCAGCTCGTTGAGGCTGGCGTACTGGGCGACCTTGCTGAGGTCCATGCGCTGGCCTGGAGGGCCGAAGTTTCCTTGGATTCCGCGCCAGTCACCGCTCCGCCTCTTGCGATCGCGCGTGGCGATGGCCGTCACCCGCGCGCCGCGCAATCGCTCGTAGGCCACGTAGTGGATCATGCCCATGAAGCCGATGCCGGCGATTCCGACGCGGATCATGTCGATAGCTCCCGGTGACTTCGGCGGCAGCCGGACTGCGGATTCAAACAGCTTGCAGTTGCGCAGACAGTGATGCGGGGGCCGCCCGAGAAGGCGCAAAACTACTCCATTGCCGGGGGTAAGGCTAGCGGAGCGACCGCTGGCAACTGAGCCGATCGCGACGGGCGCAGTGTGAGCTGCCGCGGCCCGCCTAGCCGGGCCGTCTGTACGACATCTCACAGACCGGCCGAGGCACCCGTTCGATAATCAACCGGTGGTTGCCGACACTAGGCGGCAGCCAACTCCTCGCATCGGGCCCGCGCACCGTGCACCGCACAGGGCGTCAGGTCCTGGATCGGCAGTTCGGTCGACGTCTTACGTGCCTGCGTCGATCGTCTGCCGATTTTTTTGCGCGCAGAAGTCAAGCTCCGTGGCGATAGACGATCGCTCGGCCTAAGCGCTTGGAAACTCGCTGCCACAGTATCAGCCGCCCCGGATGGCGGTCGTGCGGAAGGGCTGCACGTCCAAGAGCAGCAGTTGGCCGTCGTACCGCTTGCCGGAATTGATCGTCGTGCGGTTGAAGGGCGTGGTGTAGGCGGCCACTTTCCCGCTAGTGAGTTCGGCGACGTAGACCACCGAACCGCTGGGCTCCAGTTGCCCGCCCTGACGACGCAAGTTCACGCCGCCGGTGACCATCAGGTAGCGCGGATTCTTGGTCGCGTCGACCTCCAGATCGCGGAGCACGTTGTACTCGTAGAAGCTGTTGAACTTGCCGGTCTGCAGGCTCAGCGCAGCCGCCTTCAAGTCGCCGGTGAGGAAATCGAGAAAGTAGACGGCCTCGAGGTCGTTGTTGAGAAATCCCGTGGCGATGGCGAAATTCTCGTAGCGATCGGTCGCCACGGCGTGCGCCAGCGAAGGCCCGAACGGCCAACTGTTCGACGACGCGCTGCGGCCCACGACCATGCCACCGAAGAACACTCCCACGACCGCCGCGCCGATCGTGATGCCGGCGGCCATCCACAACAAGTTGGGTTGCAACAAGCGACGTGCCATCGTGTGCGTCTCCTGCCTCTTCTTGAAGTGCGCGTGCAGCCGATGATGGTGTGCCCGTGTCTGGTCCCCGCTGCTGGTGTATGGTACTTGTTTGCCAGTCGGGCTACCAGCAACGCGGACGCGACTGTGTAGCCACTGCCGGACAGCACATGCATCGACGCTCTTCAAGAGGACACGAATCATGGCCACGAATCCACCGCTGGGACGCAAGTTGCGAATGGCGTTGGTAGGGGGTGGGCAAGGTGCGTTCATCGGCCGCGTCCATTGCACCGCCGCCGTGCTCGACAATCGCGCGGCGCTCGTCGCGGGCGCCCTGTCGAGCGATCCCGAGCGGGCCAAAGCTTCAGCGCCGGACTACGACATTGCGCCTGAGCGCGCGTACGGTTCGTATCAGGAGCTGATCGAAAAAGAAGGCAAGCTGCCTGAGGGCGAACGGGTCGACTTCGTCTCGATTGCCACGCCCAATCATACGCATTTCGAGATCGCGAAGGCCGCCGTACAAGCCGGCTTGAACGTGATGTGCGACAAGCCGCTCACGTTCGATCTCAAGCAAGCCGAAGCACTGGCCGAAGAGGCCGACCGCGCGGGCGTCGTTTTCGGGGTGACGCACAACTACACCGGCTATCCGCTGGTGCGCCAGGCGCGACAGATGATCCTTTCGGGCGAGTTAGGTGAGATCAACGCGTTTCGCTCGAACTACATTCAGGGCTGGCTCAGGCGCCGCATCGAAAGCGACAACCAGAAGCAGGCTTCCTGGCGAACCGACCCTTCGAAGAGCGGTGCCGCCGGCTGCTTCGGCGACATTGGCACGCACGCTTACAACCTGGCCCGTTACATGACGGGGCTGATGCCCGCCGAGATCAGTTGCCATCTCCGCACGTTCGAGTCGGGGCGCGAGCTCGACGACTACGGTCACGCGGTCGTCCGCTTCGAGAACGGCGCTCTGGGCACGGTGACTGCCTCGCAGATCAGCCACGGCCGCGAGAACGATCTGTTCATCGAGATCGACGGGACCGAAGGCTCGTTGCAATGGCGCCAGGAAGAGCCCAACGTGATGGTCTACCGCCGCAACGGACATCCCCACGCCCTTTACACGCGTGATCCTAACGCGCCCTACATGAACGAGCTCGGCGCGGCATCTTGTCGATTGCCCAGCGGGCATCCGGAGGCGTTCTTCGAGGCTTTTGCCAATGTCTACCGCGCGGCCTTCGACGACATGGCCCAGCGGGCGGCGGGCGAGGGTTTTGAGCGCGTCGATACCATCTACCCGAACGTGAACGACGGCGTCGAAGGCATGTACTTCATCCAGCAGTGCGTTGCCAGCAGCCAGGAGAACGGCGCTTGGCTGCCACTGAAACATTCTCGCGCGCGACGTTGACCTCGCGCCCGTGCCCGTGCGTAGCTCGCGCCGGACCATCGCTCTAGTCTTTTTGGCCGTGCTGGCGCACGTGCTGCCCGCCCTCTTCGAGTTCGCGGGTCACGGCGGCTTGCTGCTCAGCGAAGACGCGCTGTACGAGTCGATCGGCGCGGCCGCCTGTCTGGCCGCGGCGATGATCTTCGTCGTGACGTACTTCGCGGGGCGGCGGACGCCGGACGCTGGCCGCGATGAAGCTGTTGCGAATGGCATGTGCCGACCGAGTCTTTGGTGGTTGGCGTTGGCCGGCGTGTGCTTCGTGATGTGCGGCGAGGAGGTGAGCTGGGGGCAGCGCCTGCTGAGTCTCGAGACGCCGGAGTGGTATGAACGCGAGAATGTCTCCGGCGAGCTGAACTTTCACAATCTTCGGTTGTTCTATCCGGCCGATTCGCAGGCCAACCTGCTGCAAGTCGCCTGGCTGGTGGCCACGGTCGCCTACTTGAGTCTTCTGCCGCTCCTGACACGTGTCTGGCGTTGGCTGGATCGATTGTGCGGCCAGTTCCGTGTGCCGGTCGCCAGCGGCTCCATTGCCCTGGCTGGGCTCGTCAACTTCGCCCTGTTCGTCGCGCGCACTCTCTGGGACCCTTACCGCACGCTGCGCTCTGCGCAGGCAATTTCCGAGGCCTATGAGTCGTTCGCCGAACTGCTCATGCTGGCGCTGGCGGTCGAGGTGACCGCGGCCACACGGGCGGCGCTCGCGCCGTCGGTGCGTCGCGGTGTGCGGGCCGTTGTCGCTATCACGTTGCTGGTGTTCATCGCCGCGCTGGCGAATCGGCTGGCGCAGCTCGATGTGAGGGCCTATCAGTTTCTGATCTACAAAGAACGCGGAGAGCGTGCGCTGGAGGCGGGTGACCTGATGGCGGCGCTCGACGAAAGCGCACGGCTTATCGAACTGGCGCCCGAGGAACCCTACGGCTACGTGCTGCGGGGAACCGCGCGGCAGCGGCAGGGGGCTATGGAGGCAGCGCGGGAAGACTTTGCGCAGGCACTGCAAGTCGATCCGCACGATTCTTCGGCCTGGCACCAAATGGGCCGACTGCAGATGGCCGCCGGTGAACTGGACAGGGCCATCGCGACGCTCGAGCGCGCCCGCGAGCTTAATCCGAATTCGGTGGGGCTTTTGAACGATCTCGGCGTCGCGCTGGCGCGCAGCGGGCGCAAGACAGAGGCTGAGAAGGTCTTTCAGGAGGCCCTGGCGATCGACCCCGATGCGGGAGAGGTCCAGGAGAACCTGGCCGCCTTGCGTCGCGGACAGCGATGACTTGATCGATGCTTCGAGCCAGGCATCCGCCAGTCGGAGTCCATCGATCGTGAATCGCGTCATCTTGGGTGTGCGCGGGATCGGTGCGATCGCCGGATGTCGTAGCGGAGCGGTGACAGCCGTGCTACGATCGAAAACGCGTCGGGGCCATGGTGGGCCGCAAGTTTCGTTTTCTTGAAGTTGCTCGCTCGCAGTCGGCTCGGACCTTATGGCACTCGTGCGGCGTCTGGTTCGGTCCGCTGCTTCGGGGCCGCGACGATTCTGGCTCGCGCTCGGAGCTGCACTACTGCTGCTGGTTGCACTCGACGTGGCAGCCCGCGCGATTCTGCTGCTGTTCTTCATGCCGCGGGATGTCCCGCGTTCGCTGCGGGCCGACCTGTCCGATCTCCAGCGGCAGCAAATCGCCTATTACCAGGAGCTGAACGAAAAGTTGCGGCTCGACTGGCGGCCGTATGTTCACTGGCGGACCCGCGCGCTCGAAGGTCAGTACATCAACGTCGATGACGCCGGTCACCGCCGTACGTGGCAGCCGGAGTCGCGCGACGCTGACGGGAGCAGCGAATCCAGCCGGATCTTCATGTTCGGCGGGTCGTCGATGTGGGGGCTCGGCGCGCGCGACGATCAGACGATTCCCTCGCTGGTCGCGCGGCAACTTGTCGAGCAGGACAGACTCGACGTGGCGGTCGAGAATCACGCGGTCCCAGGATTCGTGCTCTCTCAGGAAGCGATTGCCCTGGCTCGCGAGCTCGCGCGCGGCAACGTGCCCGAGGTGGTTGTGTTTTGCGATGGGGCGAACGACGTACTTTCGGCCTTCGTGCATCACCGCGCCGGCTGGCACGTGCTGGCGTTCGAGGAGCTCAACGGTCCCACGTATCGCATTTGGAATCGCTCGGGCCTCGTGCGGCTGTCACGGCGCTTGCAGCACCGCACATCGTGGGGCGCTCACATGCACGACGGTCCCCGACTCGACACGCTGGAAGCGTTGGCGGCCGAGGTGATCGACCACTACGAGCAGCAGGTTGCCTTCGTCGAGAAACTCGCGGCTGCGTATGGCTTCCCGGCGCTCTTCTATTGGCAGCCGGTCGTGTTTCACAAGGACGAGCTCGACGGCGTCGAGACGCGCGCACAGCAGGTCGACGGCATCGTGCACGTTAACGGGATCGACTTCTACGCGCAGGGGACGTCGTTCGGCGATCTGTTTCGCGCATCGGCCGAGCAACTGGCGGCGTCGAAGCTGGCCGACAATCCCAACTTTCACGATCTCAGTGAAATGTTTCGCGACGAACCGACTCAGATCTTCATCGATTTCTGCCACACCACCGAAGAGGCCAACGCCGAAGTCGCCCAGCGGATGGCGGGCGACATTCGTGAGGCGCTGTCGGAGGGTGGGGGCTAGTGCTCCGTCAACACGTAATTTTCGGATGCGAATTGTCCGGCGGAGCACTACCATGTTGCCTACGCCAAAGCACTTGCGTCTTTGGCGAACGTTTCGCGTCGCCCGAATGAATCGGGCTGACGCTCCACTAGAAGCCTGCCGCAGTCACGATGAAATGCCGCAGTCGCGCGCAAGATGACAAACCGCGTTCAATCGCGGTTTCCACCCAGCAGCGTGAGCAGATATAGAAGCGTGAGCACGGCTTGCAGGGTCGCGGCTACGTAGGTCCATGCGGCGGCGTCCAGCACACGGTCGACGTAGGGAAGTTCCTGCTGATTCACCAAGCCGAGCTGGACCAGTTGGTTCTTCGCGCGCGTGCTGGCGTTGAATTCGACCGGTAAGTTCACTAGCTGAAAGAACAAGACGCCGCAGAACAGCACAATGCCCGCCAGCAACAGAGGCGGCATCGACATGAGCCAACCTAGAATGGCCATCGGCACGCTGATGCCGCCGCCGAAGCTGGCGATCGGCACCGCAGCGTTGCGCACGACCAGCGGTGCGTAGCGCTGTGCATCCTGGATCGCATGCCCCGCTTCGTGTGCGGCGATGCCAACGGCGGCCAGCGAGCGCGTGTTGTAGACCTGCGGGCTGAGGCGCAGGACTTTCTCTCGCGGATCGTAGTGATCGCTCAGGTGGCCGGAGACCTGTTCGATGGCCACGTCGTGCAGCCCGGCTGAATCCAGGATGTGCCGAGCAGCCCCCGCGCCGGAGAGCGGCGCCGCAACGCGCATCGCTTCGGCGTACGTGCTACGGACCTTCATCTGGGCCCAGAACGCAAGCAGTAGAGCCGGGGCGATGAAGAGCAATAATCCAGGTGTGACCATCGTTCGTTACGCTCCGTTCATTCACGACGCCATTAGGTTGATTCGCCTCGACGGGCACGATCTTGCGGCGCGACGACCGCCGATCTTTCCAGCTAGTATTACGAGCGACACAAGAGCGTAGTTCGCGGCTACCTGGACACTCAAGCCGGTGTGTGCTCGAAGGCGCCGTGTGGCCCGGACGGGCGGGGCTCGGCCGCTGGCTCGCGATGCGCGGCCGAAGGACGCCGCGTGCGGGGCATGGCGCCGTCTGGTGAGGGCAGGGCAACGAAGAACGTCGCTCCTTCGCCGGGTGCCGAATCGACCCAGATGCGGCCTCCATGGGCCTCGACGATGCGGCGGACGATCGATAGCCCGGCCCCGCTGCCTTCGTACTGCGAGCGCGCTTGCAGGCGGCGGAACATCTCGAACACAGTATCGTGATGCTCGGGCGCGATGCCGATGCCGTTGTCGCTGACATAGATCGTGCCCGGGTCGTCGTTCGCGATCCCGATTTCGATGCGCGGCACCGGCTGATCGTTGAACTTCAGCGCGTTGCTCAGCAGGTTGTGCACGACCTCGTGAAGGAGCGTCGCTTCGCCATTCACCTCCGGAAGCGGCCCGGCAACTTCGACCACCGCACGACGTTTCTCGATGAGCGGCGCGAGCGTTTCCAGCACGTCGTCGACGACCTCCTGCCAGCCGACACGTTGCAAGACCGGGTCGTGGGTTCCCGCGCGGGCGTATGCCAACAGGTCGTGAATCAATTGCTCCAGCCGCTGACAGAGCCGTCGCATCGCTTCGAGCCGCTCGCAGCCCGTCGCATCAAGTTGCTGGCCGTAGTCCTCCAGGAGAATGCCGCAATAGGCGGCGATGCCCCGCAGTGGTTCCTTGAGATCGTGCGAGGCAAGGTACGTCAGGTCTTCAAGTTGTCGATTGATCCGCTCGAGCTGATGTCCCTCTTCAGCGAGCCGCGCATTATGCGCGCGGAGATCGCGCACCGTGCGGCCGTGTTCTTCATCAATTCGGTGGCGTTGAGTGACGTCGCGCATGACGAGCACAGCCCCTGTGAACGAAGTTGTGCGGAACGCCCGCAGCGAGATTTCCAATGGAATCGGCGATCCATCGCGGCGTCGTCCCTGCGTCTCGATGCGCTGCGCGGCTTCTTCGCCGTGCGCATCAGGCTGGTCACCGGGCCGTTGCGACCAAGTCAGGTCGAGGCCCGGCAGAAGGAGCCGCGCATGGGCGCCGACGACGTCATCGGCCGCGTACCCGAAGAGCTCCTCGCAGGGGGGATTGAACGATGCGATCGCGCCCGAGGCGTCGACCGTCAAAATGCTCTCGGCGGCATGCTGGATGATGGCCTGGGTTTGGGCCTCGCTGCGCTCAAGTCGTAGCGCAAAGGGCCGCATCGTCCGCCACAACAAGACGGCGCCTCCGATGATGACGACAAGCGACGCTCCGATCGCCGTCCGCACCGATTGCGTGAAGTGGTCGCGGAGCGAAAGTGACAAGGCGCGCCGCGCGGCCCAATCGCTGAAGTCGACCTCCACGGCGGCCACCGCCTGTTGCAACCACAGCACGGTCAGCAAGACGGCTAAGACCCCAACCGCCGCCATCAGGGCGATCGCCAGTGTCAGGATCCTTTTGTGCTTGGGCATCGGAAGCCGCCGGCGTCTGCACTTTTGATGACAGAAGACGCGGCCGCAGCCGACCGCGTCCTTCGTCAAACATCGGCATCCATTGGTCCCGCTGTGTGACCCGGGAGTTTCGCTCCAGCAGAACCGGGACTCTCGCGCGAGGTGACACTCTGCCATCTTGCCGACAGGCCGTCATCGGCCGCACGATCCGCGCAAGCGCCCCTTCGAACACCACTCGGCGGTAGGTTCCCACGCGCTGGTGCGCCACAGCCGTCGTTTTCGTAACCGGCAATCTCTTTTTCTTTTGCCCCGTCGTTAGGCGCGCCTTGTTTTGCGCGGTATGTTCCCAAGACCCCGCGTCATCACCTGCGCCGATCGGTATTCGCACCGGATCGAGCGCGCCATGCCCACGGCGAACTCCCCATGACGAAGACCGCCACCCGACGACTGGCATCCGCCGGTCTGCTGCTGCCGCTGCTCTTGTGGGGCACGGCCTGCAATCGACAGCCGTCCGATGAGACCGCCCGCGTCGACGAAGTCGTCCCGCCAGTCTTCACCCCAGACGAGCTGCTGCCCGACGACGCCTTACGGGCGCGGATCGACGAGGTGCTCGACTTCACCGAGGCGCGGCGTCTGGATGCCGGGCGACACGCGGCCTGGCAGATCGTGCACGGCGTGTTGGCGTTCGGCCCCAACTTTCATATCGAGGTCGACGGCGAGCTCGTGCCGGCTCTCCGCTACTTGCTCGATGGCGGCGAACTGCGGGGTTGGAATCTGCGCCCTACCGATCACGGGCTCGAAGCGCCGCTGGAATCCGGATCGAATACCGGGCAGGGCCACGAAGATCAGTGGATTGGCTACCTCTGCCAGTCGGAACTGACGGCCGACGAGCCGCTCGTCTATCGCGGGAAAGATTACAAGCTCGGCGACCTTGTCACGCAGGCTCAATGGGATATTCGCGAAGGCATGGAGGCGAGCTGGACGCTGATGGGCCTGTGCACGTTCTTGCCGCTCGACGCGACGTGGACGGCGAGCGACGGCCAAGAGTGGTCCATCGAGCGCATCATGCGCATGGAGCTCGATGAGCTGAACGACAACTTGCCGGCTAGCCCCTGCGGAGGAACACACCGGTTGGTGGGCCTCACCATGGCGCTAAACCGCTACCTGGCGCAGGGTCACATTCTCGAAGGCATCTGGAAAGAGGTCGACGAGAAGATTCAGTGGGCGCTAACGCGGGCGCAACGGTTTCAGCAGGCCGACGGCTCGCTGTCGGCCAATTATTTCGAGCGGCCGGCCACTACGCAGGACGTGGCGGATCGGATCAACAGCATCGGCCACACGCTGGAGTTCATCACGTACGCCATCGAGCAGGATCGACTGAGCGAGCCCTGGATTGCCAAGGCCGTGCTGCGATTGTGCGACTTGCTCGAACTCACGCGCGACGAAGCCGTGGAGTGCGGAGCGCTGTATCACGCGGCGCACGGTTTGGTGTTGTATCGGCTGCGCCGCTTCGATGCTCGCGAGTACGAGACGCCCGCGGAGACGGACGTCGTCGGGGCTGCGACTGATCGCGCGACGCGATAGCGTGCCCGCCGATCTCAAGATCAATAGGGCTGGGCGTTGAGCGCCCGCTGTCGCATGGTCTGCAACTGCTCCTGGGCGCGCTCGACCTCCTGGTAGTAGTCGCGACGCTCCAAGAGCCGCGCCGCCTCTTCGTCGAGCACCGCGATCACGTCGCGATGCAATTGCAGAGCGCTGGCGGTGACTTGTGCGGTGACGGGCCCTTCGATCGTGTCGCGAATGGCCCGCGCTTTGCCGCTCCCGCAGGCGAGCAGAAGGCACTGCCGCGATTCGAGAATCGTGCCGACGCCCATCGTGATGGCCATCCGCGGGACCTGATCTTCGCTGCCGAAGAAGCGGGCGTTGTCGCGCACGGTCTCCGGAGCCAATGTCTTGAGCCGCGTGCGGCTGCCGAGCGATGAACCGGGTTCGTTGAAGGCAATGTGGCCGTCGCCGCCGATGCCCAGTACCTGTAGATCGATGCCGCCGGCCTCTTCAATCGAGCGTTCGTATTGTTCGCAATAGGCCTCGAAGTCGAGTGCTCGCCCATCGGGCACGTGCGTGTTGCGAACGTCGATGTTGATGCGATCGAACAGGTTTTCCTGCATGAAGCGGCGGTAGCTTTGCGGATGCTGTGGATCCAGTCCCACATACTCGTCGAGATTGAACGTTTCCACGCGCGAGAAGTCGAGCTGCTCTTCGGCGTGCATGCGAATCAGTTCACGATACATTCCCAGCGGCGTGCTGCCCGTTGCCAGACCAAGCACGCAGCGAGGATGGCGGCGCACCAGCTCAGCAACGAAGCGGGCAGCGCGCGTGGCGACACGGTCGGCCATAGGTTCGACGATCACTCGCATGGGCGTGATCTCCGTGGGTGCTTCTGCGGCGTAGCGCCAAGTCACGAGCCTGGCCCAACTGCGGCCCGCAGCGCTGAATCGGGCCCTGTCGGCTTGAGTCTCTCGTGAATGGTAGCTGTGCGCGCGGCAACCTCCAAAAGGGCCGGCAACCGGCTGATTTCAGGGAGCGAAAGGCCGCTAGCAGTTGTCTCGGCCGAAGGCGCGGTGCACGGCGGTCGCCTGCGCGGCTCGTCTAGGACCGGGATTGTCGCGTCTCTATAATCGCCGCCCCGGTGGGAATAAGGGTATCTAGTCTGCGGTGTCCGATAGGACGTGCCGCGCGTCGCTTGGGCGAGAGGAAGTTCTCATGCGGAAAGTAGCCGTCCTGAATCAGAAAGGCGGCGTCGGCAAAACCACCACGGCGGTCAACCTCAGCGCGGCGTTGGCCGAATTGGGCCATCGGGTGTGCGTCGTCGACATGGATCCGCAGGCCCACGCCACGCTACACCTCGGGGTGACCGCGCGCGAGGATGAGCGCTCGCTGCTCGATGTGCTACTGGGAGAGTGCGCGCTGGCCGACATCACGCACGACGTACGCGAGCGGCTCGCGCTGGTGCGCGCGAGTATCGATCTCGCCGCTGCCGAAGCGGAGTTGGCCGGCGTCGAAGGACGCGAGGCGGCGCTCAGCACAGCGCTCGATGCCGTCGAGTCGCAATACGACTTCCTGTTCATCGATTGTCCGCCGTCGCTGGGCGTGCTCACGATTAACGCCTTGGCGGCCGTCGACGAGGTGCTGATTCCGATGCAGCCGCACTTTTTGGCACTGCACGGGCTCAGCAAACTGCTGGAGACGATCGAGCTGGCCGCCGAACGGCTCAACCCCAAACTGCGCTTGCGCGGTGTTGTGCTCTGCATGTACGACGCAGGCACACGGCTGGCGGCAGAGGTCGCCCGCGACGTGGCCCGCTTCTTCGACCAGGTGCAGGGGCAACCAAGCCCCTGGGCGGACGCCTGCGCCTACGAGACGCGCATCCGCCGCAACGTGCGATTGGCCGAGGCCCCCAGCTTCGGCAAATCGATTCTCGACTACGCGTCCAACAGCCCCGGTGCGGCGGACTACCGGCAACTGGCCCGCGACTACTTGGACAGCCTCACGGCTGCACCGACCGTGGCGGGCACGATCCCGCGGCGTCGCGACGGTACGACGATCACGTCCCTGGCTTCCTGATTGCCGCTCGCGACCTCTCTTCTCGGCACCACCGACACGCGCGCCAAGGTTTGCCGCCGCGTGGTAGCGGATGATCGAGCGGCGCCGATTGCGCGCTCAACTTTACAAAAAAGCCGCGCCGAGCAGGGGGAAATCAGACACTCCCACCGCGCCCGCTGGCCGATGCATGTCCTGGATTGAGAGGATTCTGTCTGGTGGTCCAGTGGAGGGACCCGGGCAGATAACCGCGCGAGGGACCGCGCGCCTCACCTTGCGGAGGCCGGCCCGCATGAAGGATGTGCCGGTGATTCGCCACAACGGAGGGTGACGGACATGAGAGTCTCCTTGCGCGCCTGGGTCGCCATCTGCGCCTGCGGCCTGTTCATCAATGCGCCACTCCTGGCGCAAGAGTCGCTTCAGCCGCTGCCCGAAGTGACTCCGGTTTCCTACAACGTCCACGGCTACTCGCTGTCTCGTGCGGCCGGCTATCCGACGTACGACCAGGCCTACGACTGGGCCCACATGCAGTCGATTCATCCCTCGGGCGCGCCGCTGGGGTACGCGTCGCACACGCTGCACAACGGCGCAGCATTTCAGAACGCGCTCGCCGGCAACAGTTGCGGCGCCGGCTGCGCTCAATGCGGTGCGGCATGTGGCGGAGGCGGTTGCGGAAGTTGCTGTGCCTCGTGCTGCGAACCCACCTGGCTCATCAATGCTCGCGGTCTGATCATGACCCGCGTGCAGCCCGATCCGTTCCACTTCAGCTTCGAGTCGACCACGCCTTCGGTCTGCCTGCTGCGAAGCGATGATCCGGGGCTAGAGTACTGGCAGGGCGGTTTCGACATCAACGCCCGACGCCGAGTCGGCTGCAACGGCGGCATCGAACTCAACTACTGGTGGCTCGATCCCTCGGACGACACCATCAGCCTGCGGGTGCCGGGCCTGGTACTGAACACGGCGATTAACCTCAATCCGGTCGCCGGTGGTATCCCTCAGATCATGCTGGGTGGTCAGACGCTGGATTCGTTCTTCGACGGCGCGGGCGAGCATCGCCTCCGCCGGAACAACGAGTTCCACAATCTTGAAATCAACTACACGCACGTCGGGCGTCGCAGCGGACCTAACCAACTCTTCGGCTTCAGTGTGCTGGGGGGTGTGCGGTGGTTCCGTTTCGACGAAGGTCTGCAGTTCGGTTCCGTGCAGAGCGGGTTCAACTTTGGCGACAACGGCGGCCTGAACGAGGCCTATTACGACGTCGATACGCTCAATAACCTGATTGGCATGCAGGGTGGCGGGCGACTCGAGATGTCGCTGTTCAGCCGTCTGCGGATCTACACCGACGCTCGGGCCGGCGTTTACTACAACAACGCCAAGCAGCGTTCGCAGGTTCATCGCGGCGATGGCTTGCTGGCCTACGATCTGGCGTCCGACGAGGACATGATCTCCCTCATCGCCCAAGGCGAACTCGGCATGGAACTGATCGTCACCGATCACATCACCGGCACGCTCGGTTATCGAGTGTTCAACGCCAGCGGTGTGGCCTTGGCCGACGAGCAGATTCCCGCGTTCATTCACAACGCACAAGAGATTCTCGACGTGAACACCGGCGGATCGCTTACGCTGCACGGTGCGTACGCCGGCTTGATCGTCTTGTGGTAAGCAGATGACCTGCTGGCCGCGAGCGGGAACTCGCCCGCGGCCAGAGACAACGAAGCACGATCAGCACTCCCGCCCGCGCAGCGAGCCGCGGCGGGGGTGTCTGCTTTTGGTTGACGAGCGCAGCAGGAATACGCGGTCACCGTCCGGAACGCGCTCGCCAGGAGATGGGAGCGGACTAGGTTCTGTCTCGCAAGTGGCTCGTCGGGTGCGAGTGCGCGAGAATTCAGTTGGCGGCAAGGAGGCCGAAGCAGGCGAATCACTCCAGATTCGTCGATGCAGGCCGACGCCGACTGCCGGCGGAATTCGCCGTACGAAGCCAGATCGCACTTGCGAGACAGAATCTAAACGATGATGGCGATCATCGCTTGAAAATCGGGATCCGAGCGAATCGGATCGAAGTCGCGCTCGGCGCCGATCAGGTCTCTGTACCGCGCGTCGCGGTCGAGCGCCTCGGAGAGGCACATCAGGGCTCGCGGCTTGTCTTCCGCGAGGCTCCAGTAACAAGCCAGGTTGTACCAGAGCAGCGCCTCTTCAGGCTGCTCTTTGAGGGCCGTTTCGAGCGCGTCGATGGCCAGTTCCAGCTTGCCGACGCGCTTGTAGCACCAACCCAGCGCCAACTGAATGTGGATATCCTCCGGATCGAGTTCCGCCGCTTGCGCCAGCGGACGAATCGCATCGGCATACCGCTGGAGCTCTCGCAGCGCTTCGCCACGCAGATACAGCGCGCGACTCGACGAGGAGGCTGCCTTGGGAAGGCGATCCAAGGCCTTCAGCGCGCGCTCGGGCAACGCCAGCTCAAGATAGCCTTCGACCTCGCGAAGGATCTGAGCCATTCGGATGCGTTGTCTGGCGGCCATTGTCCTGCTTCCTCAGCATCAGCAAGGCATTCGCGCGCGGCACATTCTGCCGATCCCATTCTAGTCGGGCACCCGGGGCTGCCCAGACACTATCGGGGTTCCGCCGAGCACGAGTTGGTCGAGCCGCGTGGAAGTACCGGAAAAACGTCTCCGCCCTTCCCAGGTGATCGGTCCGGAGCATCCGGCAGCGACACCCTTGCCGGTGGAAAAAAACCAGCCGATTGGTAGCGTGATTACGTCTGCGCCGAACCATTTGCCTTCTGACGGACAGCCAGCGCTCGCGCTCCGTGTCGATCTCACCACACGCGCTCGCGAGGCGTGCCTTTGCAACCGTAGTGGCCGCCACGAGATGCGGCGCGACAGATCTGGTGGCGTGGCTGATGGCAGCGAAACGCTGTCGTCAGCCACCTGTGCTCGATGTCCGGAGAGCGGTTTGGTCGAGTGCTCCGTCAACACTTAGTTTTCGAGTAGGAGCCGTTCGGCGGAGCACTACGATGTTGTCTGCGCCAAAGCACTTGCGTCTTTGGCGAACGTTTCGCGTCGCCCGAATGAATCGGGCTGACGCTTCACTAGCTCACCGCTTCAGTTTCAGCGGCTTGACGCTCGACGAGTGTCTGCTCGGGCAGCGGCAGATTCAGGATCGGTGCGAACTCGGCAAAATCGCTGTCGACTTCAGCCAGCACATCGGCCAGTTCGGGCGTGCCCTGTGGCCGCACTTGGTCGTACTTCTCACGCAGCGCGGGCAGGTCGAACCACTGCTCGTCGGCCACTGCCGCGATTTGAGAAGAAAGCGCGACCGCGAGGGCGGCGGGAGTGCCGGCGTCGAGAACGGCGTCGACGTCGATGTGATGCGCCAGCAGCTCTGCCAACTCGTCGGGCAGGTTCCATCGCCCGGCCATTTGGGCCGCGATTTCGGCGTGCGTCCAACCGAACCGCTCTTGTTCGAGCGACGACAGCCGCTGGCGTCCGCCATCGCGGCGCTCGAGCAGCTCGGCATACACCTCGGGGGATTCTTTCGCCAACAGCGGGACTGCCATGTCCTGTAGCAGCGCCGCCGCAAAGCACTCTTCGGCTTCTTTGTAACCCAGGATCCGCGCCACGCGCCGGGCGAAGATCGCTCTGCGCAGCGAGTCCTGCCACAACTGCCGCAGATCGAAGGGACCACACTTGGGATTGGGCATCAGGCTGAAGACGGCGCTCCAGAGCACAAAGTTTTTCATAGTCCGCACGCCGACCAGCGTGATGGCCAGCCGCACACTCGAAATCTCGCGCGAGAAGCCGAAGTACGACGAATTGACGAACTTCAAGACCTGGCTCGTCAGGCCCGGATCGGCCTCGATCGGCGGAGCGAACTCGCCCGGGCCGTTCTCCGGGTTCTGCGCCAGCTCGAGAATGCTGATCGCGCTTTGCGGCAGCGCCGGCAAATGTCCGGCGTCGAGGATGGCATCGAGATCGATCGAGGATGCAGCTTTTGCGCGAGCCATGCGTCCGAATTCCTGAGTGTTGAAGAGATGGCGGCTCGCCGCGCCTGGTGCGAATGCGCGGCGCAACGAATCGAAAGAGGCTACCAAACCCTAGATCACCACCACCGATGGGGCAAACCAGCGGGCATAACAGGTTCGTCCCTAGCGAGCCCATACACACTGTGCAAATGGCGCGAGAGGAAACGGCCAGTTCGATTGCCCGGCTGCGCGCGAAGATGAGCGCACAGAGGTGGCGAAAAAGCCACCGCGCTCGGCGACGCCGGTTGTCTTTTTGCAACACGACGTCTTGTGGTCGCCATTATGCCTCGACCGCCAATCGCTTGCGCCGGTGACGGTTGCGCATCCGCAACCGGCGGCGACCGTGCGTTGGGCGTCCCGCTTGCAACGACTGAGGACTGCGAGTGCAAGTTCCCCGCTGCGCGCCGCCCGTCTGAAGGTCGTCGGCCCGCAGCGCCGGTATCGCTTCTCCTCTCAACGCCGGGGTGTTGTCGTTGCGTGCCGCGATGTTGCTGTCGGGTGTGCTGTTGTTGCTTCTTGGCTGGAACTGGTGGCGCGAACGCGCGGTTCCAGCCGGCGGTACGGCACCTTCATCGGAAGCGTCGGCCATCCAGTGGCGGCGGACAACGCATGGTTGGATCGCCGCCGAGCGTTGGGCACCGACACCGCCGCCAGTGACCCCTCCGCTCGATCCCATCAGCCTCGCGGTCGCCGAAGTCTTTCTGGCGATCGTCGTGACCTGTGTGCTGGCACCCCCGCGAGCGCCTTCAGTCAGACGTCCGTCACCCGGCAGTCCGGCGCGCCGCTAGCAGCGGTATTCTGCCACGCGCTAAGTCCAGCGTGAGCAGACGTTTGGGCTCTCCGCACCCATTGGTGCTGGAGAAACTTTCCTGTTTCTCGCACGGTTTTCAGCGCGGCACGGCACTAATACCTAGTGACGGCCGGCTGCCACTTCCGCGCACCCGCCACCTGGAAACCGTTCAGACCATAGCCCCTG
Organism: uncultured Planctomycetales bacterium; assembly: GCA_938003525.1. GTDB lineage: Bacteria > Planctomycetota > Planctomycetia > Pirellulales > JAEUIK01 > CALKYM01. The sequence goes on along the minus strand of CALKYM010000313.1, from coordinate 12,760 downwards.
AGCAATCGAACATGAGACTGACGCTGCGAACGATGTTGGCCTACCTGGACGGCGTGCTCGAGCCGGCAGATGCCGAGACGCTGGGGCGTCAAATCGATGAAAGCGAGACGGCCACCGGCATCGTCAATCGCATCAATGACGTGGTCCGTCGCCTGCGGCTCGCCGCGCCGCGCATCTCAGGCCGCGGACTGGGGCTCGATCCTAACACGGTCGCCGAGTATCTCGACAACACGTTGCCCGGCGAACGCGTGCCGGACTTCGAGAAGGTCTGCCTCGAATCAGACGTCCATCTGGCCGAAGTCGCTGCCTGTCACCAGGTGTTGACGCTCGTACTGGGCGCACCCGCCGAGATCTCGCCGGAGATGCGCGACCGCATGTATTCGCTGGCCGCGCGCATCAAGACCGAACCCACTGGCGAGGCAGCTGCCGTGGCCGATCCGCCGGCTGCCGAACCGCCAGTAGTGCACCAGGCTACCGGCGAGAGTCTCGCCCGGCGTAAACCCGAGATACCCGACTATCTCCGCGAGACTCGCACGCGGCGGTTCTGGCCGATTGCGGCGGCAGCGCTGGTGTTGGTGATGCTGGCCTGCGTCGCTGTATTGGCCGTTGGTCCCCAGAAACTGTTGGCGCTGCTCAGTGGCGACGAGCCGACCACAACCGCGCCTGCAACGGGCGCTACGGAGACGGACCCCGCCGAACTGAACAACGAAGCCGGTCAGCCACCCCCGCCGGAGGTCGATGCCACGGCAGCGCCCGCGGACCCAACTGAAGTTGCAGTCGATGACCACCCGAATGCAATCGGCACGGTTCCGGAGGACACGGCTGACCCCTCCGCACCCATACTCGATACAACGAGCGCTCCTTCACCCGACGAGGATGCGGCACCTGTCGAACCTGCCGGCGACGTGGATCTGGAAGAACCGCCGACTCCCACGGGTACCGCCCCCGGAGCGGAGATGCCCGCCGATGAAGATCCTGAGGCACCTCCGGCGCCGACACCTGACGATTTACCGAATCCAGCGACGGGCGATGTGCCGGCCGATTCGGTCGCGCCGATGCCTGAGACGATCGGGCGATTGGTCTCGGACATCAGTGTCCTGCTCCGCGCGCAGGACGACGGCGACTGGGACCGGTTGCCGCTGCGAGGCACGATTGCCCCGGGCGATCGATTGCTCGCGCTGCCGGCATTCCCGGCCACATTGACGCTGGGCACGGGTGTGAACCTGGACGTCTTGGGCGCGAGTTCAGTGCAGCTTGGCCCGCCCGATGCAGAAGGGCTGCCGCAGTTGGTCGTCCAATACGGACGCGCGGTGTTGATGCCGCTGGGTGGCGACCAGCCGCAGGTGCGACTGTGGGCCGGAGCGGATCAGGGCGTCCTGGCGCTGGCCGACGCAGACTCCACCGTGGCAATCGACGTGGCGCTGGCTCGATCGCCGGGCGTCGATCCGGAACTCGAACCTTCAGTGCCGCTAGTGGCGATTTACGTGGTTCGGGGCAGCATCGCCTGGCAGCAGCACGGACAAGGTGAACCGGTGCAGGTCGCCGCTCCGGCGCGCATCATGGCGGGCGTGGCCGAACCCGTCTCCGAGTTTCCCGAGTGGTTGGCCGTCGATACTTCGCCGCTCATCGAGCGTCGCGCGGCGGAGTTCGTCTTCGAGCACTTGCAGCAAGACCGCGAGATCCGCCTGACGACGGCGCTCAAGGAACTCGTCGATCATCGCCGCACCGAAGTCCAGTCGCTGGCGGTACGCTGCCTGGCCTATCTCGGCGAGTACGCGCCACTGATCGCCGCATTGCACAACGATCGGCAATATGCATCGTGGAACAGCCAGATCGAATCGTTGCAAAACGCCATGGCCCGCAGTCCTCAGGACGCCGCTGTCGTGCGAGAAGCGTTGGCCGTCGAACGCGGCGACGACGGTCAGGTGCTCTATCGGCTGTTGTGGGGATACACGACGTCGCAACTGGAAGAGTACGCGGCCGAACAACTCGTCGGTTATCTCGATCACGAGGACCTCGATGTCCGCGTGCTCAGCTTCTGGAACCTGCAGGCCATTACCGGCGAGACGAACTACTATCGCCCCGATCACGCCCCCGGCAAACGACAGACGGCCGTGGCGCGCTGGCGCGAAAAGCTCGAACGCGGCGAGATCGTGCCGCAGCCGGTCGACGCACAATCGGCGGAAGCCGAAGACGCGCAGCAGGAATAGGCCGGGAAGTATATTGGCGGCGCCCTACTCGCCGCGTCTCGCCAAATGGCTCCGCGCGTGGTGCAGGCTTTGAGCGCGGCCATCGTTGCGCGCCTGGCTCTTCTTGTGGCGCCGCAATGGTTGAATCGTGGCCTGCCGCTGCTAGACTCGCAGCTCATTCTTCGTGCGAGCGAGCTCTTTCTCTGGCGCCACCATGTCTGAGACTTCCTCCGAGGAAACGCCCGCCTCAGAGACCGTTCCCAATTCGGTTATTCCTCACGGTGCGCTGCCGCCTTTGACGTATCGCGACATGCCGGAGCCCGTGCCGCTGCGGCGGATGGTCGGTCCGAGCATCATTCTCGCCGGCCTGGCGTTGGGCAGCGGCGAGTTCATCCTCTGGCCCTACATCACCTATCGCGCCGGCTTCATTTTCTTTTGGGCCTGCCTGCTGGGCGTAACGACGCAGTACTTCATCAACATGGAAATCGCCCGCTGGACCCTGGCCACGGGCGAAAGCGCGATCACGGCGTTTTGCCGCTTGAGCCGCCACTGGGGCTGGGTGTTTCTGCTGTTGAACATCATTCCCTGGATGTTGCCCGGTTGGGCCAAGGGCGCCGCTCAACTAACCAGTTGGCTCATCTGGCCGCAACACGCCGGAGAGATCGACAGTCCTTATGTCACGGAACTGGCGATCGGCGGACTGTTCATTTGCGGGATCGTGCTCACGGCGGGCCCCGTCGTTTACGAGACGGTCGAGAAGGTCCAGATGTTTCTGGTGGGGCTGATCTTGATCGCCGTCGTCGTGTTGGCCACACAGCTAGTCCGTGGTGACGCCGTGGTGGCTATGGTGCAGGGTTCGGTGTCGGTGGGCAGCTTGCCCGAGCGCAACGAAGTGATCACCTGGGCATTCCTGCTCGGCGCGCTGGCATTCGCCGGAGCCGGCGGCAGCTTGAACCTGGGCCAGAGCAACTACGTGAAAGACAAAGGCTACGGGATGGGCCGCCACATCGGTCGCATCACCAGCCCGATCACGGGTCAGGAGGAAGCGCTTTCCGAGATCGGCTATCACTTTCCGGCAGGCGGAGAGAACCAGCGTCGCTGGCGGGCTTGGTGGCGCACAGCCAGCGTCGAGCACTTCCTCAGTTTCTTTCTCACCTGCGTGGTGTGTCTCGCTCTCCTTTCGCTCATCGCCTACAGCATCTACTACACGCCCGAGGGCCAGTTGCGCGCTGGTGCCGGCGAGTACGGAGATGACCTGGGTTTCATTTGGGGCGAGGCCCAGGCGATCCGTGACGCGTTAGGTCCGGCGGCCAGGTATCTGTTTCTGGTGATGGGTGTCGCGATCTTGCTCACCACCGAGTTCGGCGTCCTGGATGCGACGTCGCGCATCTCCAGCGACATCGTGAAGGTCAACTGGCTGCGCGAAAGTCAATGGATCAGCGAGGGCCGGCTCTACTACATCTTCCTGTGGGGCACCATCCTGCTGGGCACGGCGATTCTTTTGTGGGGCGGCGACGCGGCTGAGGTCTTGCCGCTGTTCAAGCTTTCGGCAGCGATGAACGGCGGTGTGATGTTCTTGTATTGCGCACTGCTGCTATACGTGAATCGCAGTCGGCTGCCGCGTGGGGTCCGGCTCAGTGGCTGGCGGGTCGCGACCATCGTCTGGGCCGTGCTCTTCTTCGGCTTCTTCGCGGTGTTGGCGCTGTCCGACAAACTGGCGCTTTGGTTCGGTCCGGGGCCACCTGTTCGATGAGGATTTTGGCAACTGCCGCCGCCGATGCGACTTGTCGCTGAGGTGCCAACCATGTCCTCCCCACCGTTCCCATCGCCCGGGTGGCTCGATACAATGGCAAACTTCGGTTGAGGCTCACTTCCGAAAGGCCCTGCGAGGCATAGGGTTACTCCCCCTGCGCGGCTCGTGGCCGGGCGCATCGGCGACCGGCTAGACTTCGTGACTACGAGCCTCGTCCACCCGAGGCGCCGTCGGGAGTTAGAAGAAGGAGACGAGGGTGCAGATCAGCATCTCGGCCCGGCATGGGCACCTGAGCGAAGCGACCCGAGAGAAGATCACCCACAAGGTCGAGAAGCTGCACAAGATGTTCGATCGGCTCACTTCGATCGAAGTCACCGCCGACCTAGAACACGAGGACGACGTCGGCGTCGATCTGAGGGTCTCAGCCGAACACAAACACGATTTCGCATCGTCCGGCCGCGCGGGCGAGCTGATGGCGGCGCTCGATGCAGCTCTGCCCAAGCTCGAACAGCAACTGCGCCGCTACAAAGAGAAAATTCAGAACCACCACCGCAAGAACCCATCGCGCTAGCCGTCTGTTCCACCGACTGAGCAACGTCGATCTGCGCGCTTGCCCGGCGTCGCAGCCACTGGCTGACGACGCGGCGGGCACGGCGAACGATCGTGCCGACCGGATGGGACAACGTATCGGCCGATCAACATTCTGACAACGAAAGGAGAGGGTACATGAAGTTTGCCGACTTCGTGTGCCGCGCAGCGGTCGCGCCAAATCTCGAGTCTGATGACAAGGAAGGCATCATTCGCGAGATGACGCGTTCGCTGCTCGACGCCGGCGAGATCCCTGAGGGGGAGTACGAAAGCATCGTCAAGGCCATCCTCAAACGCGAAGAGCTGGGCAGCACCGGAATCGGCCGCGGCATCGCCGTGCCCCACACCAAGCATCCCAGCGTGAAACAGCTTTTGGGCACGGTGGCCGTGAGTTCAGAAGGAGTGGATTTCGCCAGCCTGGATGGCGAGAAAGTCGAACTGTTCTTCCTGTTGGTTTCGCCGCCGGATAGGCCGGGCGATCACCTGCGAGCCTTGGAGAACATCACGCGGCAACTGCGCGATGACACGTTCTGCAAGTTTCTCAAGCAGGCCAAGTCGGCCGAAGACATCCTGCAACTCCTCGACGAGGCGGACAACCAACAGTTCGGCTCGTGAAGGGGGCGCGGGTATCCGCTTTCGAGGCGGAGGCTCGTACGGCCCCCTGAGCGTTTGTTCGACCACTTGCCCGGTGCAGATTGCTCGGTGCAGATGTCCCGCCGCTTCTGCCACCGCGCAACTGGCCGGCGACCTCTGAGACTCGACGGCTCGTCCTGCCCCGCGTAACTGCGGGGCGGACAGGAGCGGTCATCGGCGAATGCCACGAATGCCGACCATGAACGTTAAGCAGTCCGTTGCCCACGTCGTGATGCGAGATCCGTTGGGCATGCACATGCGCCCCGCGCAGCTCTTTTCCGAGCTGGCGACCACGTTTACGAGCGAGATCGTCGTCCGCTGCGACACCGTGAAGGTCGATGGCAAGAGCATCTTCGAGGTGCTGGCTCTCGCCGCTGAGTGCGGAGCCGTGATCACCATCGAGGCCAAAGGCGACGACGCCGACCAGGCGACCGCCGCGCTAGTCGAGTTAGTCGAGAACAACTTTCCGGAACCAACGCCAGTTAAAGACAACAAAGCGGACGGCGATACAACCGGTTAGGCCACCTATCCGGCCGTCGCGACCGACAGCCCAGGAGTCCATCAACCCGCATGCAGCGTCTGGAAGGCATCGCCGTCTCGCCCGGAGTCGCTATCGGTGAGGCATTCGTGGTCGACCACGAGGGCTTTCGCATCCCTCGCCGTTTCGTCACGCGCGATGCGGTCGAAGCCGAACTCGATCGGCTCTCGCAGGCGGTCGACGCATCCGCTGAGCAGATCGAACGCAATCGCGATCGGGTGTGTGCCGAGCTGGGCAAGGAATACGGCGCCATTTTCACCGCGCACCTGCAAATGGTGCGCGACCGCAAGCTCCGCGGTGAGCTCGATGAGATGATTCGCGACCGGCACTACTCGCCGGAGTACGCCGTCAGCCGAGTGCTCAGGCGCTACGCCAAGGTCTTCGAGGGTCTGGAGAGCCGTTATTTTTCCGAACGCGCAAACGACATCGTCGACATCGAAAAGCGTCTCTTGCGCAATTTGCTCGGGCGCCGTCGCGAAGAGCTCTCGCACGTCACCTCGCCCGTCGTTGTGCTCGCCCACAATCTCACGCCCAGCGAAACGGCGAATCTCGATCGGCGGTTCGTGCGCGGATTCGTCACCGAGATTGGCGGCCCCGGCGGACACACGGCGATCGTCGCCGGAGCGCTCGAAATACCTGCCGTGGTCGGGACGGGGCCGTTTCTGACGGACGTCTCCGGGGGCGACCTGGTGATCATCGACGGTGACCATGGGCTCGTCATTCTGCAGCCCGACGAAGAGACCATCGCCCGTTACCGCCACGAAGCGGAAGAGCAGCGCACAATGCGGGCCCGCCTCGTGTCGCTTCGCGATTTACCCGCTGAAACAGCCGACGGCGTCCGCATCCAACTGTTGGGCAACATCGAGTTCCCCGGCGAGGTAGATCACTGCCTGGAGCACGGTGCGGACGGCGTGGGGTTGTATCGCACCGAGTTCTTGTATTTGGGAACGGACAAACGTCCCTCGGAAGACGAACACTACGAGGTCTACGCCCAGGTCGTGAAGACGATGGGAGGCCGCCCCGTGGTGATTCGCACCCTCGATCTAGGGGCCGACAAGGTCCCCGGCACCAATCCCGTGCTGGACGAAGAGGCCAACCCGTTTCTAGGGCTGCGCAGCATCCGGCTTTCGCTGCGCAATTTGCCTCTGTTCCGCACACAACTGCGTGCCATCCTGCGGGCCAGTGTGCTGGGCGACGTGCGGATCATGTTTCCGCTGGTCTCCACGCTACTGGAAATCCGCCAGGCCAAGATGCTCTTGGGCGACGTGATGGAGGATCTCGAGGAGCGGGGGGTGCCCTTCAACCGCGATATTCCGGTAGGAATGATGGTCGAAGTGCCGGCCGCGGTGATGATGATTGACCAGTTCGTCCAGGAACTGGATTTTATCAGTGTCGGCACGAACGATCTGATCCAATACACTTTGGCCGTCGACCGCGGCAACCGCGACGTGGCCAGCCTGTACAACGCCAGCGATCCCGCCGTGGTGAAGTTAATCGACATGGCCGCCCGCGCAGCGCGCCGGGCCCAGGTGCCGGTCAACGTTTGCGGCCAGATGAGTAGCAGTACGTCGTATACGATGCTTTTGTTGGGCCTGGGATTGCGCCAATTGAGCGCGACCCCGGCCGCCATCCCGGAAATCAAGAAAGTCTGTCGCACCGTGACGATTCCCCAGTGCGAAGCCGTGGCAGTCCGCGCGCTCGAACTGGAGAACGCCCGCGACGTGAAGAACTACCTGAAGGAGGAACTCAAAAGGCTCTTGCCCGAACTAGGGCATTGAGCACCGCCACGCTTGCACGCGCGCTCGCGGCTCGGCACTGTCCAGCCTTTGATCGCGGCAAGCGTGTCCGCATGAACCAGAAACGCAAGCTGACCGGGTGCCACTGCTGGCTTGTCCAGCAGTGCTGCTGAATCGGAGACGAACCTGCGTCGCCGTCGCACCTAGGCACACCGCACGCTGTTTCAGCGTCGTGCACTGACAGTCCACAGAACATTCAAGATGGGTGCCCGCGCACGACGGCAGTGCCGGGCACGATGACGAACCGATGGTTCGACACAGAGTTCGGATTCGTTTTCGGAAGGAGGATGGCCTGCGGCTGATTGGCCACCGGGATTTATTGCGGACCGTGGAGCGTCTGTTCCGTCGCGCGGAACTGCCGCTACGCAAGACAGAGGGTTTTCACCCGCGGCCGCGCATCCATTTCCCGTCGCCCTTGGCCGTAGGCATCCGTGGTATGGCCGAAGTGTTGGAAGTCGAGCTGAGCGAGCCGCGCGCACCGGAGGAGCTGTTCGAGGCGCTCTCCGCGCAATCGCCGCCGGGCCTGCAAGTGGCGTCCGTCGAGCTCTGTGCGCCCGAAGAGCGCAAGGCAGTCGCCGTGGAGCACGCGTACCAAATCGCTGTGCCTCCCGAGCGTCACGCTGCGCTGGCGGCAGAAGTCAAACGGCTCGCGGCTGCAAGCAGTTGCCCCATCCAGCGCCGCACAGACGGCCCCGCGGTCGATCTATGCGAGCTGCTCGTCGATTTGAAGCTTGAAGCGGATGCGCTTTCCTTTCGCCTCCGCGTCGGGCCCCAAGGCGGGCTCTCACCGCGCGACGTGCTCGGGCAACTCGGACTGGCCGACCTGGAACAGCAGGGTTGCGTCCTCACGCGTACACACGTGGAGCTGGGGTCGTGATCTTCACCACACCACCGGAAAGCGAATACCGGACTCTCTCGCCATGCCGAAAGAGAGAGTCTGAACATGAAACAAGAGATGCTGATCAACGTATCGCAGCCGGAAGAATGCCGGATTGCGGTCATTGAAGACGGCGCGCTCGAAGAGCTGTACATCGAGCGCACCAGCCAGGACAACTACGTCGGGAACATTTACAAGGGAAAGGTCGTCAATCTCGAGCCGAGCATTCAAGCCGCCTTCGTCGATTTCGGCGTCGGCCGCAACGGCTTCTTGCACATTAGCGACGTCGAGCCCCAGTACTTCCGCCAGGGCGGATACGATCCCGAACAGTCGTTCGACGAGCCGCGCAAGTTCGGCGACGTCGACGTCGGCGGCGATGAGTCGAACGATCGCGGCAACTCATCCCGCGGGCGCCGTCGCCGGGTGGGCGAGCGGCCTCGCATCAAGCCGCCCATTCAAGAAATCCTCCGCCGCGGCGACGAAGTGCTGGTGCAGGTCATCAAGGAAGGCATCGGCTCCAAAGGTCCCACGCTTTCCACTTACATCAGTATCCCCGGCCGCTATGTCGTGCTGATGCCGGCGCTGGGTCGAGTGGGCATCTCGCGCAAGATCGAAGACGAAGAGAAACGCCGCCGGCTCCGCGAGACCATGCTCGAGCTCAACCCGCCGAAGGGCCTGGGCTTCATCGTTCGCACCGCGGGCATCGATCGTACGAAGAAGGAACTCTCGCGCGATCTGGCTTATCTCCTACGGTTGTGGAAGGTCATCGTGCGTCGCCTTCGCAAGCTGCCGGCTCCGGTCGACATCTACGAAGAGAGCGACATGATCATCCGCACCATTCGCGACATGTTCACCAGCGAAGTGGACGCCATCTACATCGACGAACCACAGGCGTGCGAGCGGGCTCGCGAGTTTTTGCAGTTGGTCATGCCGCGCTACGTCAATCGCCTGCAACTGTACGAAGGCCGCGAGCCGCTGTTCCACAAGTACGGTCTCGATTCGGAGATCACCCGCATCCATCAGCGAGAAGTCCCGCTGCCGCAAGGTGGTTCAATCGTTATCGATCAGACCGAAGCCCTAGTCGCCATCGATGTGAACAGTGGCAACTTCCGCGCGGACGACTCGGCCGAAGAAACCGCTTACCAGATGAACCTTCGCGCGGCCCGTGAGATTGCCCGGCAGTTGCGTCTCCGCGATTTGGGTGGCGTCATCGTCAACGACTTCATCGACATGCGGAAAGAAAAACATCGCCGCTCCGTGGAACGCGCCCTACGCGACGCCGTCAAGCGCGACCGCGCGCGGACGAAGATTCTCCGCACCAGTCCGTTCGGGCTGGTCGAGATGACCCGACAGCGGATTCGCCCCAGCCTCAAGCGCAGCGTGTTCATGGATTGCCCCGTCTGTCATGGTGCCGCCGTGGTGAAGACGGCCGAAAGCTCGGCCATCGAGGCCATTCGCAAGCTGATGCTGGCCGCCCAGCGGGACGAAGTGGTCCGCATCGAGCTCACTGCCCACGAGGAAGTGGCCACGTACCTCAACAACAAAAAGCGACACGAGCTGGCCCACCTGGAAGAGCAAAACGGGACGACGATCCAGGTCTACGGCGACAAGGCCGCCACGCCCGAGCAGCTCGACATCCGCTGTTTCGACGGGGCCGGCAAGGAACTGCGGACGGACTAGCGCAGGGCACCTGGCAAGGCGGCAGGACGTCTTGAATCGGCCCGCAACCGCCCTCGACGAGCCGGCAGGCGAGGGCTAAATTGGTGAATTCCCCAGCGGTTGCTGGGGGATCGACGCAACGCTCCGGCCAAAGTGCCGTGTTGCAAATGGGGTGAGCAGTATTTCGCCAGCGGTAGAGCGGTCATGTACGCGATCATTCAAGACGGTGGACGGCAGTATCGAGTCGCTGAGGGCGACGAGTTTGATATCGACTACCGCGACGTTCCGCCCGGCGAGAAGATCGTCTTCGATCGCGTACTGGCGGCGGGCGAAGGCGCCGACCTCAAGCTCGGCCAACCCCTGCTCGAAGGTGCCAAGGTCACCGCCAACGTGCTCGGCATTCGCCAAGGCCCCAAGCTCACCGTGCAAAAGCTCCGCCGCCGCAAAAACTCCCGCCGCCGCACCGGCCACCGCCAGCTCTACACCAAAGTCCAGATCAGCCAGATCGAAGCGTAGAGCGGTTGGCAGCAGCCTACGTTTACGCCTCCCGCAACCGCGCCGAGAACCGCTGGTACAGCGCTGACGTGGCCAGCGACATCAGGCCCAACACGGCCAGCGCCAGGACGCGGGGCAGCCAGCGGAGTTCGGCCAGGTCGACGAGGAACACTTTGGCCACGATTGGCAGAAACGCCGCTAATCCCAACAGGCGGTAGACGCGATAACGCAGCGCGAAGCCGATAGCCACGAGCAGCGCGGCGTGAATCGTCCATAGCGCCGAGAGTGTGGCCTGCTCGGCCATGTCGCCGTATTCCCTCCTAAAGCGCCCGGCGGCTGCCGCCGTGTCGAACCAGTCGCGCACTTCCAGGAATCCCGCCAGCACCAGCAGACCGTTGCCCAGCACGGCCAGCACGACGTGCAGCCCGCGCTCGATCTCGCGGAACTCCCACTGCGGCACCAGCGAGTACTCGCGCATTGGATTGCTCCGCTGCGCGACGTCATCGGTCGTCGCGCTGCGCCAGGTGGCCCAACCGCCGACAAGATACACGCCCGCCAACAGCGCGAGGCTTCCCAATCGCGGGTTGACGAGCGTCGCGTGCTCGTCCATCGCGCCAAATCCCCCGGCCATTGCGCTGCCCCCGGCGAAGACGACCGCGACCAGCGCCGCATAAGCCCGGGCTGCCGGCAGCCGCAGCGCGAACCCCAATGCCCAAATGAGCGCGGCATCCAGCGTCCAGATGACGGTCAGTAGGTGCCCGGAATACTGCCGGGAAAACGCGGCCAACAGCAACACGTTGCCGCCGGCGATCAGCAGGCCGCTGAGCCCTCTGCCGAACGGCACCTCGCGGGAATCGCGGTGGGGCCAACGCCGCGGGAAGAACCATTCCAGCGCTCCGCCACCCATCGTGAGCAGGCTGCCCGTGAGAATCGTGAGAAAGCCGTGTCGCAGCTCCAGCGCCGTGAACGTTTGCTCGTCGAGCAACAGGTAATCGAACAGCAGCAAGCGGGCCGCCGCCAGAGCGTAAACCACGGCCCCCGACGCTCGCATCTGACGGTCGCTGAAGTAAACCCCCACCGCCGTGAAGACGAAACCTTCGACGGCCCAGGCCAGTCCCAGATAGGCCGGATCATCGAGCTGCAGCGGTAGGGCCAGCGTGAAGAACACTGCCGAGAGGGCGAGCAACACGCGGGCCAGCCGATCTTCGAGTCCCACGCGCTGAACCGCCGCGCCGAACAGTCCCAGGTAGCCGGCCGCCAGGCCCCAAGCCACCAGCGCCAGCCGCTGGTCGGGACTGTCGTGAAACAGGGCCCAACAGAGCGTGAGGAATCCCAAGGATGCGGCCGCCAGCGTCGAGAGGTCGGCCGATGTGCTGCTACGCCGCCACGCCAGTTGCGGCACCATGCAGGCCGCCAAGAACAGCCCGGCGTGCAACAGCCCCAGCCAGGTGGCCGACCAGCGTTGCTCGTAGTCGTACCAGTTGGTCAGCCACAGGCAGAACATCAATACGGTGGCCGCCAACGTCAGCGGCTTCAAACCGTTCCAGCCCCGCCACAGCGAAGCCCCCAATAGCGCGGCATTAAGAAACGCCAGATACAAGAACAGCGAGACGGGGTCGCCTGCTTCAGTAGCCGTGAGAAACGGCGTGGCATAGCCGCCCAGCGCGCCGAGGATGATCACGCCCTGACTGTTCACCGCCAGCGCCAGCGCAATCGCCGCGATTGTGATCACGGCACATTCGGCAAACGCGCCGGTCGAACTGTACAGCTCGTGCAACTGCAAGCCGGCGAACGTAGTCGCATACAGCGAGAAGATGCCCAGGCCGAACAACCCCTGCGCCAACAGATCCAGCCGCGTGTGCCGCGCCCAGGCGCCGCCAGCGAGCAGCGCAATGCCCAGTCCGTGCAAGCCGACAATCTGCCAGAACGGCGAGACGTGAAACGTCGACCAGGCCCAATGCACGGTGAAGCCAACCGCCAGCAGCATGGCGACGGCGCCCAGCCACGTGAGCACTTTCGTACCGATCTGCTGTTCGAGTTCCGCCGCGTCACGCGTCGCGGTGCCCGCCTTCGCTTTTCGATTGGCAGCGCTTCGGTCGGCCGTCGCAACAGCTTCGGCGGTCGTTGTCTGCTGCCTGTTGGTATCCGGGTCGCGGCGACCCAGTGCCAGCTCTTCCCAGGTGACGGGCACCTGCGCGGGCCGGGCCGATCGCGGTTTCGCTGTCGATTCCC